>NZ_WVRJ01000001.1:0-491051 GCF_013110855.1 Ruegeria sp. HKCCD4884
TCAGCAATCGCCCTCGCAGCACTCGTTATCTATTGGCTATGAGTCCTGACCCTAGGCTGCTGATGTAAAAAATAGATTAGAACGCCCTGAGTTTTTCATTTTGCTGGTTAAAATAGATCCGCGAGCTCGTTCATCAGACGTTCATCCTTTTTTGCTTTTGGCCTACTTTGTCCGTTCTCAGTGCCTACCCGGCGGCAACAACTCGGAGAAAGAGCCGTAAGCTTCTTCTCGAAATTTGATCTGATGCGAGATCCGGCGTATTCGCCTCTCTGAAGTTTCCTGAAGGTTTCTTTCGCGATCACGGTCAAGGCGTGATCGGTCTAAGCAGCTTCCCGGCGTATCCGTTCTTGTTCTTTGATGGGGTCTTTGCCTTTGCGGGCTATGGGTCGCCATTTCTCGGCTTCCTCGCGCGCTTCCTTCAAAGATACGGCTGACAGAGCGCCCAAACCCATCTCTCTGCGACGCCCGTGGACATGGACCCGAAGGAACCACTTGCCGTCATCACCATCTTTTTTGTGTAACCAGAGGCCCCCGCCGTCCGAGTATTTGCCGGGTGGGGCATTCTTTACCTGCAATGATGATAGCTTGTTGAGTGCTGGCATTGGTCCACCCTCTGGTCCACCTTATAGTGTGAGACGCAGTGAACCGCTCTGACGCGAATGGAAAGCACAATTTTATGTTTTGCAGTGGTTTAGTAGAATTCTTGAGGCAACCTGAAGCGGTCAGAATTATGCGTGTTCAAGTCTTCAATGCATCTCGACCGCACCAAATCATACCTTAATCCTGTGGCACGCTCATTTTCGCAAGCTGCCAGGCACGTGCGCTTCGGACACGGTTGTGACGTCTGAAAGGGCAACAAGCTGCTGCCCACTTGCATTGCCAATCCACGGCCCGTAACACAGCCCTGTTCAGGGATGCGAGCTATGCCCTTGCTGGGATGCGCTTATCCTGCATCTCTGAATGCCGGGGCCATGATTGCGGGATGCGTTGATGAGATTAGTCATTTCCACGATGAAAGATGAAGGCCCTTTCATTCTCGAGTGGATTGCCTACTACCAATCGATCGGTTTCACACATTTCATCGTCAACTCGAACGACTGCTCGGATGGTACGGATGCGATCCTCAAACGGTGTGAAGAGCTTGGTTTCCTAGCGCATATCGACAATCCGGGGCCGTGGAAACACGGGCCGCAAGCTTCGGCGTATGCCAACGCAATGAAACATCCCTGGTCTTCCGAAGCCGAGTGGATTCTGGTGTGCGATGTCGATGAGTTCTTTGATATCCGTGTCGGCGAAGGCACGCTGGACGACCTTTTCCGAACGTTGCCGCACGCGGATGGTTTTGCGGCGCTATGGCAGATGTTTGGGCACAACGGGATTGTCGAGTTCGAAGACAAGTTCGTTATTGAGCAGTTCACGCGCGCCGGCGAGATGGGCATGGTCATGCCGCAGAATTTGCGCGCGTTCAAATCTCTGATCCGCAACAATGGATCTTATCGTTTGGTCAACACGCATCGACCGCGTGGTCCGATCAAGGGTAAAGTTGAAAACTTCGCTTGGGTCGATGGTGACGGCGATCCGCTGCCACCTGCAATGCGTCGGCGTGGCTGGGCGTTTACGACGACTGGTGCGGCCTTTGGAACTTCGTTGTTTCGTATGAACCACTATGCCGTCAGGTCCATCGAAAGCTATCTGATGAAGCGGCTTCGCGGGGATGTGAACACAACGGCGTTTCATCCAAAGATGGAGGCGACCGGGCAGGCCTATTGGCACATGCATTGCTTCAATGATGTCGAGGAACGGTCAGTCCTGTCCAAGCTGGACCGTATGCGTCACGCACATGAACGCCTGTGTCAGGACGAAATCTTGCGAAACCTCCACGAACAGGCTGTTGAGTTTCATAAGTCCCGGATTGCCACGGTTCGCCAAACCGACGCCGCAAAGAGCTTTATTCGGAGGTATCAGAATTTCCGCAGCGGCCAGAACCTGAAAGCCTTGGATTTGGGGGTCCTGGAAGAAGCCAACACTTCGTTCGATGTGGAAGTGTACAAAGACCCCGAGGTCAGTTTTGCGCAGGTCGCGAAATGGAACCGGATCGGGCAAATGGCGATAATCTCGAACAATAAGACGCTGAATTACCCGTGGTTTGTTCGGCTTGATGCCCTGGACACGCCTATGGATTGTGAGCAGGCTAAGGCGGAACACGCCAAGATCACTGACCCGAAACAGGTCGATCTGCCGTTTGATCCCAGAGATCCCAGTTTTTTGCCGCAAACACCTAAGGAAGTTGAAAGAACGGCAAAGCAACGCAAGAAATTCCTGAAGTCGATCAGCGGAAAGAAATCCTGGGTCCTGATCGGGCAGGTTGAACCAGAAATCGTCCAGGAAATACTGGATTTGGGGACTGTTGCGCAATTGACCGTAATTGCGCCTTGGGGCTTGTCCTGGAACGGGTTTGCCTGCCCGGACACGACCCAAGATGAGGGCGCGCAGGCGCTTGACCGGGCGTTCTATGCGTTTCTCGAGTATTTCCGCGAGCCCATTCTGTCGGGAAAGTTGCGCGTGTATAGGGCGATGCCTGCCTTGATGTTGAAACTGTTCAAAGATCAAAGCATTGGCGTCGTCGTCATTCGTGGCGTTCGCGCTGAACGCGTGATGCTGCAATTGCTGAGACGGATCGACAGGGTGCTCGCGCCGGGTGGCAGCATCGCCTTCACGTCTTACAGGCGCGGCAAGGGGTCGTATTCGGGGATGTCTGCTGCGATCAACCGGTTCCTGGCGGGCAATGCCGGGTCCTATAGAATAACCAGCTTAGAGCCACCGTGGCTTGGGATCGACAAATTGCCCCCGCTCGATAAAGAATAACCCAAGCTTCTGGCTCTTGCGCTGTTGTCGTGGTAGCGATCTAGAAAAGAACAAAGTGGGGTGGTCGCATCGTTTTGATGCCTGCTTCGAACACAGAACGAGGTTGAGATGGCAAACGAACCCCAGATCATTGGTGCTGCGCCTGGGCGTAAGGAAAAGCCGCAGGCCGACAAGGCAACCAAGCGCAAGAACACCAAGGATGCAATCCGCCGCACGTTTCTGTCGCGCCTTCCAAAAGGAGGTGTCGCAGTTGAAATCGGTGTCTGGCAAGGAGAGTTCTCGCCGACCATTCTCAAACTGATTGAGCCCAGTCAGCTGTTTCTTATCGATCCTTGGAAACACATCGGGGAAGAGTCGCACACAACCGCATTTGTTGGCCGGACCGAAGACGAAAAGATGGAGGCCATCTTCCAGAAAGTGGTCAAGTCGTTCGAAAAAGAGATTGAAGAGGGCAAGGTCGGTATCATCCGGGATTTCTCGGTGCCTGCGCTTGAACTGTTTGATGACGAAAGCATCTCATTTGCCTATGTCGATGGCGACCACTCTTATGAAGGCGTGACTGCCGATCTGGCGGCACTGTTTCCCAAGATCAAACCTGGCGGGATCATGGCCTTTGATGACTACCACCGTCGGGGCTGGTGGGGTGATGGCGTCATCCGGGCGGTGAACGAGTTTCTTGGTAAGTATCCACGCGCGTTGCGCATCCGGGCAATTGCCGGTGCTCAGATCGCCATAGAAAAGATTGTTCCGCAGGATGACAGCAAAGGGCAGGCCAGTTAAGCGACGGGATTGAGTGGCAGCGATGGTTAAGCCTGAAAAAATCCTCATCACCGCGATGAAGAACGAGGGGCCCTATATTCTGGAATGGGTCGCCCATCACAAGGTTTTGGGGTTCGACCGGATCATTGTCTACACCAACGATTGTACGGACGGCACAAACCAAATACTTCGCCGTTTGCAGGACTTGGGCCATGTCGAGTTTCACAAAAACCGCGTTGGAACAGGTGGGATTCACCGGTCCGCTCTCAGACAGGCGCGCCGTCTGCCGGTCGTGAAAGAGGCCAAGTGGATTTACGTGGGCGACGCGGACGAGTTCCTGAACATTCACGTCGGCAATAACAAGCTGGACGACCTGATCGAAGCGACACCGGGGGTCGATGTCATCTCGATCCCGTGGAAGATTTTTTCGAACAACGGTCGGCACGTGATGCGTGATACGCCTGTGACGCAGCAATTCTTTGACGGTGAGTTGGACTATGAACAGGGTGGGGCAGGGCGCCGTTTTGTGAAATCCATGTTCCGGCAAGGTGAAGTTTATTTACGCTATGGGCTTCACAACCCTCATCCCCGGGCCGAGTATCAGGCGGCGGTATTCCGTTCCGTGCCCGGAGGGCATGCCAAAGAACCCGCGCCTTTTGGCAATCACGTCTCGCCACCCTTTGGCTTTGAAATCGCGCAAATAAATCACTATGCGGTTCGGTCTACTCAAGCTTACCTGGCTAAACGAAGCCGGGGCAGGGCGAACCACTCATCTCAGACGCTTGGTACGGACTATTGGGATCGCTGGAACCGCGGCGGCGCAACGGATGAAACTATCCTGCGATACAAGGATGAGGTTGACGCGGTGTTAGAGGAGTTTCGAGCGGATGACCGGCTTAAACGGTTGCACAGAAAGTCTTTCCGCTGGCACAAGGCGCTGATCAACGATCTTCTGAAACAGCCAGATTACAACGAACTGTACCAGAAACTGCTGGCAAAACCGGCGGTGGAGTTTGTCAAAAAAGACCGCATTGTGCGGGAGCGGCTTTCGGCAGAGCCCACCCCTGCATCCGGTGAACAGACGCCAGAAACCTAACAGATCACCCCTCGGAGAAAAAACTATGGCTGCGGATCGCTCTCTTCCGACGATTGGGATGCTCTGGATGGAAGGCCGTCTGAGTTTTCTGGAACAGATGTGCATGCTGTCCTTTGTCGAACAGGGCCACAGGCTGGTTTTGTTTCACTATGGGCAGGTCGAAAACGTACCGTCTGGCGTTGAATTGGTATCGGCCAACGAAGTGCATGAGCCGAAACAGTTCATCATGAACAACCAGTTCAAAACGCCGGTTCCGCAATCTGACATCTTCAGATTGCAGTTGATGAAAAAAACAGATTTCCTGTGGTGCGATACGGATGTGGTGGCGCTGTCTCCGATCCCTAAGGCCGATCACATCTTTGGCTACTTCAACAGGGACACGATCTGTAATGCCGTGATGCGGCTGCCCTCGGACAGTCCGGCACTGGGCTCGTATATTGAGTACAGCAATGATCCTTACCCGATCCGTCCCTGGGTCGAAGGTGATGAACGGGCAGAGCTTGAGCGGATGAAGCGCGCCGGCGAGTTGCCGCATGCTTCGGATCAGGAGCACAGCGTTTACGGACCGGGTGTCATGACATGGTATCTGCGCCAACATGACGAATTGAAACATGCCAGTCCAATCCCGGTGTTTTATCCGTTGCCGTTCCGTCAGGCCGGGCAAGCCAACGATATTCACGTCCGAGAGTTCAGAAAGACATACATCAAGGACGACACTCTTGCAGTGCACCTGTGGGGGCGCCGGATGCGGTGGTGGATCGCAAATGGCATCAAAAGGCATTCTTTCCTGGACAGACGCTTGCGAAACCTGGGCATCCGAGCAAGCGATGCGCCTCTGCCGCGCCATGGCAGAAAGGGGCCCAAACCGATCGAGTTTCCGGCCGACCTGCCCGTGTTACGGCCAACAACAGAAGACATCCGAAAAGCCACAGGCGGTGCAATGTCTACGGCCCTGCTGTCAGACAGAGAAGACTATTTGAAAGTCGCGCAGGCAGAGCTGGACAGGATCCAGTCTGACAATCTCTATGGTGTGAACGATCCGCCACGTCCGGGCCGTTTGCGTGGTTGGGATCATTACGGCAGCGAGGCTGCGCGTCTGAATGCGCTTGCCATGTCGCTGTTCAACTATGCCGAAAGCCACCGCCGTCTACCTGATCTCTGCGCGCCGAAAACCTTTTCCGAAAAGCTGTTGGTGATGAAGCTGTTTGGTGCAGTTCCCGACGCGTTTGTTGCAGAACAAGACAAAACAGTGGAGCAGGTGCCGGACGGTCTGACTGTGCCGAGGCGTGTATGGCATTCACACATACCGACCCTGCCTGAAGCGCTTTCTGACGAGCCCGGTGAATACAGCCTGAAAGGCTCGGCCAGCGTTGCGCACAGGATTGGCGTGTCGCTTCCGCTGGATGACGCTGAGCGCGACGCGGCAAACAATCAGATGGCCGCGTGGCACAAAACCAAAACGCCGGAAGGGTTCTGGACCGGGGACTGGTGGCGCGTTACCCGGCAGCCCAACTATTGTCTTGAGGAAGATCTGACAGCCGGTGAACACACAGTCACCGATTGGAAGTTCTGGGTGATCGCTGGCTGTGTTCATTTGGTGCAGGTCGACCGTGACCGGGGGCGCGGACGCATTCAGATGCTGCACGACCGAGACTATACATTCCGACCAGATGAGTTGTTTTTCCCAACCAGTTCGGACACAGAGCCGCGGCCCGCGCAATTCGACGAGATGGTCGGGATCGCAGAAGCTCTGGCGCAAGACGTCGAATTTGCCAGAGTAGATTTGAGCTTGGTGGGGGAAAGGATCTGCCTGCGCGAGGTTACTCTGTCTCCGCTTGTCGGAAAACTGAAAATACGGTCAGACGCGCTGGATCAGCGATTGGGCGCGGCGTGGGTTGGTACGTCGTTGTTCCCGAACGAAAATTAAGCTGCATGCCAAATCTGGTATGGGGGCAAGGCGTTCGCCCTTGCTTACTCGACCACTATTTCCTGACGCAGCTTTCCGGTCGTTTTGTCAAAGATCAGAACACGGTTGTCATCCGTGACAACCGCGTACCAGTTAGAGCCGATGGTCAGCGCCTGGGCCTTCGCACCGTCCGGCAACTCGATCTGATCCGGAAGGGCGGGGGTGCGGTCCGATAGGCGGATGACAATCAGGGCGAATGTCACTAGAACCCCGCCAATCATCACCGCGGTCAACAACATGACCATCCGCCTCAGCAATCGCAGCTGCGGTGTTTCCTGCGGTTCTTGGGGTTCGGAAGGGACAGTCATGGGCACCCGCCAGATTGAGTTTCAGATCGCGGCTGATCCGCCGTCACGCCTTGATAAGGCGCTTTCAAGAGATGTGCCAGATGGTGAAAACCTGTCGCGCACCCGGCTCGCGCGTCTGATCGAAGAGGGTGCGGTTCAGGTCAATGGGCGCGAGGTACGTGACCCTAAGGCAAAAGTTGCGGAAGGAGCACATGTTACCATTGTCGTGGCCGAGGCCGAAGACAGCCATATCGGCCCCGAAGACATCCCGCTTGAGGTCGTCTTTGAAGATGCGGATGTGATTGTTGTGAACAAACCCGCAGGCATGGTCGTGCATCCCGCGCCGGGTTCGCCCAGCGGTACACTGGTAAACGCGTTGCTGCACCATTGCGGGGATGATCTGTCAGGTGTTGGTGGGGTCAAGCGCCCGGGCATCGTGCATCGCATCGACAAGGAAACCAGTGGCCTTTTGGTGGTGGCAAAATCGGACGCTGCACACCACGGCCTGGCCGAGCAATTCGCAGCCCATAGTGTCGAACGGTATTACCGCGCCGTGTGCTACGGGGTGCCGGACGCAAACGATCCACGTTTGCGCGGTGTCAAAGGGGTCAGTTTCGAACCCGGCAACATCATGCGCGTGACCACGCAGCTTGCGCGGCACAAGACCGACCGACAAAGACAGGCTGTTCTCTTCCATGGGGGTCGCCACGCAGTAACGCGTGCACGGGTCGTTGAGAGTTTTGGTACACCCGCAGGGCTGGCTCTGATCGAATGCTGGCTGGAAACCGGACGCACCCATCAAATCCGGGTCCATATGGCCCATGCAGGGCATGGGCTGGTCGGAGACCCGGTTTACGGCGGCAAGCGCAAGCTGTCTGCCAAGGCCTTTTCGGTTTCGGCTGCTGAATCTGTCCGCGATTTCCCGCGTCAGGCCCTTCATGCAGCGGTTTTGGGGTTCGAACACCCGGTGACCGGCGAAAACCTGCGGTTCGAGGCTGACCTGCCGCAAGATATGAAATCCCTGATTGCAGGCCTGCGCACACCAGTGTCACAATAAGCAAAGTCCCGTGAGAAAGAGTTTCTTATCTTCCCTTAACAGAAGTTTAATTTCAGACTGATAGCAGCACCTCTTGAATAGGCAGGGTTCCTTACCCATATCCTATGTTAAAGACTTAAACATTTGTCGGAGGGACATCATAATGGCAAACTACGCAAATCTCCCCGCACCGACGCCCGAGGGCGGCCTGAATCGCTATATGCAGGAAATCCGCAAGTTTCCTCTGCTGGAGCCGGAAGAAGAATACATGCTGGCCAAGCGCTGGGTCGAAGAGCAGGATACTGAAGCCGCACATAAGATGGTGACATCTCACCTGCGTCTGGCGGCCAAAATCGCTATGGGTTATCGCGGCTACGGACTGCCGCAGGCCGAAGTGATCTCCGAGGCGAATGTCGGCCTGATGCAGGCGGTGAAACGGTTTGACCCTGAAAAAGGCTTCCGTCTGGCAACCTACGCCATGTGGTGGATCCGCGCCTCGATCCAGGAATATATCCTGCGGTCGTGGTCATTGGTGAAGCTGGGTACAACCTCGGCTCAGAAAAAACTGTTCTTCAACCTGCGCAAGGCCAAGGCCCGTATCGGCGCGTTGGAGGAAGGCGACCTGCGTCCTGAAAACGTCAAACAGATCGCCAATGATCTGGGCGTGACCGAAGAAGAAGTCATCAGCATGAACCGCCGTATGTCCGGTGGGGATGCCTCGCTGAACGCGACCGTGGGGTCCGAAGGCGAGGGCACGATGCAATGGCAGGATTGGCTGGAAGATGAAGATGCCGATCAGGCGGGCGACTATGAAGCGCGCGACGAACTGGAAGCACGCCGCGAGTTGCTAACTGCTGCTCTGGATGTGCTGAACGATCGGGAAAAGGACATCCTGACGCAGCGCCGGTTGATGGATCAGCCGGTGACTCTGGAAGAGCTGAGCACGCAGTATAACGTCAGCCGCGAACGTATTCGCCAGATCGAAGTGCGCGCGTTTGAGAAACTGCAAAAGAAGATGCGGGACCTTGCCCGCGAAAAAGGCATGCTGGCAACCAGCTGACACTAACACCAGCCCGCAATCTCTGCGGGCTGGTTTGTTTGGCTTCACACGAAAACAAAATCGTCTTCAGATAGCTGCCCTGGACGAACACCGGCCAAAACGATGCTATCGCCGTCGTCCAATTCAATTTCTGTGCGGAAGAACCCGCCAGAGATGTCGTCTTCAATATCTTCATAGCTGGTAATCCCGTCATAGCCGGACAGATCAATCTTGTCTTGGCCAGCGCGAAAATCGAGGAATAAGTCGTCCCCATCCCCGTTTTCCATGACAAACGTATCCTTGCCGCGCCCGCCGATCAGGATGTCATCGCCAGTACCGCCATCGATCAGGTCGGCGCCACGACCTCCGTAGATTTTATCGTGGCCATCGTCGCCGCGCAGAATATCCTTGCCACGTCCGCCAAAAATGATGTCATTCCCATCACCGCCAAGGGCCACGTCATTGCCTTTACCCGCTTTGATAACATCGCGACCACCACCGCCATGGATGAAATCCTGTCCCTTGCCGGTAAAAAAGAACTCGTCAGTGTCATCACCCAGAATGAAATCGGTATTTTTCTGGCCCAGTATGCTTGATACCGATACCGGGAGCAGCACACCGTCCAGCACGTGAATGATCCCATTGGACGCATCCACGTCAAATGCAACCAGGTTTGGATCGGTGATGGCTACGTCTGCATCCACCAAGCTTGGTGGTGACGTTTCCAGATTCAGTTCGAGAGATGATCCCAGAAGGGTGTTAATCTCAGCACCGTTACCCAGCGCAACCACGGCGTCCTTGGTGAATTCACCGTCAACCACATGGTATTCAAGGATGCTTTTCAGTAGTGGCAAAGGGTCTCCGCCACCAAGAAGCGTCAGCGCTTTGACGATGTAATTCAGCGCTTCCGCCTCGTCATCGCCTGTGAAGCCAAGGGTTTGGGCCAAATTTATAAATGCAGAGTCTTTTGGCGCGAAGACCGTCAAATCCACTTCAGGACTATCCAGTGTTCCGACCAGCCCTGCTGCAATCGCCGCCTCACGCAAGATGTCAAAGTCATCCGGGTTGTCGTCAAAGGTCCCCGGTGCGCCGCTGTTCAGGACAATCCCGGTTATGGTTTGCTGATCCTTGGTTGTCGTCTCCATATCCATCGTTTTTGGTCACTCCCACCCAATTTGTTGCGTCTAATCAGAACAAGCAGCAGACCCGATTGCGCCATGCACCTGTCGATGGTTTAGCTACGGGGGAGACACTGAAACGGATCAAGAAAATTGAATGAGTGGCGGCGGACCAGTTTGTATGTTACGGGAAAGGCTGATTTAATTTCGAAAAATAGTTCTAGGTTCAAGTCACCGGTGCGTGAAGTAGGCAGTCGGTGTGGTTCTAACTCCTGAGGAAAGAAGCGATGCAACAGCCTGTTCAGTTTGGCGTTTTAGGGGCCGCGAAATTCGCGCGCGAGCATATGGCTCCGGCAATACATGCAGCAAATGGTGCTCGTTTGGCTGCATTGGCAACATCTGACACAGCAAAGGCAAATCCATTTCTGTCCTTTTGCCCGGACCTCAGCGTATTGAACAGCTACGAGGCTTTGCTGTCAGATCCCGGCATCGACGCGGTCTATATCCCCTTGCCGAACCACATGCATGTCGAGTGGAGTCTAAGGGCAATGGACGCCGGTAAACATTTACTGTGCGAAAAACCAATGACCATGAAGGCCGCTGAGTTTGACCAACTGATCGCCAAGCGCGACCAGACAGGGGTGCTTGCGGCCGAAGCCTATATGATTGTGCATCACCCCCAGTGGCAGCTGGCACGTGATCTGATCGCCGATGGTGCCATCGGGAATTTGGTGCATGTGACCGGCGCGTTCAGTTTTGACAATCGGGCGGACACGGGGAACATCCGCAACCGGGCCGAAACGGGCGGCGGCGGATTGCGGGACATTGGTGTCTACGTCATCGGCGGCGCGCGCTTTGCCACTGGGGCAGAGCCTGTGGCGGTTCAATCTGCAATCCGCTGGCAGAACGACATAGACACCTTTACCGAAATCCGCGCCCAATTCCCTGGCTTTACCTATTCGGCCTACGTGTCCATCCGAATGCACCCTCATCAGGAAATGGTGTTTCATGGCGAGGGTGGTCTGATTCGTCTGACAACGCCTTTCAACGCGCGTGTGTTTGGCGAGGCACGGGTAGAGCTGCACCGCCCAGGTCTTGAAGTTCAAGTCAACAGGTTCCCAGCGGCAAACCATTACAAATTGCAGGTAGAAGCGTTCTGCCGGTCGATCCGGGACGGTGCGGATTATCCCTGCCCACTAGAGTTTTCGCGCGGCACGCAAGAGGTGATTGATCGTGTATTTGAAGACGCGGTGTCGCTGTAACTTGCTCAGCGCCTAGGGGCTCGGCTATCCTGTTGTTCCATGTTTCAGGAGGAAACCCATGGCAGGTGGCTGGGCACGCGATGGAGCGGTAAGCGAACAAATCGAAGCTTCGATTTCGGACGAACTGGCGCGGATGCAAGCTCAGAAGCGCCCCGTCGGCGAAAGCCTGACCCATTGTGCGGAGTGTGAAGAGCCGATTCCGGAAAAGCGACGCGCTGCGCTGCCGGGCGTTAAGCTGTGTCTGGATTGCCAGCAAGACCGCGATGGCGTGACTAAAGTTCGGGGCGGAATGAACCGCCGGGGCTCTAAAGACAGCCAGCTGAAGTAAGTGCGGCTCAGTGATGCTCGGAACCAAACTGATGCAAAACGGTCTGGTCCTGGGGTTTCTGGCGGCGTTCCTTTGGGGCACGCACAGTGTCATCGTGCGCTATCTCACAAGTGATCTGGGCGGATTACAGATTGCTGTCACACGCCTGTTTATCGCCGCTCTGGCGATTTATTGCATGTTGCGGGTGATGCGGGTTTCTGTGTCGATTCAACTGGGCGATTGGAATTTCCGTCTGGCGGTACTGGCGACTGTGGTCAACTACATCCTGTTCCATATCGGCCTCGAGCACACAGGCGCGGCAAATGCGATGGTGCTCGAAAATACCGCGCCGTTCTTTGTTCTGGTATTCCTTTATTTCTTTGCAGATACGAAGGTGACGCGCATAGACGTTTTGGCGACGGCACTTGCAATTTTTGGCGTTTTTTTAACAGTTTACCGGGATTTTCAGGGGGGAGGCGAACCGTTGTTCGGTGATCTTCTGGAAATCGGTGCGGGCCTCAGCTGGGCTGTGTTTCTAATTTCCAGCAGCCGTGCAATGCGCAGTTCGAAATCAACAGGAGAGAGACTGAATTTCCTGTTCGGCATTTTCCTTTGTTCAGGCGTATTGCTGATACCAATGGCCGCCTTTTCATTGCAAATACCAACGGCCAACGACGTTTTGTTTTTGATCTTGTTGGGCGTCCTGCCAACCGCGTTGGCCTACTATCTTTGGTACGAGGCCGCCGCGCGGGTTTCGACTTTGACTGCGACTTTGCTATTTGCAGCTTCGGTCGTGTTTACTTTTGTCAATTCGGCCTTGTTTTTGGGCGCAACAATCACGCCGCTTGCCATCGTGGGGGCGACGCTGATCGTAGGGGCTATCTTTCTGACATCAATGAAGGAAGCGGAATAGGTGTTCGTCGCTACACTGCCGTTGCTGATAAGGGCAGGGACATTATGTATTGGGGCCCGGCCTCGCCATGAGGCCAGATATCTCCGGTCTCTTCGAAACCAGCGCGGCGATACACAGCGACGGCAACGGGATTTTCGAGGTTTACGGTCAAAAACAGAGCATTCGCCTTTGGGTACAACGCAGGCAGGTATGTCCTCAACAGGCTCATGGCGGCGGTTCCATGCCCTTGGCCCTGAAGGCTATGGTCGAGGATAACAGCCCTTAAGCCAAGATCGGTTTGAGAGGCAAATGGATAGTCTTGCCAGTAAAAGCGATCGATTTTGAACAGGCCCACAGGGCGTTGGCTCAGCATTATTTGATGGAGATCGAACCGTTCGGCAGGCTCGGCCAAAGCTTCTTCTACAGTACCCGCGAATTTTAGCTGATCGGGCCGCAGCTTGATATCTGCGACCCGGTCTGCCTCATTGCGGTTCAAAGGTTGGAGTGCAATCACCCCTCCATCGCTTCCAGCTCATCAATAAAGCCCGAGATCATCGACAGACCTTTGTCCCAGAATTTCGGATCGCTTGCGTCAAGGCCGAACGGGGCCAGAAGCTCTTTGTGATGTTTGGAGCCTCCGGCGCGCAACATTTCGAAATACTTATCTTCGAACCCGTCCGCGCCGCTTTCGTAAACAGAATACAGCGCGTTCACGAGGCCATCGCCGAAGGCATAGGCGTAAACGTAGAAGGGCGAATGCACAAAGTGGGGGATATAGGCCCAGAAGGTCTCGTACCCGTCCATGAATTCAAATGCGGGCCCAAGGCTTTCGGCCTGAACGCTCATCCACAGGGCGCTTATGTCGTCCGGGGTCAATTCGCCCTCGCGACGCGCAGCATGCAGCTTGCATTCGAAGTCGTAGAAGGCGATCTGGCGGACCACTGTGTTGATCATGTCCTCGACCTTACCGGCCAGCAGGACCTTGCGTTGCTCTTGGGTTTCGGCCTGTTCCAACATCTTGCGGAAGGTCAGCATTTCGCCAAAGACAGACGCTGTTTCAGCAAGTGTCAGCGGGGTTGATGACAGCATCTCACCCTGATCGGCGGCCAGCACCTGATGCACGCCATGGCCCAGCTCATGCGCCAGGGTCATTACGTCACGTGGTTTGCCCAGATAATTGAGCATCACATAGGGGTGGACGTCAGTGACTGTCGGGTGGGCAAAAGCACCCGGCGCTTTGCCGGGTTTCACCGCTGCATCAATCCAGCCCTTCGAGAAGAAGGGCGATGCGATCTCTCCCATGCGTGGATCGAAGGCATTGTAAGCGTCCATGACGGTCTTTTCCGCCTCGTCCCAATTGACAACACGCGAGTCTTCCATAGGCAGTGGCGCGTTGCGGTCCCAGACCTGCATCACGTCAAGACCCAGCCATTTACGCTTCAGCTCATAATACCGGTGGCTCAGCTTGGGGTAAGCGGCCACAACCGCCTCGCGCAGCGCTTCGACCACTTCGGGTTCTACATCGTTCGACAGGTGACGCCCGGTCTGAGCGCTGGGCATGTTGCGCCAACGGTCGACGATTTCCTTTTCCTTGGCTTGGGTGTTGTGGACACGGGCAAAGGTCTTGATATTGTCCTGAAACACCGATGCCAGTTCCCGCGCAGCTGCTTCACGCTTGGCGCGGTCCTGCTCGGTCAACAGGTTCAGGGTGCCTTCGATATTCAGCTCTTCGCCATTAACGTCAAAGGTCAGCCCGGCTATGGTTTCATCAAACAGACGTTCCCACGCATCGCCGACAACGCCCAAGTCGTGCAGGAACTTTTCCAGCTCATCGGATAGCTGATAGGGCTTCATCGCACGGATGCGGCGGAAAACGGGTTCATAACGGGCCAGATCGGCATTGGCGTCGAAATGCGCCTTGAGCACGTCATCGTCGATACGGTTGAGTTCCAGCGTGAAAAACACAAGCGGCGTGGTGAAGATCGTGATTTTTTCCTGCATGTCCGACAGGAACTTGGCGCGCTCGGCATCCGTGGTCAGTTGATAATAGCGCAGACCGGCAAAGGACATGATGCGGCCGGCAATGGAGTTGATCTTTTCGTTGCGCAACACACAGGCCAGCAAGCCGTCTGCGTCCAGATCGGCCAGTTTGCCTTCGTAGTCTGCGGCAAAGGCGGCGCATTCACCTTCCAGCCAGCCCAGGTCGCGCTCAAGCTCGGGTGCGTCTTCCGAGGTGTAGAGATCGCTCAGATCCCATTCCGGAAGGTTACCAAGGTTGTCGGCACCGCCCATTGCGTTTGCGTCTCGGACAGGAAAGGGAAGGTCGCGCATGGATCACCTTTTGTAGATAGCTTTTGCAAACATCTAGGGCTGGTGCGCGCGGATCACAAGCGGCCAGTCCAACAAGAGGCCAGACGGAAGCAGGGTTTTCGGATCGCAGTTTAACTGGTTCGATTGGACAGAAAATGCTCGGCCAACTGATCCAGAACCGGCCCACGTACATCAGGGGCCTCCATCAGCACTTCGTGTTCGCCGTCCGGGATTTCTACGAGTGTACCGTTTGGCCAGTTTTTCATGCGCGCGCGTATGGCCTTGCGGTCGACGATCTGTTCGTGGCTGCCAAGGAAGGTCAGCCCAGGTGTGTCAGGTGCGGGCTGCTCCATCAGCCAGGCACATTCGTCCAGCGACTCGCGCAACCAAAGGTTCGAGGGTGCCCCAAGCGCCAGTTCAGGATGGGCTTTCAGTTGATCCTGCATCATCCGAAACATTGCCGGATCGCGGGTCAGCATATTGCCCTCGAAGGGTTGCGACAGAACATAGCTTTCCAGCGTTGTGGTTGGTGGCGTTTTTTCGCCAAGACCAAGCGCTGTGCCCCAATAGGCCGTTACGCGGCTGAGGGGTTTCATAACCGGGGTAAAGAAAATGCCCCACATCGGACCGGTGAAGGCGCAGGCGGCAAAGCACTTCTGCTCAATCACGGCGCGCAACCCAATGGCACCCCCCATCGAATGTCCGATCACGTACCAGGGCTTTGGCAGGTCAAGCGTTCGGGCAAGGTCAAGCGTGGCCTGAACGTCGCGCTGATAGTCTGTAAACTGATCGACATGTCCGACACGAGGGTCGTCCAGCAAGCGATCTGCCAGTCCCTGACCACGCCAATCAACGGCAAGCATGGCAAAACCGCGTTGGATGAACTCGGCAGCGGTGCTTCCGTATTTTTCGATGTATTCGGTTCGACCGGGAAACATCAGCACCGTGCCCTGCGCTTCGCCTTCAGGCAGCCAATGGCCAACGCGGATTCGAATCTGGTCCGAGGTCATCACCCAATGGGCATTCCCACCGGCGGGACCGCCGGCCACGTCTTCAAAGAAAGGGGCCGGCGTCAATTCCATCAGGCCAACACCGACGCAAGCTTCATCGCAACGCCCATGTCGCCGTCAATGGTCAGTTTGCCGGACATGAACGCACCGGTAGGGTTCAGTTCACCGCTGAGGATTTGTTCGAACGTGTCGGCGTCGGCGCTCATGGTGACATCAGCCTCATCGTCGCTGACACGGGCACCGTCAGAATCCAGAACGATTGCGCCCAGATCGGCGATTGCAAACTTGGCCGAAGCATCAAACGCGCCGCCTTCCAGTTTTTCATTCAGCGCGGCTGCTGCCTTTTCAAGAATCTCGCTCATGCTTTTCCTCATTTTGTTAGTGCGCCGTGAATGGACATCCCCGGTCGCAACGCTACACTGACTATTGTTATGAGCATTGCAATCCACAATCTCAAAGGTACCGTTGCGGCACTTGCCGTTCTAGTCACGTTTTCCACCAGTTGCTTCGCGCAGCAGGCGGATTTGCGCGATGAAGACGCGCTGTTGCAGCAACTTGCCCAATCGACACCCGAACAAGCAATGGCCCTGGACAGGCAGCTGCAAGCCTTGTGGGCGCAATCCGGCTCGGCCTCTGCGGATCTACTGCTGGAGCGCGGTCGAGAAGCGCTTGAAGACGGGGACATAGATGCCGCTCTGGACCACTTGACAGCATTGACAGATCACGCGCCCGAGTTCGCCGAAGGCTGGCATGTACGCGCTTCGGCGTTTTTTGGGATCGAACGGTTTGGCATGGCAGCCGCCGATCTTGAACATGTACTGACCCTCAACCCCAACCACTACGAAGCGATTTACGGGCTGGGTTTGATCTTTGAAATCGTAGGAGAGCCTGAGAAAGCGTATGATGCTTATTCGCGGGCCTTGGCTATACATCCCCACCACGAAGAAGTAACCAATGCGGTGAATCGACTGAAGCCTCAGGTTGAAGGCGCAGCGCTGTAAGGTCCGGGGCAGGGGGCAATGGTGAGCGGGTCATCCCGAGTAGTGGCCGTATTGGGCCCGACAAACACAGGCAAAACCCATTACGCAATCGAACGGATGCTGGGGTACCGCACCGGCGTGATTGGTCTGCCGCTGCGGCTGTTGGCACGCGAGGTCTATGACAAGATCGTTGCCATTCGCGGCCCGTCTGTTGTGGCGCTGGTCACAGGTGAAGAGCGCATCGTGCCGCCGCGCACGCAATATTGGGTCTGCACAGTCGAAGCCATGCCTGAAGGCATGGGAGCAGATTTTGTAGCAATCGACGAAATCCAGCTTTGTGCCGATCCCGAACGTGGTCATGTTTTTACCGACCGTCTGCTGCGGTCCCGTGGCACGAACGAGACGCTTTTTCTGGGTTCGGATACCATGCGCGGCCCCATCGCGGCGCTGGTTCCCGAAGTGCAGTTCGTCCGACGTGAACGGATGTCGCAGCTTGTCTATACTGGGTCCAAGAAGATCAGCCGGATGCCCGCGCGCAGCGCCATCGTCGGATTTTCGGTCGACAATGTTTATGCCATCGCGGAATTGTTGCGCCGTCAAAAAGGGGGGGCGGCGGTTGTCATGGGCGCGCTCAGCCCGCGAACGCGCAACGCTCAGGTTGACCTCTATCAGAATGGCGAGGTCGACTACCTGGTTGCCACCGACGCCATCGGGATGGGGCTGAACCTGGATGTGAACCACGTCGCGTTTTCATCCCTCACCAAATTTGACGGCCGCCGGATGCGCCCGTTGGCCCCGAACGAACTGGCGCAGATTGCGGGCCGGGCTGGTCGTGGGATGTCTGATGGCACCTTTGGCGTGACGGGCGAGGCTCCGCCACTGGATGAAGGGGTGGCGCAGGCCATCATGGACAGCCGCTTTACGCCGATGAAAAAGCTGAACTGGCGGAATGCCGCCTTGCGGTTTGGCTCCATCGACGCGCTGATCACTTCGCTTGAGGCCAACCCAAATGACGAGCATCTGATCAAAGCACGCCCTGCGGACGACCTGAATGCGCTGAAATCCCTATCACAAGTGACCGAGGTCGTTGCCCGCGCCAGCGACCCGCAATCGATCCGTTTATTGTGGGACGTGTGCCGAATCCCCGATTTTCGTGGCATCAGCCATGCAGAACACGCCAGCTTGCTCGAGGTGATCTATGGTCACCTGCACGAGCGCGGATCGATCCCGGATGATTTTATGGCGCGGCAGATTCGTCGTATCGACCAGACCCAGGGTGACATAGATGCTCTGTCCAAAAGGTTGGCATATATTCGCACTTGGACATATGTTGCGCAACGAAACGGCTGGGTGCGTGACGAATCGCATTGGCGTGACGAAACGCGCACTGTAGAAGACAGACTGTCAGACGCCTTACATGAGCGTTTGACTCAGAGATTTGTGGACCGGCGTACATCTGTTTTGCTGCGCCGGCTCAAACAGAAGGAGGCCCTTTTGGCCGAAGTAAATGACAAGGGTGAAGTGACCGTCGAAGGCGAATTCGTCGGTCGTCTGGAAGGGTTCCGGTTTACACCGGACAAAAGCGCGCAAGGGACCGAGGCGAAAGCTTTGAAATCGGCTTCTTTGCAAGCACTCGCGCCGCAATTCCATCTGCGCGCCGATCGCTTCTACAATGCGCCCGATACCGAAATTGATTTCACGGATCAGGGTGGCCTGATGTGGGGCGAATATGCCGTCGGCAAACTGGTTGCCGGGGCGGAACCTCTCAAGCCAATGGTCGAAGTTTTTGTGGACGAGGCCGCAGGGCCGGATGTCGAACAGAAAGTGCAGCGCCGGTTGCAGCATTTCATCGACCGTAAGGTGGCGGCTCTGTTTGAACCGCTCTTGAACCTGTCGCGCGATGAAGAACTGACCGGTCTGGCAAAAGGGTTCGCGTTCCGCATGGTCGAAGCACTGGGCGTTCTGCCGCGTGCGCAGGTCGCGCAAGAGGTCAAGGATCTGGATCAGGATGCCCGAGGCGCGCTGCGCAAGCATGGCATCCGCTTTGGCCAGTTCACGATCTTCATGCCTCTGCTGCTGAAACCCGCACCCACGCGCTTGCGTCTGGTGCTGTGGGCGTTGTCCAGCGGTTTGCAGGAATTCCCCGAAGCGCCACCTCCGGGTCTGGTCACTCTGCCCGTCGCCAAGGATGCGCCGCAGGGCTATGACACCATGTGCGGTTACCGTGATGCGGGCGAGCGTTCGATCCGGATCGATATGCTGGAACGTCTGGCCGATATGCTGCGCGCCGAAGACAGCCGGGGCGGGTTCGAAGCCAAGCCGGACATGCTGTCGATCACCGGCATGACGTTGGAACAATTCGCAGACCTGATGCAGGGCCTGGGCTACAAGGCCGAGCGTGGCGAGCGTGAAAAGGTGAAAGCGGTCGCCGCTGAGCAACCTGCGGCGGAAGCGGCGGAACAGCCTGCCGCCGAAGATTCTGCGGCACCTGAGGCTACGTCGGAAGAGGCCGCCGCACCCGCCGAGGCGTCAGCCGAGGCCACGACAAGCACCGAGGCGGCAGCCGAGGCACCAGCACCTGACGCCGCACCGGATGAGCCTGAGGCCGAGGTTTTTTATACCTTCACCTGGGGCCGTCAACGCCAGCAAAACCGTGGCCCGCGCCGCGAGCAGGGGCAGGGCAAAGGCAAACCGCGTGGTAAACCGCAGGACGGTCGTGGCAAGCCGCATGGTAAGAAGGGCGGCAAACCACAGGGCGCGAAATCGTTCTCGGCACGGCCTCCGAAGAAGGAAAAAGCCATTGATCCCGATAACCCGTTCGCTGCGGCGCTGATGGGTTTGAAGGACGGCAACTGATCCGTCATGGATCAGGCCAAACTGCGGATCGACAAATGGTTGTGGCAGGCGCGGTTCTTCAAGACCCGCAGCCTGGCCGCCAAACAGGTCTGCAGCGGCCATGTCAGATTGAACGGAATCCGGGTGTTGAAACCGGCACAGGCTGTAGGTCCGGGTGACGTTCTGACCTTTCCGCAAGGGCGAATAGTGCGTGTTGTGCGTATCGAAAAACTCGGGGACCGCCGTGGTCCGGCCCCCGAGGCGCAAACGCTGTATTTCGATATGACCGAAAAGCAGGACGTACCGCCTAAGAATCCGGGTTTTGAGGGAAAAGGTCGTCCAACCAAGAAGGATCGGCGCGCTCTTGATCTTTCTCGCACAGAAGATCGCTGATCCCATCTTGAAGAGCGGGCCAGACTGAATTAGCTAGTCGAACAAACCGCAAACGGGAATCCGCTCATGACCTATGTTGTCACCGAAAACTGTATCGCCTGCAAATACACCGACTGTGTCGAAGTGTGCCCGGTGGACTGTTTCTATGAAGGTGAGAATACATTGGTTATTCACCCGGATGAATGCATCGATTGTGGCGTTTGTGAACCTGAATGCCCGGCAGACGCAATCCGCCCGGATACTGAGCCGGGAATGGAGCAATGGGTCGAGTTCAATCGCAAGTTCTCGGAACAGTGGCCGGTGATTGTGACTAAGAAAGATCCGCTTCCCGACGCTGAAGAGCGCGACGGTGAAGAGGGCAAAATGGAGAAGTATTTCTCTGAAGCGCCCGGCGAAGGCGGCTAAGCGATTCGCGGCTGCAGCCTGACGTCTAGCACGAAGTTCACGAAGTAACCTGTTGAAGGTGCGTGTAATTCGAAAAATTCCCGTAGGGTAAACTTTCGGGTGTCACATTTTTGTGGTATACTCCTGACCTGTATGATGACCGAGATTGGGATGCACTCCGAAAGTATGCTCACTTTGGAGTTCTGAATTTGTGACAGAAACGCCGCCTGACGGGGCTGAGACAGTCCCCGCATGTGGTGCTTTTGTTGTCTGTGTCCCGGTCCGCAAGCAAGGAAAAAACTGAATGACAAAGTCGAAAAAGCTTGAGTTCCGCCCCAACGACTATGTTGTCTACCCCGCCCATGGCGTGGGTCAGATCATCTCGATCGAGGAGCAGGAAGTTGCGGGCTTTTCGCTCGAACTGTTTGTCATCTCATTTGAGAAAGACAAAATGACATTGCGCGTGCCGACCAACAAAGCAACCGAATCCGGCTTGCGGTCGCTAAGCTCGCCCGATGTTATCAGTCAGGCGATGAAGACACTGAAGGGCAAGGCTAAGGTCAAACGCGCCATGTGGTCCCGCCGTGCCCAGGAATATGAACAGAAAATCAACTCGGGCGATCTGATCTCGATTGCTGAAGTTGTCCGCGATTTGCATCGCACCGACGATCAGCGCGAGCAGAGCTATTCCGAGCGTCAGCTTTACGAAGCCGCGCTAGAGCGTCTGACCCGAGAGGTCGCAGCCGTGTCCGGTGCTGGCGAAGTTTCGGCCGCGAAGCAGGTGGACGAAGTCCTGACCTCGCGCGCAGCTTGATCGCATCAAGTTACTGCCTGAGGCCGCTCCAAACGGGGCGGCCTTTTTCGTGGCTTGGTGATTTGTGCAACTGCCGTTAATTTCACTTTAGATGCAGTACGATACAGGGCGGATATGAAGCAAACGGTGAAATACCTGTATATCGGGCATGACCCGATTTCGGTCTGGTTTCGCTACGGCCTGATCCTGTTCGACATTGTGTCGATCATCTTCTTCGTCGCCACTGCTCATTTTCCTCACGGGCCGGGCGTCACTGTCGCAAGCCTGCTGATTGGCTTTCTGATTTTGCTGGATTTCTCAGCGCGGCTTTGGATCGCCAAGGACCGTTGGAAGTTGTTGCGCCAGATTTACACTCTGGCGGATATCGTTGTTATCGTATCCCTGGTGCTTGATCCGTTCCTGACTGGCAATCTTGCGTTTTTACGGATCTTGCGCGCCTTGCGGTTGATCCATTCCTACCACTTGCTGCGGGACTTACGACGCGACAGCAATTTCTTCCGCACCCATGAAGACGCGGTGATCGCCGCCATAAACCTGATGGTTTTTGTCTTTGCAACTTCGACCGCCGTTCTGGTGTTCTTTATTCCCGCAGATTCGCAAACGCCCTATATTGACGCGCTCTACTTCACCATGGCGACCCTGACGACCACCGGGTTTGGCGATATCACCCTGCCCACGCCAGGTGGTAAGCTGTTTTCGGTCTTCATCATGGTGGTTGGCGTGGCTCTCTTTGTGCGACTGGCGCAGGCTATCTTCATGCCTCAGAAAGTCCGTCACAAATGCCCAAGCTGCGGTTTGTTCCGGCATGATCCTGATGCCGTGCATTGCAAACACTGCGGTGCCACGTTGCGGATCGAAACCGGAGGCGCGTCTTAAATCAAAGCGACACAGGTCAGCAGAAAGGTAATTTCGGAGACCAATTGAGTGGCCCCCAGAATGTCACCGGTCTGACCACCAATTTTTGCCTTGGCGATAAGGGCGATGACTGCTGTGCTGCCAGCCGCAAAAACCACGGCAATAACAGCGCCTGCGCCCAGAAAGAGAAGGGCGAGCGCTGCGGCCAACCCCAGTGCTGCTATGACGGATGGCACCTGGGGCGTGCCGACCGAACGGCTCAGGCCAGACTTGCGCGCTAGTGGTAATCCGGTCATCACCACAGGCATCAACGCCCGAGATACGATGCAGGCGGATAGGATCGCCCCCACCGCTCCGGCGGTCAGCAAAGCAGAGATGGCCGAGATCCGAACCAGTTGAGACAGGATCAGGGCAAGTACGCCGTAAGTCCCGATATGGCTGTCCTTCATGATCTCCAAGCGCCGTTCGCGGGTAAATCCACCCCAGAGGCCATCGAACATGTCGGCAAGGCCGTCCTCGTGCATAGCGCCGGTTGTGGCGATCAGTGCGGCCATGAGCAGACCGGCAGACGCCATGACAGGCAGCCCCAATGCAAGCGCGCTCCACCCCACAAGGCAGGCAAGCCCTCCGACGATCAGACCCACAAAGGGAAAAGCCCAGACCGACTGAGCTTGCCGTGAGAAAACCGGATCAGGCAAACGCGGCACGGGCAGGCGGGTGAGAAGCACCAGCGCCAGCGGAATATCCATCAGAGAAAAGAGTTTCGTGTCGTTTTTATGCACGCCCGTGCCTTTCGGGGTCTTGTTGGATTCAGTGCTTCGGTTAAACACACAGGACCACTCTGATGCAATGAGGCTTTCATGCTGCCTGAACTGAATGATTTGAATGCGTTCCGCGCTGCACTGTCGGCGGCTCCGGGCCCGGATGCCGCTGCGGTGCAAGGCGCGAGCGAGCGTAACGGACAACTGACCAAACCCCCCGGTGCACTTGGCCGGCTTGAGGACTTGGCGATCTGGTATGCGGGATGGCGCGGGGATGCGCGTCCGCAGATCTCAGCCCCTCAGGTCATCGTCTTTGCCGGAAACCACGGTGTCACCGCGCAGGGCGTATCGGCCTTCCCGCCGGAAGTCACCGTGCAGATGGTTATGAACTTTGAACATGGCGGTGCGGCGATCAATCAGTTGGCCAAGGCGGCGGGCGCAACAATGAATGTGCACGGGTTGGATCTGGACAAGCCGACAGCGGATTTCACGCAGGCTCCGGCCATGAGTGAAGATGAATTGCTGAGCGCCTTGCGCACCGGCTGGCAGGCCGTTGATCCGCAGGCCGATCTGCTGGTTGTGGGTGAGATGGGTATCGGCAACACAACCCCGGCTGCGGCCATCGCCTGCGCGCTGTTTGGCGGGGATGCAGAGGATTGGACCGGTCGCGGGACCGGCGTGGATGACGCGGGTCTTGCCAACAAAACCCGCGTTGTGGCTGAGGGTGTGGCGAAACATTCCTCAGAGGACGGCCTTGAGGTTCTGCGCTGCCTGGGAGGGCGCGAGATCGCCGCGATGGCCGGGGCGATTGCCGCCGCGCGCGTGCTGCGCATTCCGGTTATTCTGGACGGTTTCATTTGTTCTGCCGCCGCAGCTTGCCTTTGGAAACTGTCAGACAGCGCGCTGGATCATGCGATTGCAGGGCACCAAAGCGCGGAAGCGGCGCATGGGGCCGTATTGTCAAAGCTTGGCAAGGACCCGTTGCTGAGCCTTGGTCTGCGTCTGGGCGAAGGCTCTGGCGGGGCGCTGGCGATCAACATTCTCAAAAGCGCAGTGGCGTGCCATTCTGGTATGGCAACATTCGCCGAAGCGGGCGTATCTGACGGCTAAGGTTTTGCCTGACCCAGGGTTTGATCTGGGTCAGGCAGATTTCTTTGCGTGTTCTTCCGCCAATTCAAGCAATGCGGTTTCCAGATCCTTTTCCAGCTTCTGAGCGCGCTCGATGTATTTCTTGTTCTCGGCTGTTGGCATTCCGGGAACCCAGAGCTCGGCCAGATCACGGACTGACGTCCGGTCGTGGTGATAAAAGGTCTGTTCGGCCTGCGCGGCCTCGTATTCACTCAGTCCAATGTTCTCCAGAACATAACGCCCTGCGCGAAGCGAGCTGTCGAACAGTTCGCGGACAATGTCGTTGGCCCCCGCCTGATACAGCTCGTACACGTGGGTCCGGTCGCGGGCTCGGGCGATAATGTGCAGGTCGGGGCGCTGCCGTCTGGCATACCCAACCAGCCGCGTCACCTGCTTGTGGTCGTCCATTGCCGCCACAAGAACCGACGCTTTTTCCAACCCTGCAGCGCGTAGCAATTCGGGGCGCGTTGGGTCGCCCAAAAAGCCTTTAACCCCAAACCTACGCATCAATTGAACGGTTTCAATGTCGTGGTCCAGAACCACTGTTTTGAAGCCGCTGGCGCGTACCAGCCGGTTCACGATCTGACCAAACCGTCCGATGCCAGCAATGATCACAGGGCCTTTTTCGTCAATCTCGTCGGGTTCGGGATCTTTGGCGGTGTCGCCTATTTTCCGAGACAGAAGATCATAGATGATGAACAGAAGGGGGGTGATCAGCATGGTCAGGGCAATGATCATCAGCAGTTTCTGTGACAGATCAGGTGGGATAACGTTCTGCTGCGTGGAAAAGGCCAGCAGCACAAATCCAAATTCACCGGCCTGCGCCAACCCAAGCGTGAATAGCCAATGGTCGCGCCCGCGTAGTTTAAAGGCTTTGCCGACCAGAAACAGGATGATCCCTTTTGCAAGGATCACAAGCAGTGCCAAGCCGATCAGGTCCAGCGGGTCATCGAAGAAATAGGCAACGTCGATCCCGGCCCCAACCGTGATAAAGAACAGCCCAAGAAACAGCCCTTTGAACGGTTCAAGGTCGCTTTCCATTTCATGGCGAAATTCTGAACTGGCCAGCACGACGCCCGCCAGAAACGCGCCCAATGCGGGCGACAGTCCAACAAGCGTCATCAGGAAAGAAATACCGACCACAATCATAAGCGCCAAAGCGGTATACATCTCGCGCAGGCGCGTCGCGTGGATAAACCGAAAGAGAGGGCGGGTAAGATAGACGCCCGCCAGAATAACAAAAGCAATTGCGCCAAGCGTGACCAGAGTGACGGCCCAACCCGGCAAACCTTCGACCAGCGAAAGGCTGTGATGGCCCGCTGCGTGCAGATCACCAGCCCCCCGATCAATCGATCCATCTGCTTCGATATGAGGCATCGCGGGTAAAGCCAGCAGCGGCAATAGCGCCAGGATCGGAATAACTGCAATGTCTTGTGTCAGAAGTACCGAAAACGTGGCTCGCCCACCATTTGTCTGCATAAGACCCTTTTCTGACAGGGTCTGCAGGACGATTGCAGTCGATGACAGCGACAGGGTCAATCCGACCGCCAACGCGACAGACCATGGGTGGTTTGCGTACATGGCCACTGCAGCAATCGCGGCAGTAGACAGCACAACCTGAAGGCCGCCTAGACCCAATAACCGATCGCGCATGTCCCAAAGGGCACGAGGTTCAAGCTCCAGCCCGATCAGGAACAGCATCATCACAACACCGAATTCGGCGACATGTTGAAGGTTTTCCGTTTCGGCCCCAACCAGCCCCAGCACTGGCCCGATGATGATCCCGGCGGCCAAATAGCCCAGTACCGACCCCAGCCCCAGCCTTGCGGACAGAGGCACCGCGATCACAGCCGCAGCCAGATAGATCGAAGCCTGATATAGAAAATCGTCCATTTGTCTCCTCGTGAGCCCGTTCAGGTGGGCAGGGGGGCGTCGCGTTTCAGTTGGTCCATGACTATCTGGCTTTGGACTCGGGCAACAGCAGGATGCGGCAGGATGACCTGATGGAGCAAGCTGTTGAGCGCGGAAAGATCGTCGCAATAGACATGTAACAGGTAATCTGCCTCTCCTGTCATCGTCCAGGCGCTGGTAATTTCGGGGCGGGTATCGACCATGCGGGCAAAGCTTTGGGATTGTTCGGGGCCATGTGTACCCAAATGAACCTGAACAAATCCTTGCACCTGCAAACCAAGCTTCAGCGGATCGAGCCGGGCGGCATAGCCCGTGATGTAGCCTTCGGCCTCAAGCCGTTGTCGGCGTCGACCTGCCTGGCTGGGGGAGAGGTTCAGCATCTCACCCAGTTGATGCGCGGTCAGATGCGCGTCCTTTTGCAGGGCAGATAGAAGACGTTTGTCAGTAGCATCCAACACGTGCGGAAGAATCCCGGTTTCTTTGAAATTCATGCGCGTTTTGCGCGTATACTATGAGTTTACACGAAAACAATGCGCAGAAACAGCGTCTGGAAAGTCATATTTTTGAATCAGCAATAAATTTCCTGTCTTCAAAGGAGACGCGCCATGGGTCCTTTCCCGCACAACGCCCCGAAATCTGTGATCAGTGAAGAAAACCCCGCCGGGACCGACGGGTTTGAGTTTGTTGAGTTTGCTCATCCCGAACCGCAGGAACTGCGCGATCTGTTCGCCAAGATGGGCTTCGATCTGGTGGCCCGTCACAAGGACAAGCCGCTGGTCGAACTTTGGCAGCAAGGGGATGTCACCTATATCCTGAATGCCGATCCGGACAGCTTCGCGGATAAATTTGTGGCCGAGCACGGTCCATGTGCCCCGTCGATGGGCTGGCGCGTTGTCGACGCACAGAATGCGTATGATCACGCTGTATCGAAGGGCGCCGAACCTTATGATGCAGCAGACAAAACGCTGGATGTTCCAGCGATCAAGGGTATCGGCGGGTCGCTGATCTATTTCATCGATCAGTATTACGATACATCGCCCTACAATCAGGAATTCGAGTGGATCAAGGAATCCAAGCCGCGTGGTGAGGGGTTCTATTACCTCGATCACCTGACCCACAATGTCTACAAGGGCAACATGGACAAATGGTTCAAGTTCTACGGTGACTTGTTCAACTTCCGCGAAATTCGTTTTTTCGACATTCAGGGCAAGTTCACAGGGCTGTTCAGCCGCGCCTTGACGTCACCCTGTGGCCGTATCCGCATTCCGATCAACGAAGACCGGGGCGAGACCGGGCAGATTGTGTCGTACCTCAAGAAGTACAAGGGTGAAGGGATTCAACACATCGCTGTGGGCAGCGAAGACATCTATGCCTCAACCGACGCGATTGCCGAGAATGGTTTGAAGTTCATGCCCGGCCCGAACCGCGCCTATTACGAGATGTCGAAAGATCGCGTAACGGATCATGACGAGCCGTTGGATCACATGATGAAGCACGGCATTCTGATCGACGGTGAGGGTGTCGTGGATGGCGGCGAAACCCGCATTCTGCTTCAGATCTTCTCAAAGACCGTGATCGGCCCGATCTTCTTTGAGTTTATCCAGCGCAAAGGGGATGACGGTTTTGGCGAGGGCAATTTCCAGGCCCTGTTCGAATCCATCGAACGTGAGCAGATCGAAAGCGGCGAAATCTCTGCCGCCTGACATTTTCGCTAAACGCCGGGGTAATCTCCGGCGTTTTTCTCCCTACTAGCGATCAGCTGCGGGGCATCGAAAGCGTCACGTTGCGGCCCTTTTTCTGATAGCGCAGTTCGCTGTCACTGATGGCGATGACCTTGCCGCCGTCAATGCGATCCCCAACTTTCAGTTTCTTGTAACGACCGCTGGGCAAGCGCACCAAGGCGCGACGATTGGCGGGCGTGCCATAGACCCCGATCAGGTTCAGCTTGCGCAGATTGATGGCGTTGTCGATTGTCGCCTGTCGGGCCACTGACGCGGTTGACGGGATCTTGGGCGCAACGGCTTTGGGCTGAAATGATCCCGCGTCGTCAGAGTTCTCAGCCAGGGCCGCTGTCGATGCCAGCGTGGACGGTTTCGCAACGGTCGGTCTGGCAGCAACCAGTCCTGCCGGTCGCGCCTTGGGACGGGGGACGCGCATAATGTCCAGCTCGGCGACAGGTACTTCGACCTCTTCTGGTGCTTCCAGGCCTGCAGGGCGCGCTTTGGGTCGTTTTCCAGCAAGTTCCTCCAGCGACTGACCGCCAAGCTGCTGACGTTCAAACGTCTCTTCAAGATTATCTGGGCGCGGTCTAGGGCGTAGCCCCGCCAGCCTTTCGTTGACCTCTTCAACAACAGGTTCTTCCTCGAACCGAAGCGGAGCTTGCGGTGGCACCTTGGATGGACGACCCAAATAGACAGTGATGCCTTCCGGGTTCAAAGCACCGTCAGGTGTGGCGACAACAAGCCCCCGATCATCCAGATCGAACCGCGTGCCTGCAGCACTGGGCAATCCCTCTTGGCTGAACGGCGCGTCCGTGTCGAAGCTTGATGCAGGCGGCAATGCGACAGCATCATTGGACAGATCGGATTTGTCGATTGACGTCAGATACAGGTCTTCCGGCTCAACGGCTTCAGGCTCTTGCAGGGGTGCGGGAGGCGTTACGTCAACTCCTGTCTCCGCAAGAATCTCCTTTGGAGCTTCCGGGTCCTGAGCAATCGGCTCAACCGGTGTCGGCGCGACCTTGAGCGCCTCAAGGATCGCCGCATCCGTAGGAGATAGCTCGGGCTGCTCTTGGGCCTCGTCAACTTGTGGCGCCGGGAACGTGCTTTGTTGGGGGGCGACGGCTGCTACCTCGGGCGTCGAATCAACGACGGGCTCCGGCTCCGATACAGCCGACTCAACTGGGTTTGGCTGAGCCTGTTCGGTCTGTTCCTCGGCCTGTTCTAAAGCCGGTTCAGCGAGGGGGCTCTGCTCGGGTTCGACTGTCGCAACCTCGGGCAACGGATCAGCGGGGGCTTCGGGCTGCGGCTCTGATACGTCCGGAGCAATCGGGTTCAGCGCGGCTTGCTCTGGCGGCTCAGAGGGGCCCGAGGCCAGCCACGCGCCAAATACGCCGCCAAGCAAAACCACGGCGGCAAAGGCGGGAATGGCAAAGCGCCTTGAGGCAGGTAGAGCTGTGGCACGTGCGGCCGGGGATACGTCCGGCCCGCGGAACGTATCCGGTGCCGCTTTGCCCGCAATGGGATGAGCGGGCAGGTCGGAAGCGTCATCTTCTTGGGGTGGGTCCGTTTCAATAGCTTCCATGGGCTGCGTCGTTAGGGACGGCTCAGGTTGAACGGGTTGCTCTGTAAACACAGGTTCTCGCGGGAAAGCGCTTGCACCTTCTTCCGAGGTGAACACTGTCGGCACAAAACCATGACCCACGGCGAAGGTCCGCGCTTCGGCTAATGTCTCTTTGGCTACGGCGGCGACATGGGTTGTGCCGCCGGTGGTCTGGCTGTCATAACTGAGGTCGGACAGAGCGTAAGGGGTCGCATCGGACAGCGCCGCCTCAATCCGGGCCGTCCGGTCCGCGTCCGGCAAATCATCTGTTTCGACGTCCAGAAAGCGCACCTGATCAGGTGGCAAGACGATCTTGCAGCTCAGGTCATTTTCCAGCGCAAATGCTTTTTCCCGCAACGCCTGCATTTGCTCGGGCAAATCCTGCGCGTCCAATGGAATCGAGCCAATGGCGTACCAATCCCCCTCCGATTGGTGGTGCAGAAAGATTCCGGTTGTTGAAAAAGACAGCGCAAAGGCAGGTTTCATAATCCGGAGGAACCATAATTATCAGCGTCAATGCAAACGACTTTGTGTTCGCAGACCGACAATAAAGCAGGAACCTGCCGAGGGAAAGAAAAAGGCTGGGTCTGCTCTTGCATGGCCATGGGGCGACAACCCATTTTGAGACAGAGTAAATTGGAGTGATAACCTTGAAGACATTCGCTTTTCTGGCTGCGATGATGGCAGCAACGGCCGCAGGCGCAGCCCATGCGGAAGAACGTCGCATCACCGTGGATGCCACCGGAACGGTGCAAACTGCGCCCGACATGGCGACGATCACGCTGGGTGTGACCAGCGAAAACGCTGAGGCCGGAGCGGCCATGCAGGCAACGTCGGATGCGGTTGCCAAAGTCCTGGCGCGGTTGGCCGATATGGGCATCGAAGACCGCGATGTTCAGACCCGTGATTTGTCATTGTCACCGGTTTGGTCGGGGCGGCATGGGCAGAATGGGGAAAAGCCCGAGATCACAGGGTTTACCGCGTCGAACCGAGTGTTTGTGCGGGTTCGCGATCTGACTCAGTTGGGAACGATCATGGATGCGGTTATTCAGGATGGTGCCAATGACTTTGGCGGGCTGAGCTTTGGTGTGCAGGATCCCAAACCGCTTGAGGCGCAGGCCCGTGCGCAAGCCGTTGGAGAAGCCACTGCCAAGGCCGAGCAGTTGGCGCAGGCGGCCGGTGTCACGCTTGGCCCGGTCCAGACAATTTCGGAACGTGTCGCCGGTGTCCGCCCAATGGCCGAGATGCGCGCCATGAGCATGGCCGATGCAGGCGGGGTTCCTGTTGCAGGCGGAGAGGTCTCAGTCTCGGTCAGTGTCTCGATGGAATTCGAGATTTCGGACTAAGATCAAGCTTTTGCACGGGCCATCAGCGGTTTGCGTTGTTGGCCCGCAGCGTCGAAATTGTCCGGTGAAAGCCAGGCTTCGAACGCATCCCGAATGCGCGGCCATTCGCTGTCGATGATTGAATACCATGCAGTATCCCGGTTGCGCCCTTTGTAATGGGTCGCTTGCCTGAAAATCCCCTCAAAGGTGAAGCCCAGCCGCTCTGCCGCGCTGCACGATGGTGCATTCAGAGCATCACATTTCCATTCATAGCGGCGATAGCCCAACTCATCGAACACCCGCTTCATCATCAGATACATGACTTCGGTGGATTGCGGTTTGCGTTGCAACAGGGGCGAGAAGTGGATATGCCCCACCTCGATTGCGCCTGCAGCGGGCTCGATCCTCAGGTACGAGGCCATACCTATCGGTACGTCATTGCCGTCCAGTACGGTATGAAACATCGGATCCGCGTCCATGCAGCTGGCGCGGGCCCAATCTTCGAACGCAGGCTCGTTGTCGAAAGGGCCGTAGGGCAGGTAGGTCCAGTTGCGACCATCCCTGTCATTGGCAAACGCCCGGAAAAGTCCGGGCGCATGCCTGTTCACGTCCAAAGGCACGACAGAACAGTACCGTCCTTCCATCGGAGTATACGGCGGGGTCGGGCGTGGAAATTCGCCCGAAACCGGCAGGCCGATGGGCTGGCCAAGGTCGTTAGTGTCGTGCCCGGCCATCGTCAGGCGCTGGCCTTGGCCAGAGCTTGATCCAGATCGGCGATCAGGTCGTTCACATCCTCGATCCCGATGGACACGCGCACAACACCCGGACCTGCACCTGCAGCTTCTTGTTGTTCCGGCGTCAGCTGACGGTGGGTGGTCGAGGCCGAGTGGATAATCAACGAGCGCGCATCGCCCAAGTTGGCCACATGGCTGAAGATTTCCAGCGCGTTGACCAGCTTGATGCAGGCGTCATAGCCACCTTTGACAGCAAAGGTGAACAGCGCACCGGCACCGCGTTTGTATTGCGACTTGACCCGGTCGTGATAGGGCGACGAGGGCAGACCCGCATAGGTGACATATTCCACGCGGTCATCCGCTTCCAGCCAAGCCGCGATCTTCTGGGCGTTCTCAACGTGACGCTCCATCCGCAGTGACAGGGTTTCGATCCCCATCAGCGTATAATGCGCGGCTTGCGGGTTCATGGTCATACCCAGATCGCGCAGACCGATGGCGATGCCGTGGAAGGTGAACGCCAGCGGGCCAAATGTTTCGTGGAATTTCAAACCGTGATAGGCAGGCTCGGGTTCGCTGAGCGAGGGGAACTTGTCATTTGCGGACCAGTCAAACTTGCCCGAATCCACGATGCAGCCGCCGGTCACGGTGCCGTTGCCGGTCAGATATTTGGTGGTCGAGTGCACAACCAGCGTCGCACCGTGTTCAATGGGTCGGCACAGATAGGGAGTGGCCGCGGTGTTGTCGACGATCAGCGGAATGCCCGCAGCGTCAGCAACGTCCGCTAAGGCGCGGATATCAGTGACATAACCGCCGGGATTGGCGATGGATTCACAGAACACAGCACGGGTGTTTTCGTCGATGGCGTCCTTCACCGCGTCCAGATCGTCAGTGTCGACAAACTTGGCCGACCAGCCAAAGCGTTTGATCGTCTGGCTGAATTGCGTGACCGTTCCACCGTACAGTCGGGCCGAGGCGACAATGTTGCAGCCCGGTCCCATCAAGGGGAACAGCGCCATGATCTGTGCTGCGTGACCGGACGAGCAACACACGGCCCCAACGCCGCCTTCAAGCGTCGCTACACGTTCCTGTAGAACGGCGACGGTTGGGTTGGTCAGGCGGGAATAGATGAAGCCCACTTCTTGCAGGTTGAACAAGGCCGCCGCGTGATCGGCATCGCGAAACACGTAAGCTGTGGTCTGATAGATAGGTGTCTGGCGCGCTCCGGTCGCCGGGTCGGGGCGGGCGCCCGCGTGAATCTGCAGCGTGTCGAAACCGTAGGTGGGGCCGTCAGACATCTTGAAAATCTCCTGTTGGAATTTGTGTTGCTGAATCTTTAGGTGAATGCGCGCTTGCGCACAACGATCCTGTCAGCGCAGCCAAAGCCCTTTGCTTTTGATCGTATTGCGAATGGCCTGTTCGCGCCGCGGCAGGTTGTTCTGATCAAACAGGGCGCGGATTTTCGCGCCTTTTCCCTGCAGGACCAGCTTTTTCAGCGGATCATATTGCTTGAGCACTTTCTTGACCTTGTTCGGTGCCACAACGGTTTCTAGAACGTCGATCACATGATCGCTTTCACGGGCGTAGAGCAGGGGGAACAGGCGGTAGTGACAACTGACAGAGCCGTCGAGCAAACCGTCGGGCAGCGCATCCCGACCTCCTCCCAACGAATGTATCACAAGGGGCAGGGCGGCCTGATCCAGCCATGGATCCAGGTTTTGGCCCGTCAGTTCGGGAATATGCGCGTCTCGGATCGTTCTGGCATAGTCCAGATATCGTTCGCCAAAAACCCTAGGGCACTTGTAAAAAAAATGGCCCGCGTTGAAATACAGATACCGCCGCCAGTAATCATGGGGTTGGCTGACATCCAATGAGCTTTCGAAATCCAGCCCGAACCGCTGGTACAACGCGCGCCAGATGCCATCGAAGCCGGGGCCGTAAAGCGTTGGCTTTGGCCATGTTCCTTCAACCTTCAGCGACGCGCCGGGGCGGTCGAAATCAAAAGGTACGCGTGCGATGTCTCCGGTGATCAATGTGTCGGTGTCAAAGAACACAAACGGCTCGCCCTCTGGCAAGGCCAACAGAGCCTCGATCTTGTTGCCGTAAGGATAGCTTTCACCAAAGACATGCGAGTCGAATGGCAGGGCTTCGGCGTCCAACTGTTTCAGCGCCTTTAGAACGTCTTCGTCCTGAATGCTGGGGTTTTGATTCCAACGCGGCCCCGGGTTGGGCGTGGCGACAAACAGCCTGCCTTCAAATTGCGGTGAGCTGTGACGCAACGATGCGGCAAACAACAGGGCCTCGTACTGCAGGCGGTTGTTTTGCCCGACAACGGCGATGTTAAATTTCTGTGGATTTGCCTGCATCTGCGCCCGTTCCCGATAGGTGCGCGACCCTGCACCCTTCGTTCCGGAGTACAACACCTGACCCGAGCCGTCAAAAGCCGAAAATTTGCAATTCCAGTATAAGATCCCATTTCTATCACGGTCGTTAGATGAAAGGGGCGAACATGCGGATCAACGCGGATTTCACGAAACGGGTTGCGGTTCATTTTGACCAAACCGAATGGATTGCGTCCCCGGCCGCAGGGGTCGAGCGGAAAATGCTAGATCGCATCGGCGAAGAGGTCGCCCGCGCTACGACTATTGTCCGCTTTGCACCCGGCAGCGCGTTTTCTGCACACACGCATGATGGTGGAGAGGAGTATCTGGTTCTTGACGGTGTCTTTCAGGATGAAACCGGGGACTTTCCTGTTGGAAGTTATGTGCGCAACCCGCCAACGTCGTCTCATACCCCATCTGCCGCTCAAGGGGCGACCATTCTGGTCAAGCTCCACCAGTTCGATCCACAAGATCGAACCGAGGTACACAAGTCTGTGAACGGTGAGGCTGATCTGCATTTGTTCAAAGACGATAATGAAGATGTTCACGTGCAAAGCTGGGCTGCCGGGGACAAGATCGAACTGGATGCAGGCCAGGGGATGGAGGTTTTTGTCATCGCCGGTGGCTTTTCCGAGGGCGGCGAAAACTTTGCCAAATGGGACTGGTTGCGCCTGCCGCCGGGTGCGCGCACGCAGGCGATTGCAGGGCCGGATGGCGCACGGGTTTGGACCAAATCCGGTCATCTCGGCGGAATGATCTAAGGGTTTTCGCCTCAAAATTATGCAAAACCACACGAAACCGGGTCTTTTGGCCCGGTTTTTTAATTTTTTGACCATTTGATAAATTTTACCAATTGATAAAATATTTTTTTGTGGCAAGCTGAGGTCATAACAAACATATCTACAGGGAGTAGAGTGATGGCACAGGGCCAGATGGCACCCGGCATCGTTGCTGGGCGGCTTTCCAGCGATGAGCTGACCTCGAATTTCACCGATCTGCATCCGCCACTGGCCCCGCATGAGGCCGCCGTTGCCGCTGATCGATGCTATTTCTGCTATGACGCACCATGCGTGACCGCGTGTCCGACGGATATCGATATTCCGTTGTTCATTCGCCAGATTCAGGCGGGACAACCACAATCGGCAGGGCGGACCATTCTGGAACAGAACATTCTGGGCGGCATGTGCGCTCGGGTCTGTCCAACCGAAACCCTTTGCGAAGAAGCCTGTGTGCGCGAAGCGGCCGAAGGCAAGCCGGTTGAGATCGGACGCCTGCAACGTTTTGCGACCGATGACATCATGGCCTCTGGCGCGCATCCGTTCGAAAGGGCGGCGCCTACGGGCAAGACTGTTGCTGTTGTTGGGGCAGGACCTGCCGGTTTGGCCTGCGCGCACCGTCTGGCCATGTTAGGCCATGACGTCGTGATCCATGAAAGCAAGCCCAAGCCGGGCGGCCTGAACGAATATGGGATCGCCGCTTACAAATCGACCAACGATTTTGCACAGGCCGAGGTGGACTGGCTGCTGAAAATCGGCGGGATCGCGATCGAGACCGGTTCGGTGCTGGGTGACAGTATCTCGCTAGATGGTCTGCTTGAGAATTACGATGCGGTATTCCTGTCCATCGGCCTGTCTGGGGTGAATGCCCTGCGCGCTGGGGGTGTCGACAAGGATGGCGTGCGTGCTGCTGTTGATTTCATCTCGGACGTGCGGCAGGCCGATGATCTTGCAAACCTGCCCGTTGGTCGCAACGTCGTCGTCATTGGTGGCGGCATGACGGCTGTGGATGCTGCTGTGAAATCCAAGTTGCTGGGCGCCGAACACGTTACAATTGCCTACCGCCGCGGCCGCGACGCCATGGGGGCAAGCCGCTATGAGCAGGACCTTGCGGCCTCGCACGGCGTTCGGATTCTGACCAATGTGCAGCCGGTGGCCGTGCATGGAAACGGAACTGCTGCCGAGATCGAACTGGAATATACCTCCAGCCAGAACGGTCAGCTTAGCGGAACCGGTGAGACAATCCGCCTGCCAGCCGATCAGGTGCTCAAAGCCATCGGTCAGACGCTGGATGGCGCACCCGAAGGGCTTATGCTTGACGGCAATAAAATTGCTGTCAGCGGGGCTGGACGCACCTCAATGTCGAGTGTCTGGGCTGGTGGGGACTGTGCGGCAGGGGGCGAAGACCTGACCGTAACCGCAGTTGCCGAAGGCCGGGATGCGGCGATGGACATCCACGCGACGCTCGTTTCGTGATAGGGTGGGGTATTCACCCCATTCCTTTCGCTGCTGAGGTATTCTCATGTCCCAGATCGAACAAGCTGTTGCTCAACACTACACCACCGGTGCCCTGACCGAACGCGTCCGTGCGGCGCTAGAAGCCAGCGGTATTGACCCGGATGCGGCCACCGTTGCTGATCTGAAGGCAGGGGACGAGTTCCATACGGGCGGTGTTCTGGCGACCGACAACCTGTTTGCGCAACTGTCGCCGACCCATGCAACCCGTGTTCTGGATGTGGGATGCGGGATCGGGGGCACTTCGCGTTATATCGTGGACCGTTATGACTCGATGGTTACCGGAGTCGATCTGACACCCGAATTTGTTGAAACGGCCACCGCGTTGAGCAATCTGGTCGGGCATTCGGAAAAGGCTACTTTTCATGTGGGTAGTGCCTTGGACATGCCTGTGCCAGATGCCGGGTTTGACCTGGCTGTCATGATGCATGTGGGCATGAACATCGAAGACAAGGCCGGACTGTTTGCGGAAGTGTCGCGGGCGCTGGCCACGGGTGGAACCTTTGCCCTGTTCGATGTCATGGGCGGAGACGTCGATGAACCCCTGGCTTTCCCGCTTCCTTGGTCCACGTTGCCAGAGACGTCCTTCGTTCACGCACCGGATGTTTACAAAGACGCAGCAGAAGCGGCGGGGCTGGAACTTGAGACTGAAACCGACCGCACCGATTTCGCGATACAGTTCTTTGAGAATGTCTTTGCCAAGATCGCTGAAAGCGGCCCCGCGCCGCTGGGGATTCATCTGATGATGGGCGAGACGGCGCCCGAGAAATTCCAAAACTACGTCACAAACCTCAAAGCCGGGCGCATTCGCCCGACTGAAATGATATTCAAGAAATCCGGCTGAGCCGGGAAGGGAGAAGCCATGGCCGATCTGACGACAAACTTTCTGGGCATTTCCAGCCCTAATCCCTACTGGCTGGCCTCTGCGCCGCCGACCGACAAGGAATACAACGTTCGCCGCGCCTTCGAGGCCGGATGGGGCGGTGTGGTTTGGAAAACGTTAGGGTCCGAGGGCCCTCCGGTCGTGAACGTGAACGGCCCGCGCTATGGAGCGATTTACGGCGCGGATCGGCGGTTGCTTGGCTTGAACAACATCGAATTGATCACAGACCGGCCATTGGAGGTGAACCTCGAGGAAATGGCGCGGGTCAAGGCCGATTACCCGGATCGCGCGCTGATCGCTTCGATCATGGTGCCGTGCGAGGAAGCGGCTTGGAAGGCTATCCTGCCACGCGTTGCTGAAACCGGCGCGGATGGGATCGAACTGAACTTTGGCTGCCCGCACGGTATGAGCGAGCGCGGTATGGGGTCTGCTGTGGGGCAGGTGCCGGAATACATTGAAATGGTCACACGCTGGTGTAAGCAGTACTACGACCGCCCGGTCATCGTGAAGTTGACGCCCAACATCACCGATATCCGCAAACCTGCAGCTGCGGCAAAGAACGGTGGCGCGGACGCCGTGTCGCTGATCAACACGATCAACTCGATCACCAGCGTCAACCTGGATACGTTCAGCCCCGAACCCTCAATCGACGGCAAGGGCAGCCATGGTGGCTATTGTGGCCCTGCGGTCAAGCCGATTGCCCTGTCGATGGTGTCCGAGATCGCACGGGCCGAGGCAACGCATGGTCTGCCGATTTCCGGTATTGGCGGCGTCACCACATGGCGCGACGCGGCCGAGTTCATCTCATTGGGTTGTGGCACGGTGCAGGTTTGCACCGCTGCAATGACCTATGGCTTCAAGATCATCGACGAATTGACCGCAGGTCTTTCCGAATGGATGGATGAGAAAGGATACAGCAGCATCGACGAAGTAATCGGTCGTGCCGTGCCCAACGTCACCGATTGGCAGTATCTGAACCTGAACTACATCGCCAAGGCAAAGATCGATCAGGACCAGTGTATCAAATGTGGCCGCTGCTATGCGGCATGCGAAGACACCAGCCACCAGGCGATTTCGATGTCTGACGACCGCGTGTTCGAAGTGATCGACGAGGAATGCGTGGCGTGCAACCTCTGCGTTGATGTTTGCCCCGTTGAAGACTGTATCTCGATGGTGCCGATGGCACCGGGTGAGGTGGATCCACGGACGGGTAAAGAGGTGCAGCCAACCTATGCCAACTGGACCACGCATCCGAACAATCCGATGGCCAAGGCGGCCGAATGAACCGATTTGGAAAGATCATCAAGGGGCCGTTCTTGCGGCCCCTTTTTTCAAGGGGTCAGAAGCTTTCGATACAGGGTGTCCACAAAAGGGTCGGCCCCTTCAAACGGATCCTCTTCCCCCAAGATCGCACGCACCTGAACTTCGAAATCTGCGTAGTGCTGGGTCAGCGCCCAAATCGAAAACATCAGGTGATAGGGGTGCACCCGCGCGATTTTGCCCTGATCCATCCAGCGCGTCAGGATCACGGTTTTTTCGTCAACCAGTTCCTTGAGGTCCTTGGACAAAGCCTCGTGGATACGCGGCGCGCCCTGCACCAGTTCATTGGCAAAAAGGCGGCTTTCGCGTGGTAACTCCTGACTCATTTGCAGCTTGCGCCGAATATAGGCCAGGATTTCCTCCATCGGATCGCCATCCTGGTCCAGATCGTGCAAGGGGGCCAGCCAGGTTTCCAGAAGGCCGGACAGTAGTTCCGTGTGGATCGCCTCTTTCGACGGGAAATAGTACAGCAGGTTTGGTTTGCTCAGTCCGGCCTCGGCGGCAATCTGATCCACGGTCGATCCACGAAACCCGTGTGCTGAAAACACGTTCAGGGCGGCCTCGAGGATCGCAGCACGGTTCTTTTTCTGAATGCGAGTCGGTGCGCGGTCTTTCGGCATGTTTTCAGCGTGTCTCTTTTTTCGACTATAGGCGCGGAATTCAGTGAAAATTCAAGCTGTGCCGCGCAATTTCTTGACTGATCTCGAACCCGTGATAGCGTGAGTTTGACCAGATGGTCAAATCAAGACACCAAAAGCGAGCCAAATCGCAAGCAAACAGGGAAGATGAACATGGCAGCTCCGGCGCAGAATCTCAGGATCAATGGCGACAGGTTGTGGGACAGCCTGATGGAGATGGCCAAGATCGGCCCCGGTGTTGCCGGTGGCAACAACCGCCAAACCCTGACGGATGAGGACGCAGAAGGCCGCGCCCTGTTCCAGAAATGGTGCGAAGAAGCGGGCTGTTCTATGGGATTGGACCAGATGGGCAACATGTTCGCCCACCGCGAAGGGACGGACCCTGACGCGTTGCCGGTTTATGTCGGATCGCATCTGGATACGCAGCCGACGGGCGGGAAGTACGATGGTGTCTTGGGCGTTTTGGGGGGACTGGAAATCATCCGGACCCTCAACGATCTTGGGATCAAAACAAAGCACCCGATCGTGGCGACCAATTGGACCAATGAAGAGGGCACGCGATATGCGCCCGCCATGCTGTCTTCGGGGGTGTTCGCGGGAATGCACACTCAGGATTGGGCGTATGAACGCGAGGATGCCGAGGGCAAGAAGTTCGGAGATGAGCTGAACCGCATCGGCTGGCGTGGCGATGAAGAAGTTGGCGCACGGAAAATGCACGCGTTCTTTGAGCTGCATATCGAACAAGGCCCGATATTGGAGGCCGAGGGCAAGGATATTGGCGTTGTCACTCACGGGCAGGGGCTGAGCTGGACCCAGATCACGGTGACCGGCAAGGATGCCCACACCGGGTCAACCCCGATGCCGATGCGAAAGAATGCCGGGCTGGCAATGGCGCGCATTCTGGAGAAAGTGGACGAGATTGCCTGGTCTCATGCACCTCATGCGGTGGGTGCGGCTGGTCATATCGATGTCTATCCGAACTCACGCAACGTGATCCCGGGCAAGGTGGTGTTCACGGTCGATTTCCGCTCGCCCGAATTGGATGTGATCACGGACATGGAGAACCGTCTGAAGGTGGCGGCTGAGGATATCGTTGAAGACATGGGCCTGCAGATCGAATTCGAAAAAGTCGGTGGGTTCGATCCGGTGAAATTCGATGATGACTGTGTGTCCGCCGTACGCAACGCGGCCGAGCGGTTGGGATATTCGCATACGGATATCATCTCGGGTGCCGGGCATGACGCCTGTTGGATCAACCGCGTGGCGCCAACCGCGATGATCATGTGCCCATGCGTGGATGGTTTGAGCCACAATGAGGCTGAAGAGATCAGTAAGGACTGGGCGGCAGCCGGGGCGGATGTTCTGTTGCACGCGGTCGTCGAGACGGCTGAGATCGTGGAATAGGGGGCTCTGCCCCCGTCGCCCGATGGGCGACTCCCCCGAGGTATTTTTAGCCAGATGAAGCAAGCGGCGCAGACCGCATCAGGGAGTTTGAAATGAGCACAGTTATCAAGAACGGAACCGTCGTAACTGCGGATTTGTCGTACAAAGCGGACGTTCTGATCGAAGGTGGCGTGATCACCGAGATTGGGATGGATCTGAAGGGTGACAAAGAGTTGGACGCCACCGGTTGTTATGTGATGCCGGGCGGGATCGATCCTCATACACACTTGGAGATGCCCTTTATGGGCACGTACTCCAGCGACGATTTCGAAAGCGGCACGCGCGCGGCTTTGGCTGGTGGCACGACAATGGTTGTGGACTTTGCGCTGCCCAACCCGGGGGAAAGCTTGCTTGATGCGTTGAAACGCTGGGACAACAAATCGACGCGGGCGAATTGTGATTATTCGTTCCATATGGCGGTTACGTGGTGGGGCGAGCAGGTGTTCAACGACATCAAGACCGTGATTGAGACGCGGGGCATCAACACCTTTAAGCACTTCATGGCCTATAAAGGCGCGCTGATGGTGAATGATGATGAGCTGTTTGCGTCGTTCAAACGGCTAGCTGAGTTGGGTGGAACCGCGATGGTCCATGCCGAAAACGGCGATGTCGTGGCCGAGTTGAGCGCCAAGCTTTTGGCAGAAGGCAATACCGGGCCAGAGGCGCACGCCTATTCCCGTCCGCCGCAGGTAGAAGGCGAGGCGACGAACCGGGCCATCATGATTGCGGATATGGCAGGCGTGCCTCTTTATGTGGTGCATACGTCTTGCGAAGAGGCGCATGAAGCCATTCGTCGCGCCAAGATGCAGGGCAAGCGGGTATGGGGCGAGCCCCTGATCCAGCATCTGACTCTGGATGAGAGCGAGTATTTCCATCACGACTGGGAACACGCTGCGCGGCGGGTCATGAGCCCTCCGTTCCGCAACAAGCAACATCAGGACAGCCTGTGGAACGGTTTGCAATCTGGAACGCTGAGCGTTGTGGCGACGGACCATTGTGCGTTTACGACTGAGCAAAAGCGCTATGGCGTTGGGGATTTCACCAAGATTCCGAACGGGACCGGAGGGTTGGAAGACCGAATGCCCATGCTGTGGACCTATGGTGTGAATACGGGGCGACTGACGCCGAACGAATTTGTCGCTGTTACATCAACAAACATCGCCAAGATATTGAACTGCTATCCTAAAAAAGGAGCCGTCCTGGTCGGCGCTGATGCCGATCTGGTGGTTTGGGATCCAAACAAGGCCAAGGTGATTTCGGCTGAGACGCAGCAGTCATCGATCGACTACAACGTCTTTGAGGGCAAAGAAGTGCGCGGGTTGCCGCGGTTCACGCTGACCCGTGGCGTGGTCGCGGTGCATGATGGTGAGGTCAAAACTCAGGAGGGTCACGGGAAGTTTGTGGCGCGTGAGGCGAACACGCATGTACACAAGGCGCTGAGCACCTGGAAAGAACTCACTGCGCCAAGACCGGTCGAACGGACGGGTATCCCGGCAACCGGGGTTTGATCAGTGTGGGCTGCTGTGCGGGCAGCCCTGACACCACTCTTTTCAAGGCACTAGAATGAATACTGAAAGCACGACCCAGCCCGTCATCGAGGCAAGACAGCTGGACCTGACGTTCCAGACCAACGATGGGCCCGTTCACGCACTGAAGGACGTGAACCTGACAATTGACAAGGGAGATTTTGTCAGCTTCATCGGACCTTCTGGTTGCGGCAAAACTACATTTCTGCGCTGTATCGCTGCGTTGGAAACCCCGACAGGTGGAACGCTGACGGTGAATGGAATGACCCCAGATGAGGCGCGACGGAACCGGGCCTATGGGTATGTGTTTCAGGCGGCGGGTCTGTACCCCTGGCGGACCATTGCAAAGAACATCAAGCTGCCGCTTGAGATCATGGGCTATTCGGCTGCTGAGCAGGAAGAGCAGGTTAAGAACGTTCTGAAACTTGTTGATCTTGAAGGGTTTGGTGGCAAGTTCCCTTGGCAACTTTCAGGTGGTATGCAACAGCGGGCCAGCATTGCACGGGCTCTTGCCTTTGATGCCGATATCCTGCTGATGGATGAACCCTTTGGCGCTTTGGATGAAATCGTACGCGATCACCTGAACGAACAGCTTCTGGCGCTTTGGGCGCGGACCGAGAAGACGATTGGGTTCGTGACGCACTCGATCCCTGAAGCCGTATACCTGAGCACCAAAATCGTGGTGATGAGCCCAAGGCCCGGCCGGATCACCGATGTGATTGACAGCCCGCTGCCCAAGGAACGGCCATTGGACATTCGGGACACGCCGGAGTTCATCGAAGTGGCCCACCGCGTGCGCGATGGCTTGAGGGCAGGGCATTCTTATGACGATTGAACTGAACGCAGAAAAGATCCGGCGTGCTGTGCCAGATGACGTGACAGCCTGCGCCACGGTCGTCCACAACTGGGCCAGGCAAACGGATTGGATGCCCGAGGAACTGCCGGTTGAAGAACTCTCGACCATGATCGGTGATGCGTTCAACCGCCGTGAAATCTGGGTCGCTGGTGATCCGGTTGATTGTTATATGTCAGTAGATCCCGCGCTCAATAAAATCGGAGCGTTGTATTGTGGTCGGACGGGACAAGGCATTGGCAAGCGCTTTGTCGACAAGGCAAAAGAGGGCAGAAATTTTCTCTGGCTGACAACGCACAGACCCAACACCGCAGCGCAACGCTTTTATCGCCGCGAAGGGTTTGAGGTGACCGCGGAAGAACCTCCTGTACCTCCTGACACCGTGCCTGTCTTTCGGATGGAGTGGCACGCATGAAGCAGTTCTTATCTGTCATGACTGTGTTGCTTGCCATCGCCGTGCTTTGGTACCTGGCGGTGGCACCAATGAACATCCGTGTCTCTCTGGATCAGGCAGAACGTGCCGGAGAAACGGTAACTCCCGAAGCCTCTCGGGATCGTCAGCAGGTCTCGGTCTGGGTTCTGATGGCGCAAAACCCGTCGCAAATCCAACGCGGCTATGATCTGGATCGCCCACGCTTGCCAACGCCGGTGCAGGTGGGGCAGGAGTTGTGGAAGACAACCGGCGAGATGGTGATGAAAGGCCGGGCGATGTCGAAACGGTCCTTGATCTACCACGGCTGGATTACACTTCAATCCACGCTTTGGGGTTTTGTTCTGGGAACAGCTGTTGGCATTCTGGGGGCCGTGGCTATCGTTTACTCTCGCGTAGTGGATATGAGCTTGATGCCCTGGGCGATCATCAGCCAGACCGTGCCAATCGTGGCGCTGGCCCCCATGATCATTGTACTAAGCTCGCAGTTGGGGATCGAAGGGCGTGGGGTGCCGAAGGCGATTATCTCGGCTTATCTGTGCTACTTCCCAGTGCTGGTTGGGATGGTCAAAGGCCTGAGGTCTCCGGCTGTATCGCAGCTCGATCTGCTCAAGACCTACAACGCGACCGGGTTGCAGGCGTTTCTGAAGCTGCGCCTGCCATCTTCGGTGCCGTATCTCTTTACCTCGCTGAAGGTCGGCATAGCAGCAGCACTGGTTGGAACAATTGTGGGTGAGCTGCCAACAGGTGCGATCTCGGGGCTGGGAGCCCGGATACTGATTGGGGATCAGTTTGGCACACCACTGGCCATTTGGGCGGCGTTGTTTGCGGCGGCCATTCTGGCGGGCATCTTGGTGACTTTGCTGGATGTTCTTCAAAGGGTCACCCTTAAACGCATGGGGATGAGCGCATGAGCTGGCTTGTTTTTGCACTTATTTTCTGGGCCGGCGCATGGGCGTTGAATGCTTGGTTGGCGCGTTCGATCTATCGCGACTCCAAAGGTGTGCGCGTCTTTGTGCCCGTATTGTTTGGTGTAACGCTGCTGATCTTGTGGGAAGGGGCAGTACGTGGCCTGAATGTCTCGCCTGTCATCCTTCCGCCGCCTTCGATGGTCTCGCAAACCTTTGCGAATTCGACGGATATTCTGTGGCAGGACTTCAAGCAGACCGTGTTCAAAGGTGCCTTCACCGGTTTTGCCATCGGCAGTGTTGCCGCGTTCCTGACTGCCGTCTTGATTGACCGATCCGTCTTCTTGACCCGGGGGTTGTTGCCCATCGGCAATTTCGTGGCCGCACTGCCCATTGTGGGCATCGCCCCCATTTTGGTCAGCTGGTTCGGGTTCGATTGGCAATCCAAAGCGGCAGTTGTCGTTGTGATGGTGTTCTTCCCGATCCTTGTGAACACCGTGCAGGGCCTGCGCGAAGCAGATGCCATGCAGCGCGACCTGATGCGCACCTATGCGGCCAGCTACACTCAGACACTTATCAAACTGCGCCTACCAGCAGCGATGCCTTTTGTATTCAACGGCCTCAAGATCGCCACGACGCTGGCGCTCATCGGGGCTATCGTGGCCGAGTATTTCGGATCGCCTACACGCGGTATGGGGTTCCGAATCTCGACCGGCGTGGGCAGCTTGTCGATTGACCTCGTCTGGGCAGAAATCGCGGTGGCGGCATTGGCCGGAACCGTGTTCTATTCCCTCGTGGCAGGGCTCGAAAAGGTGGTAACCTTCTGGCACCCTTCCCAACGCGGATAACAAAATTCAACAGACCCCGAAAACGGGGCAAACACGCAACTAGGAGACTTGAAGATGAAAAAGCTACTCAGCGGGGCGGTTGCCGCCTTTAGCCTGACCGCCAGCGCAGCACTGGCCGCCGATGAGGTGACCTTGCAACTCAAATGGGTCACGCAGGCGCAGTTCGCAGGCTACTATGTGGCGAAGGACAAGGGGTTTTATGAGGAAGAGGGTCTGGATGTCACAATCCTTCCGGGTGGTCCTGACATCGCGCCTACTCAGGTGATCGCCGGCGGTGGGGCCGATGTCACAGTCGAGTGGATGCCTGCCGCGCTGGCAGCGCGCGAAAAGGGCCTGCCACTGGTCAATATTGCCCAACCTTTCAAAAGCTCGGGGATGATGCTGACCTGTTGGAAAGATGCCGGGATTGCCTCGCCCGAGGACCTGAAGAACCGTACTCTGGGTGTTTGGTTCTTTGGCAATGAATTCCCGTTCATGAGCTGGATGAGCAGCTTGGGCATCGATACCGGCGGCAAAAGTGAAAACGGTGTCGAGGTCCTGAAACAGGGCTTCAACGTCGACCCGCTGCTACAGCGTCAGGCCGATTGCATCAGCACCATGACCTATAATGAATATTGGCAGGTGATTGACGCAGGCGTCAGCCCGGATGAGTTGGTGACGTTCAAATACGAAGATCAGGGCGTCGCGACACTGGAAGACGGCCTGTATGTTCTGGAAGAAAACCTGGGCGATGCAGCTTTTGTGGACAAGATGGAACGGTTTGTTCGCGCTTCGATGAAGGGTTGGAAATACGCCGAGGAAAACCCGGATGAAGCGGCCGATATTGTTTTGGAAAACGATGCCACCGGCGCGCAGACCGAAGAACATCAGCAGCGTATGATGGGTGAAATCGCGAAACTGACGGCCGGATCGAATGGCGCGCTGGACCCGGCGGATTTCGAACGCACCGTAAACACACTGCTGGCGGGCGGATCGGATCCGGTCATTACCAAACAGCCTGACGGTGCCTGGACGCATCAGATTACCGACGCAGCGCTGAACTAACGCAAGTCGTCAGTTCAAGGCTTTCAGCGCGGCCCCAATTGGGGCCGCGTTTCTCATTTCAGATGCCGGATTTGTGTCTGTACTCGATGGAAAAACAGAGTAGTATTTACCTGTAAATGAACGCATTTCATACAAAATGCACGCTTTCAGGAATAAAATGCAGGGATTTGCATCAGAATTCAGTTCAGCCATCGCTCTGATCTTTCAAGGAGACTCAGAGCTTTGGGCAATTGTGCTTCTGTCCCTGAAAGTTTCCATGTTTGCGGTGCTGATTTCAGCGCTGATTGGTATGCCGGTTGGGGCTGCCCTGGCCGTGGCCCGGTTTCCCGGACGGCGGGTTCTGATCGTTTTGATGAATGCCCTGATGGGGTTTCCGCCGGTCGTTGTGGGGTTGCTGGTTTACCTTATGCTGTCGCGTTCAGGGCCTCTGGGCGTTCTGGAACTTTTGTATACACCAACTGCGATGATCATCGCTCAGGTGGTTCTGGTTACCCCGATCGTTGCGGCATTGACGCGGCAGGTGATCGAGATGCTGGCCGAAGAGTATTCCGAGCAGCTTCGATCCCTTGGTGTGTCACGGCTGGCATCCGTTCCGGTTTTACTGTGGGATGCGCGGTTGGCTTTGGTCACAGCTTTGCTGGCTGGGTTTGGACGCGCCATTGCCGAAGTGGGGGCGGTGATCATCGTCGGTGGCAACATCAATCATGTGACACGCGTGATGACAACAACCATCGCGCTGGAAACCTCGAAAGGAAATCTGGCGCTTGCGTTGGCGTTGGGCGCAATTCTGATCGGGATTGCCGTGGCCGTGAATGCAATGGTCAGCGCCGTAAGCCTGAGGGCCGAGCAGGAGGGGTTACGCCATGCGTGATGTCATCTGCGATATGGTGAACCGCATTGAGGTTGAAGACCTTCAAATCCGCAACAAGGGCCGTGCGTTGCTGGATGTGCCTTCATTGGTTCTGGATGGTCCGGGCCCAACCCTTATTCTTGGCCCAAACGGTGCGGGCAAAAGCCTTTTGCTGCGCTGCCTGCATGGTTTGATCGCACCTGACCACGGCCGTGTGGTGCAGGATGGACAGCCGCTGAGCGCTGCGCAAAAGGCGCGTCAGGCTATGGTATTCCAACACCCGGTTTTGCTGCGCCGCTCTGTGTCCGGCAATCTGGACTTTGTTCTAAAACGCCAGGGGCTGGGGCGGGCGGTCCGAAAGACCCGTATCGCTGAATTGCTGGTCGAAGGTGGGCTTGACGGCAAGGCGCGTCAGCCTGCGCGGTCGTTGTCGGGTGGCGAGGCACAAAGGCTTGCGGTCCTGCGTGCGCTGGCGTTGGAGCCCGACACGTTGTTTCTGGACGAGCCCACCAGCGCGCTTGATCCGGCTGCAACGCAGATGATCGAGCGGATGGTGCTGCGCGCCTCGGCGCGTGGGGTGCGGATCGTGATGGTGACGCATGACATCGGGCAGGCGCGACGGTTGGCATCGGATGTGGTCATGATGCAAGGCGGGCATGTGGTAGAGCATGGCGCTGCAAAACAGGTGTTGGACGCACCGGAAAGCGACGCATCGCGTCGCTATCTGGCAGGCGGGTTGGTTACTTAAAAAGAAAATCGGAGAAAATGATGTTCCGGGCAGTTATTCGGGCAGCAGCAGTGGCATTTGGCATAACGGCGGGGGCGGTTTCGGCGGAAACACCGTTCATAGTGGTGCAATCGACGACCTCGACACAAAACTCTGGACTGCTGGAGCATATTTTACCGTGGTTCGAAGCCGAATCCGGCATAGACGTGCGTGTCGTCGCGGTGGGAACAGGTCAGGCTATTCGCAATGCGATCAACGGGGACGGTGACGTGCTGCTGGTCCATTCCAAGCCGGCGGAAGAGAAGTTTGTTGCCGATGGCTGGGGCGTTGAACGCAAAGACTTGATGTATAACGATTTTGTTCTGGTTGGCCCGAATTCTGATCCGGCCGGAATTCGTGGTGGTACGGATATTCTGGCTGCTCTGACTGAGATCGCAGAGGTTGAAGCGCCCTTCGTATCGCGTGGAGACGACAGTGGGACGCACAAGGCTGAGATGGGCCATTGGTCGGATGCTGGCGTTGATCCTACGGGCGCCTCGGGAACGTGGTATCGCGAAACCGGCTCGGGCATGGGCGCAACCTTAAGCGTGGCCAGCGGAATGGACGCCTATACGCTGACAGACCGGGCCACGTGGTTGTCCTTTGGGAACCGAGGCAATCTTGAAGTATTGGTCGAGGGCGATCCGCGCCTGTTCAATCAGTACGGTGTCATTCTTGTTAACCCTGAAAAGCACCAACATGTGCGGGAGGCATCCGGTCAACGCTTTATCGACTGGTTGACGGGTCCGGACGGGCAGGAGGCGATCGCGTCCTTCAGGCTAGAAGGACAGCAGGTGTTTTTTCCCAATGCCCAGTAAATTGGCCTGCGGCCAACCCTTGCGGGGCGAGTATTTTTGAAAAGATGAAGCGGTGGGCGGGGGATCAGCCGCTGGCACCATTGTGGTGGATCGTACCGAGGCCCGACAGGTCATAACCGCCGAATTCTCGGGCTCGTTGTGTGAAATGATCCGAGCGTAGCAGTGTCATCAGCTTTTGCATTGGCGGATCGAAAAAAGATCTGCGCCAGATCGCCAGATCCAGCCGCTCGGAATGGGTGGGGACAAAGCCAAGGTTGTACAGCCCGGCCAAGGCACCCAGTCCAAAGCCAGCCTCGGCCTTTTGATCGTGCAGCGCTATGGCCAGTTCTTCTTCGGTGCGGGCGCAACCGGGGAAAACGTCCAAGTCTTCGCGATTTAGCCCATGTGCCTCAAGTTGCGCCTCAAACAGGCGCTGGCTGGCTGCACTGTCCTGACGCAGGATGACGCGTCTGGATCTGAGGTCTTGGAACGATTTGATGTCCGATATGCCCGGAGCAAGCAGTAATCCCCGTTCCCGTCGGGCGATTTCACAGAGAACGACCGGGGCTTCTCCCAAGGCGTCGCGCAGGGATTTGGTGTTGAACCCACCGTCTTCGTGGATGTGCAATACCGCGGCCTGCGCAGTGCGGTCGCTCAGCCGCGTCAATCCATCGAAAGAGCCATCATAGTAGGTGGCAAGCCCTGATCCGCTTTCGCGCAGCGCCCAGTCCAGCAGCGGGTCGTGACTGCCAGCAACAATCGGGGGCAGGGGCGGTTCAGCCACCTGCGGACCGGACCGCGAGGCGTTGAGCCAGGCGATGATTTCGGTCCTTGGGAACAGCAGTTTGCCCATGGCGCGCACGCAGGGCACCTCGCCGGATGAGGCGAGATCATAGGCTTTCCGCTCGCCAATGCGCAGCAGATCGGCCAGTTCTCGGGTGGTCAGGTATTGAGACATTCAGTCGAGGCGCACCGCTGGACCTGACGTGGTATCAGCAGCACTGAACCCGAACCGATCCAGTGTGGATGGGGCTGCGACTGTAATCACGACCATCGCGGCAACTGCGGCAAAAAAGGCTTTCATAGTCTCCTCCGGTTCAGTTCTGGTCGTCCGTCGCGCGGCGCAGGAAGGCGATCAGGTCGTCCCGGTCCTGCTGTTCTGCAATTCGTTGCATCGGCATCTTCGACCCCGGAATGTAATGATCCGGCCCCTCATCGAAAAGGGCATTTATTGTTTGTTCATTCCAAACAATATCAGAGTCTTGCAGCGTATCCGAGTATAAATATTCGGGCAGCGATCCGGCGGGTCGGCCAAAGATACCGTGCAGCGTCGGCCCAGCTCGGCGTTCGCTGTCGGGTGTCAGGCTGTGGCAGATCGAGCATTTGCGGGCGAATTGACGCTCTCCGTTTTCCATTTCGTCGGGATCTTTCAGAAAACTGGGCTCAGACGAGGCCATTTGCTGTTGATCCGACAGGTCACCCACAGGCCAGCTGTACATGGCCGCGTCTATGCCACCGGCATGGATGTTCTGACCATCATCAGAGAATGACAGCGCCCAGACCGGTCCGCGCAGCGTTGCGCGAAAATCCTGCGTGATGCGCCATTCGGTTGTGTCGATCATCATGATATAGCCTTCACCGTCGCCGACGGCCAAAAGGCTTCGGTCCGGGCTGAGTGCAAGGGCCAGGATTGGGCGGCGATCCAGAGTAAAGTCGCGTTCTTCACCGGTTGTCAGATCGAGGATTCGCGTCACCCCGTCCACCGCGCCATAGGCGATCCAGTTGTCCTGCGCATTAAAGATCAATTCGTTGATGCCAAAGCCGTGCTCAACCAGCCGGTCCGTTTCTTCGCCGGTTGCGACATCCCACACGCGTAAGGACCCATCGACGCCAGCGGAAAAAAGCTTTGATCCATCCGGTGAAAAAGTGACCGCATTCACGCCGCTGCCCGTGGGGCCGAACAGGTCGGGGGTGGTGCCGTCAATGGGCCAAATACCGATTGTGCCGTCCCAACTGGCCGTCGCGACATGCGTTTTGGACGCGGCCACGGAAACGATCTTGCCTTTGTGCTGACCGACGATCTCTCCGCCCGGCCAACGGCGCAGGGTGAAGTCATCTCCGGCGGAATAGATGGCTGTACCGTTGAAAACGACCGCGTTCACGGCGGCTTCGTGTCCTTCTAGCCATTGGGGTGTCTGGTCCGACCATAGCCCGACAGAATTGTCGAAACTGGCTGTTGCGATCCGACCGTCTGGCGCGGTGGCAATTCCCATGATCGGCCCGCCATGGCCTTTGAGCGTGAAGAACTCCGCCCATGCGGGCAGGGGGGTCAACGCACAGGCAAGGATCAGCCAGCGCATCTATTCGGCGGGTGAGGCCGCTGCCTTGCCAGCCTCTTTTTCCTGCACCTCTTCCAGCCACAACGAGTGGTGTTCGCGCGCCCATTGTTCTTCGACTTCGCCCGAACCCATGGCGTCAAACGCGCCCTCCATCCCGACTGAGCCGAGGTAGATATGCGCGATAATGATGGCGATGAAGACATAAGCGACCATCACGTGCCAGACTTGGGCATATTGCATCTCTTCCTGAGGCGACATTTGCACGGGCAGGTTCAGACCAAGCGCTTGTGGAATGCCGGTGGCATTGGCAACCGAGAAGGTCTTGGCGAACATCGGCAATTCAAACGGAAACAACAGCGAAAGGCCGGACAGGCTGATCGAGACGCCCAGCAATATGCAGGCCCAAAAGATGATCTTTTGCCCTGCGTTGAACTTCTTGGCGGGCGGGTGGCTGTTTTTGCTGAACAAGCCTCCTCCGGCTGCCAGCCATTTCAGGTCGGTGCGGTTGGGGATGTTATGGGCAATCCAGTTCACCGAGATGATGATCAGCCCCAACATGAAGGCCCATGCCAGATTGTTGTGCAGCCATTTGCAGCCTTGCGCGATGGTTGCGAAACCTTCCTTGCCGAAGATCGGGATCAAGAAGTCGCGGCCATAGAGCGTTAGCAGGCCGGTGATCGCAAGCACGACGAATGATCCTGCAAACAGCCAATGACCGAAGCGTTCAAAACTGGTGAAGCGCAGGACGGTACGGCCGGTCTTTTCTCCGTCGATGCGAATCTTGCCTCGGATCAGAAAAAACAGAACGATGATGGCCAGCATTCCTGCGATGATGTAACCGCCATATTCGCGTAACGGCCCTGTGCGGAATTCCCACCACCACATGCCGCCATCTTGGATCAGTACACTGTCAGCAGGTCCGCGCGAGGATACGGTCACGTCGGCCGAGCCAAAGCGCAGCGCGCGGTACACGTCACTGTCCGACGATACTCCGCTGGGTCCAAACTGGCCCAGCAGACCTTCGACATTGCCCTGGCCGGTGTTTTCCGAGCGAAAACTGTTATCTACCTTCTCTCCACGCTGACGCGCGAGAATATCCTCAAGTGTGGTCGCACCACCGGTCGAGGCGCGCTCATTCGTGGTGGCGGGTGCCTCAGCCTCGTTGGTTTGCGCGACGGTGGCCTGTGCCAGCCCAATGGTGAACAGCAGTGCGATGAGTAAGCGGAACATCTGAACCTCGGTCAAAATCCCTGATCAGGCGACCCACGGATGCAGGTCGCCTGTTTGGTTCATGAAAAAGCGGTCTTAGCCGTCTTTCTGGTCGTAGGCGGTGCCCCAACCCCACGCGCCCGAGCCGAACCCGCGCGCAACGACGCGCTCGCGGTAGATGGCCGAGACCACGTCGCCGTCACCGGCGAGCAGGGCTTTGGTGGAACACATCTCGGCGCAGATGGGCAGTTTGCCCTCGGCGATCCGGTTGCGACCATATTTTGCGAACTCTGCGGTCGAGTGCGTTTCCTCGGGGCCGCCGGCGCAGAAGGTACATTTGTCCATCTTGCCGCGCGATCCGAAGTTGCCCGCCTGCGGGTATTGCGGCGCGCCGAAGGGGCACGCGTAGAAGCAATAACCACAGCCAATGCACAGGTCCTTGGAGTGCAGGACAACCCCTTCTTCGTTCTGATAGAAGCAGTCGACCGGGCACACCGCCATGCAGGGCGCATCCGAGCAATGCATACAGGCCACCGAAATCGAGCGTTCGCCCGGGTCACCGTCATTGATCGTCACCACCCTGCGGCGGTTCACGCCCCACGGCACCTCGTGTTCGTTCTTACACGCGGTGACGCAGGCATTGCACTCGATGCAGCGTTCGGCGTCGCAGAGAAACTTTGCTCTTGCTGCCATGTTCTCTTCTCCTCCCTTACGCTGACCAGATTTTGCAGAGAGTCGCTTTGGTCTCTTGCATCTGGGTCACGGAATCATAGCCATAGGTCTGGGCGGTGTTGGTACTTTCACCCAGCACATAGGGGTCGGCGCCTTTCGGGTATTTCTCCCTCAGGTCTTCACCCTGGAAATGGCCACCAAAGTGGAACGGCATGAAGGCCACGCCGGCACCGACCCTGTTGGTCAGCATCGCCATCACCTTGACCTTGCCACCTTCAGGACCTTCGACCCAGACCTGTGATCCGTCACGAATACCAAGGTTGTTGGCATCGCGCGGATTGATCTCGACGAACATGTCCTGTTGAAGCTCGGCCAGCCACGGGTTCGACCGTGTCTCATCGCCGCCGCCTTCATATTCGACCAGACGACCTGAAGTGAGGATTATCGGGTAATCCTTTGAAAAGTCGTTCTTTTGGATCGAAGCATAAAGGGTGGGTAGGCGATAGGCTTGCCGGTCTTCGTAGGTCGGATAGTCCTCCACCAGATCGCGCCGGTTGGTATAGAGCGGCTCGCGATGCAGTGGGATCGGATCCGGGAAGGTCCAGACAACCGCGCGGGCTTTGGCGTTCCCGAAGGGCGCACAGCCATGCTCGATCGCGACCCGCTGGATACCGCCGGACAGGTCGGTCTTCCAGTTGGTCTCTGGCCCCGCAACGGCGTCGATGGCCGCGCGTTCCTCAGCCGTCAGATCACCGTCCCAGCCAAGATCCATCAGCATTTGCATCGTGAATTCAGGGTATCCATCCTGAATTTCCGATCCAACGCTATAGACCCCTTCGGCCAGCAGGTTGTCGCCATCGCGTTCCACGCCAAAGCGCGCGCGGAAGGTCAGGCCACCTTCGGCCACCGGTTTGGACATGTCATAAAGGTTTGGTGTTCCCGTATGACCCATCTCCGGTGTTCCCCAGCAGGGCCAGGGCAGACCGTAATATTCGCCATCGTTGGGTCCACCAATGGCTTGCAGCGTGGTTCTGTCGAACGTGTGCTGGTTGGCCATATGGCTTTTCAAACGCTCTGGCGACTGACCGGTATATCCGATGGTCCAGAGACCCGCGTTGAATTCACGTGTGATGCTTTCAACATTGGGGGTTTCCGGATCGTCCATCTCGATATTGCGGAACAATCGATCCGCCCAGCCAAACTTGTTGGCGAACTTGGCCATGATGACCTCGTCCGGCAGGCTTTCGAACAACGGTTCTACCACCTTGTCGCGCCATTGTAGCGACCGATTCGAGGCCGTGACCGAGCCACGGGTTTCGAACTGTGTACAGGCGGGAAGCAGGTAGACGCCATCGGTGCGGTCATGCAGCACGGCCGAGACGGTGGGATACGGGTCGATCACGACCAGCATGTCCAGCTTCTCCATCGCCGTCTTCATTTCCGTCATCCGGGTCTGCGAGTTGGGCGCGTGGCCCCACAGAACCATGGCGCGGACATTGTTGTCCTGATCCATGTTGGCCGGGTCTTCCAGAACACCATCAATCCAGCGAGAGACCGGGATGCCGCGCTCGTTCTGAAGCGGTTTATCCTTGCCTTCCTTGTCCTTGATCGTGGCGAACTGGCCTGCCAGCCATTCGGGATCTTCACCCCAGACACGGGCCCAGTGACCCCATGCACCCTTCGACAAGCCGTAATAGCCAGGCAGGGTGTGGGACAAAACACCAAGGTCCGTCGCGCCCTGCACGTTGTCATGGCCGCGGAAGATGTTGGTGCCACCACCCGAAGTGCCCATGTTGCCCAAAGCAAGCTGGAGCACGCAGTAAGCGCGGGTGTTGTTGTTGCCGTTGGTGTGCTGCGTACCACCCATACACCAGATCACGGTGCCGGGGCGGTTGTTGACCATCGTACGGGCAACGCGCTTGAGCTGCGAGCCGGGCACGCCGGTTACACGCTCGGTCTCTTCCGGGTTCCAGTTGGCAACTTCGGTGCGGATCTGGTCCATCCCCCAGACACGGGTGCGGATGAATTCTTTGTCCTCCCAACCGTTGTCGAAGATGTGCCACAGGATACCCCAGATCAGCGCAACGTCTGTGCCGGGACGGAACCGCACATATTCATCCGCATGCGCCGCGGTGCGCGTAAAGCGCGGGTCGCAGACGATCAGCGGTGCGTTATTCTGCTCTTTCGCGCGCAGAACATGCAGCAGCGAGACAGGGTGCGCCTCGGCCGGGTTGCCGCCGATGATGAAGATGGCCCGTGAGTTATGGATGTCGTTATACGAATTGGTCATGGCGCCGTAGCCCCATGTATTCGCAACACCTGCAACAGTGGTGGAGTGGCAGATACGGGCCTGATGGTCCACATTGTTCGTGCCCCAGTAGGCGGCGAACTTGCGGAACAGATAGGCCTGTTCGTTATTGTGCTTGGCGGAGCCCAGCCAGTACACGCTGTCCGGCCCGGATTCCTGACGGATGTTCATCATGCCGTCGCCGATCTCGTCGATCGCCTGTTCCCAGCTGATGCGCTTCCACTCGCCGCCTTCCTTTTTCATCGGATACTTGAGGCGACGCTCGCCATGGGCATGCTCGCGGACCGAGGCCCCCTTGGCGCAGTGCGCACCCAGGTTGAACGGGCTGTCCCAGCCGGGTTCTTGCCCGACCCAGACACCGTTCTGAACTTCGGCCACGACAGTACAGCCGACCGAACAGTGGGTGCATACGGATTTGATATTTTCAACGGCGGTGTTGGCCGCTGTTTGGGCGCTGGCAGGCGTCACGGTTCCACCCGTAGCGCTGATCGCGGCAAGGCCGCCGATCGTCAGGCCCGAGCCACGCAGGAATGCGCGGCGATCGACGGTTTTCTCGCCGACCTGGGACAGGATACTTGTCCGCTGGGGGCGTCTCGCAACCCCGTTGGTCTTTTTCCTAAGCATTTCTTTCCTCCCTTGCTGGCCATGAGGATCACGGCTGGCTTGGTAACTGCGAAACCGACGTCAGGGCCAATCGCAACCGTCAGTCGGGTAAGTGACATCGTCCGGCTGGTGCGCCGGGCGCAGTCGTGGCGGCTTAGAAGCGCGCGCTTTCCAGATAGGCGCGGGTATGCGCTGTATCTTGCATGCGGGTCTCGTCCGTCGGCAGCTCGGCTGCTTCGGCTTGACCGCTCAGGCTGGCGGCGGCAACGGCAGCAGGCGCTGCGGTTCCGGCCAGTTTCAGGAAGTCGCGGCGGGTTGCGCCTTCTTCCTTGGTCTTGCTCATGGGCTTCTCCTCTCCCATTTGCGATCTAGCGCCACTTCAGGCGCTGGCGAGTGGCGGGTTATGCCGCCGTCATTCGGAAGGCCTCGCGTTCGATTTCCATGAACACCCGACCGGCGGTGCCGACCGAGGCATAGAGAACCGACGCTTCGGCGGCTTCCAAATCCGAATAGAAATGTGCGGCCCAGGGGCCGATATGTTTGTTCCAGAACGTTTTCTGGTCTTCTAACGTCGCCGGCGATCCGAAACGGCCAACGATCATGCCCGCCATCATCTCCATCAGTGAGGCAACGTTGTCTTCGGGTTCAAAAACGTTCTGCGCACGGGTGATCCCGCGTACAGCCATATCATTGCGCAATTGCGCCAAAGGTTTTTCGTTCAGGAACCCGGTCAGATAAAAACTGGCGTAAGGCAGCAACTCACCACGTCCCAAGCCAATGAACAGCGCGTTGAACTCGCGCTCGGCAGCAGCAGGTTTGGTGACCTTGGCGACGCGTGCCATAGCCTGAATGGCCTCGCCCAGATCGGTGTCATCTCCGCTTAGGCCGGCCATCTGGTCCAAAAGCAACTGATCTGGCGGGCCAGCCAGAAGCAGGCCCAGAAAGTTGTAGAAATCCGCGCGCAGCCGATCCTCGGCTGAGATATCCATATTTTGCGCGTTGCTTGCGGTCATTCGTTATCCTTCGAATTCAAATCTCATGCGGCGCGGGGCCGGGGGCATTTCGATTTCGTCCTCAACCTCGGTTTCTGCTTCTGTCTCTGCCAGGACCGCCTCTTGAACAGGGGGAGTATCACTCGGGGGCTCTGCATTTGTCACCGGATCAGGTGTAGGCTCATCTTCAAGGGCGAACTCATCCTCAGGAGGGTCTTCAGCCGCCGCCAGGGCTTCGACATGGGCCAGCATACCCTTGCCAACCTGATACGCTGTTTGGAGGTTCTCGATCACACAGGCCGCGTCTGTGTAGTCCTCACCATAGTCGACCAGCCCGTCGACGTTGGCCAAAACTGGGTTCAGTCGCCACAAGCGCCGCAAGGCACGGCGGCGCAGCCGGTCGGGTACAGCTTTGGCCATGAAACCCGATACATCATCTCCGGGCTGCAATGTGTCCGGGTCCGGCAGATCAAACTCGGCCAATAGCTCAGCATCGCTTTTTTCCTCAAGTTCAGCGTGCTGTGCAGCGATGGCCTGTTCTTCAGCCGCGACAACTTCAGCCTCGGCTTCAGCCTGCACGGCTGCCTTGCGTCGGGACCAGAAGTCGCGGACCTGGGTCATTGCACAACCCTCCGCGGTGCGCGGTAGACATCCGAGGTTTGCCTGATCCGTGGATCGCCTTTGCCGTCCTCTATCAGATCGGTACGCTTTTTGTCCCGCCGACGCTTGATGAACACCTCGTCTTTATGATGCTGAAGGGTGAAATCCCGCACCCAGGCAATCAAGCCTTCGGTCATGGGGATTTTCTCGACAATTTCCTCGCCGGTGTCCGCATAGTCCTGCCCTTCGAATGGTGAGGCAGTGATGAGAACCGCGTTCAACGGAACGTCGCCCTGCAATTCGTCGCGCAACACCAGATAGAGAGAAGGCAGGCCGTCTGACAGATTGACCATGTAGGCTTCGGTCTCATCCGCCCAAAGTGTCAGGGGCAGGGTGGCTGCGTGGTATTCAACCGCATCGCCTTCACGACGCAATTCTTGCCAATCAGCAGGGCCAGCGCCGGGCAATACAGCGACTGCACGCCAGTTCCAACGGGCCCAACGCGTGACCCCGGGCGTTTTGCGTACGATGACGCCAACTGGCATTTCAATCTGGCTTGCGGCCTTGGCCACTGGCTCCTCCCCGAAAGGCTCTCCCCTGCCTTTGCATGAACACTATGGTACACAATTTGTGTTTGTGCCAAGCCTGCGCTTTAGTACTTTGGTCGTAGGTTTGGGTCGCAACTGCGTGATTGAGGCCAAAAACACTTTTGTTTCCATCGATTTTAGGTCCGAATGCAGGCTGGCAAACGGTTCGCGACAGGGGGTTGAAGTTGCCGGGCCCTGCGTACAGCCTAAGCTTCATGGGATCACGAGAGCGTCCTGCGGGAGGAAAAATGGGCACCAAAATACTGCTATGCGATTGCGCTGGAACTCAGGTTTTGGATCCCGACAGGATCGAAAGCGCCTGTGGCGTCAGCTGTTCCAATGTGCACACGGCGCTGTGCACAACCCAACTGCAATCCGCTGTCGCGCTGATGCAGGAGGGAGCAACCACAATTGCCTGCCTGCAGGAACAAGAGGTGTTCCAGTCTCTGGCAGAAGATCTGAATATTGAAATGCCCGGCTTCTTTGATTTGCGCGACCGTGCGGGCTGGTCCGATCAGGGTGCAGATGCAACGCCTAAAATGGCGGCGTTGGCGGCTGAGGCGCAGTTACCGCAACCCGTGACGCCCAGCGTGGATGTCATAAGCGAAGGAACCTGTTTCATCATTGGTCCTGGCGCTGTGAGTTTTGATGTGGCTGAGAGGCTGGCCGGAACCTTGGCGGTGACCGTTCTGGCGACCGATCAGGCAGAGCCAATCTCGCGCGCGTATGACGTGATACGTGGGCAGGTGAAATCAGTATCCGGAGCGCTGGGCGGTTTTTCACTTCGTCTGGACGCGTTGCAACAGGTTCTACCGGGTGGGCGCGGTGCCTTCGCATGGACTGACTCGAAAGACGGGGCGCAATCCACATGTGACATTATCCTGGACCTTGCAGGTGGCACGCCGTTTGTGCAGGCCCCGGCCAAGCGTGAAGGGTATCTGCGCGCTGATCCAAAAGACGCGGTGGCTGTCGAACGTTTGGCTTTTGAGGCCGCACAGCTTGTTGGGACATTCGAAAAACCCTTGTACGTGCGGTTGGAAGAAACCCTCTGCGCCCATTCGCGGGCGGAACAAGTGGGCTGTTCAAACTGTCTGGATGTTTGCCCAACCGGTGCAATCACCCCAGCGGGTGAACATGTGAGCATCGACCCGATGGTATGTGCCGGATGCGGTGCGTGTGCCGCACTGTGTCCGTCGACGGCGATCACTTACGAGGATCCGACCGTTTCGGCGCTGTTGTCCCGGATGCACATCCTGGCGCGCACCTATCGACGAGCAGGAGGGGCCGCGCCCCGGTTGCTTGTTCACGATGCGCATGGGGCCGAGATGATCCGGCTGGCAGCGCGTTTTGGTCGCGGTTTACCTTCGGGCGTTATCCCGCTGGAACTAAATGTAATATCAGGTTTCGGTCACGCCGAGATGTTGGCTGCTTTGGCGCATGGATTTGCCCGGGTCGACGTGTTGCTTGCACCCACGACGGAACGTGACGCGCTGGATCGTGAGGTAGCGTTGGCACAAGCGATTGCCGGATCAAATGTTATTGGGCTAATTGATGAGGCTGATCCGGATGTCATGGCTGATCTGCTCTATGGTCAAGACGAGCCGCTGCCGCTGGCCGATCCTGTTCTTCCGCTGGGCAACCGGCGGCAGATCACACGATTGGCCGCGCAGGCGCTAAATCCGCAGGCCGAGGCTCCACTGGCTCTGCCCGAAAACGCGCCTTACGGGGCGGTGGCGGTGAACACCGACAGTTGCACCCTGTGCCTCAGCTGTGTGTCACTGTGCCCGTCGGGGGCTTTGATCGACAACCCGGACAAACCGCAACTCAACTTCCAGCAGGATGCCTGCCTGCAATGCGGAATGTGCAAGACGATCTGCCCAGAAGACGCGATTACTCTGGTACCGCAACTGGATCTGAGCGATGCTGCGCTGTCTCAACAGGTGCTCAACGAAGAAGAACCCTTTGCCTGTGTCGAATGCGGCGCATTGTTTGGGGTGAAATCTACGGTCGAGCGGATCATGGAGAAGCTTTCCGGCACGCATCCGATGTTTGCCAGCTCGGATCAGGCGCGGATGATCCAGATGTGTGACAATTGCCGGGTGAAAGTGCAGTTCGAACAGCAGGATAACCCGTTCCAGTCAAAGCCCAAGCCGCGGGTTGTCACGACCGACGACTATTATTCGGACAGAAAGGATCATTGAAGCTGCAGCGGAGCCCCCAAATCTGCGGCTTTCATCCGCGACACAAAGGCGAGTATTGCGTCCAGATCGCCCAAGGTCATTTCAACAGGATGAATCGGAGAGGGGCGCTCGGGGTCAAAAGGCGGCGTCAGCCCGTCGATCTGTGTAAATGCGGGGTGGGGGTTGAGCGCAAAAAACGCCTCGAACCGTTCGGACCAATCCGGCATGGCGCGCAAGACGGCAAAGGAAGGGGTCGAACCCAGCCCGTTCATTCGGTTCTTGGGCCCGATCACATGACACCGTCCGCAATGGGTCATCGACAGTTCTTCGCCCAGCACGGTGTCGCCGTCGACAGCCTCGTCTGCCTGAACGACATTCAGATCGAAGCTGACGGTGAAGGCTCCTCCCTGAGAAGGTGTAAAACTCTCGACGGTGCGTTTGCCGATATCCGAGAGCAGCCAGTCGCGAAATCGGGCCTGACGCTTTTCGTCTTCAATGCTCAGGTGATACACCACCCCCTCACGGGCAAAGACAGGATCACCGGGCGGCGCGGAATTAAGCACCATAACACCCGCATCGTCCGCAATAACGCGTATCCCGGTCTTGAGAGAGAAGCGAGGAAGAATATGTTGCAACAGACCCGAGTCTTTCACCTCGGCCGGGGCCGCAAGGCCAATCGCCTCCTGAGACAAGGAGGGGGTGGCAGAGAACGTCAGGCTCAGGCACAAGAGGACAAAGCGCATGGCTCAGCCTAACGGGGCAGGGCGCGGTGCGTCAAATAAACTGAAAGAGACGGAGACACATGCAATGAGCGGCGACCAGACAATGGTGATGCGCACGCCCCTGTCAGCAGGGCACATCGAAGGAAACAAGGCATGAGTGTTCGTGACGCGGTTCTGGCGAACCTGAAAAAGATCACCGACCCGGTATCCGGGCAGGATATTGTGAGCGCGGGCATCGTGCGTGCGCTGAACGTTGAAGGTGATACCGTACGTTTTGTGCTGGAGATCGACCCAAAGCACGCGGAAAAGATGGAGCCCGTGCGCGCGACGGCCGAGAAAGCCGCGCAGATGGTTGACGGTGTGGCCAATGTGTCGGCGATGATGACCGCGCATTCCGATAAAGCGCCGCCGGATCTGAAACCGAAACCCAAACCGTCTCAGACTGGGCCGCAGGCCGTTCCCGGTGTAGACAGGATCATTGCCGTTGCTTCAGGCAAAGGCGGCGTCGGCAAGTCTACTGTCTCGGCTAACCTCGCCTGTGCGTTGGCGGCTGAAGGACGGCGCGTAGGTCTGCTGGACGCGGATGTCTACGGTCCCTCTCAGCCCCGGATGCTGGGTGTATCCGGTCGCCCGGCCAGCCCTGATGGCAAGACCATCCTACCGCTGCGCAATCACGGCGTGACCATGATGTCCATGGGGCTGATGACCAACGAAGGTCAGGCCGTGGTTTGGCGGGGTCCGATGTTGATGGGTGCGCTGCAACAGATGATGGGGCAGGTGCAGTGGGGCGCGTTGGACGTTCTGATCGTCGACCTTCCGCCCGGCACCGGGGATGTGCAGTTGACGCTGAGCCAGAAGTTCCAGGTGGACGGTGCCATCGTGGTTTCGACCCCGCAGGACGTGGCCTTGATCGACGCCCGCAAGGGGATTGATATGTTCAATCAGCTCAAAACCCCGATCGTGGGCATGATCGAAAACATGTCGACCCATATCTGCTCCAAATGCGGGCACGAAGAACATGTGTTTGGTCATGGCGGTGTTGCGTCCGAGGCGGAATCGCTGGGTGTACCGCTGCTGGGTGAAATCCCACTGCATCTGGACATCCGCGTGGCCGCTGACGGAGGCGCGCCCATCGTGGTCAGCAAGCCCGATAGTCCGCAGGCCGAGTCGTTTCGCAAGATCGCACGCGACCTGATCTCGAACGGTTTCGCATGAGCCAGCCGGTCTTTCCCCCTTTGTTGACGGGTCACCCGGTTCAGGGTGGGGAAGACCCGTTTGACAGGGCGCAGGCAATGGCCGCGCTGGGATGCGACGCAGGAACCGTCGTTTACAACATTCAGGCCGACCGCCTGCGTGTTGCCATCGTCTTTGCGCCTGAAGTGCCGCTTCAGGACGCAATGGCGATGTTGCCGCTGTGTGCCGTGGGATTTCAGAATGCGCTGGGCGCTCTGGCCCCGCCAGAGGTTGCTGTGCATCTGGGCTGGGATGGATTGATTTGTGTGAACGGTGCGAAATGCGGGATGTTCCGGGTTGCTGCGTCAAGTACATCGCCCGATCAGGAACCTGACTGGCTAATTGTTGGATGGGAATTGGCGCTGTTGCAAACCAGCGAAGCACCGGGCGCAACACCGGATGTCACCGCGCTTTATGAAGAGGGGTGTGCGGATGTTTCCGCAACCCAGTTGGTAGAAAGCTGGTCGCGTCATACGTTGACTTGGCTGAACCGCTGGCAGGAAGACGGCAACGCACCACTGCATGCCGAATGGATGGGCTTGCTGCGCGGCGTCGGTGATCCACTTGACGATGGCGGAGTTTTTCTAGGCACTGACGAGCGGTTTGGAATGCTGATCCGGGACGGCTCTGATACACGCCTGCGTCCCCTGACCGACGTTTTGGAGAACGGATGATGAAACTGGCCCGCGCAATCCATTTCGACGAAAGTGATATGAACGTGTTTCATTCTTCGGCGCGAACCGGAGAGTGGTGTGTGTCTGGCGGGTTCGAGTTTTCGAACTGGAGCGGCGCCGATCTTGAGGGCAAGGCACGGCAAGCTTTCGCAAATGGCTGGTTGGGTCTGGAAACCTTTGGTCGTGTGACGTTTGTAGCGGTGACGCAGATCGAACCGGCAGAGAAAGATCAGATCACGCGCAATCTGGCCGAACATTTTGTGCAATTCTATGGCGCGCCTTCGGTCGAGGCGGCAATGGGCGTCGCACAATCCGAAGTCGAGCACATGTCTGACCTGTGCGAAGACCATGCCGCCAATACGCTGCTGACCGTGGCCCGTGAGTTGAGTGAGGCGGGCGTGCACGAAAGCTATCGCGTCATTACGCCCCAAGATGCTCAGCTTGAGGCGCTGGCCGTGCATGGATCTCTGGATGACTAGATCAGATCGACAAATCCGCCGAACTGGCCGCGTTTGAAGATCAAGCCTTTGCCGGTGCGGTACATCACCTGTTCCACTTGACCGACAATTATCAGGTGATCGCCAGCGTCGTGCCGTGCGTGCAGACGGCAGTCAAACCGCGCCAGACACTGGGTCAGTTGCGGGCGACCGGTTTTATCCTCGGTCCAGTCTGCATGAGAGAAATCCGTACCGTCACGCGCAAATCGCAGCGCCTGCTCTTGTTGATCCTGTGCCATCACATGAATCGAATAGTGTTCGCAGTTGCTGAAAGCGTCGAAACGGAACGATTCCTTGGCCAGACACCACAACACCAGCGGCGGGTCCAATGAGACCGAGGCAAAAGAATTCACGGTGATCGCGCGCGGTCCACCTTCGGTTTGCGTAGTGATCACGGTGACGCCGGTGCCAAAGCATCCCAATGCCTCGCGAAAGGCAGGGCTTTGATCCGGGGTTGGTGTGAAGGTCTTTTCCGTCATTGCGCGCGTCTTCCTTGGCCGCGCATCAGGTGCCACGCGTGGCTCGGTTTGTCTATGAAAAGCTGACTGTTGCTTGCAATTTAAACTGTCAGTTCAGGTCTTCCAGCAAACGCCCGTGTTTTCGGGTTTCCATTATGACTTCGCCAAAGGTGGTAAAACCACGCGCCTGTAGGATCGGCAGCATCTTGATCAGCGCTTCTGCCGTGGCAACTGCATCGCCGAGCGCCGTATGGCGCAGCGCCTCGGGGATCGTGATTTCCAGCCGTTCGCACAGCGCGTCCAGCGTATGCGTGTCGCTGGCTCCGAACAGAACGGCAGACAGCAAAACGGTGTCGAGGATCGGGTGATCCCACTCGACTTCCATGCGCTGAGCGTGACGACGCAGGAACGCCATGTCGAAGGGCGCGTTATGCGCCACGATCACGGCATCGCGTGCAAATTGGTGAAATACGCGTCCGGCCTCAGTGATGTCGGGCGCTCCCTGAACCATACGGTCACTGACCTTGTGCACTTTAGTCGACGCAGGTGGTATCGGAATGCCCGGATCCACCAGCATGTCCAGATGCTCGCCCTGAACGATCCTGCCGTTCAGTACGCGCACCGCGCCGATCTGTACGATTTCATCTTTGTGCGGCAACAGCCCGGTTGTTTCCGTATCGAAGACCACGAAACACAGGTCGGACAAGGTGCGATTCTCGAACGCGTCGTCGCCCGGTGTGTCGAGAAGTTCGAAATCGTAAACCAGCGGGCGTGCTTCGTCCGGGGAAATCTGGGCGGCGCTGTCTTCGAAGACCAACATATAACCGGGCGCGTCCCCAAGCGGTTTCATCCGGGCGGAATAGGTCTGTCGGCCATCCACACTGGATAGGGTGCAATAAACGTCCTTGCCGGTTTTGCACAGTTTGGCATAGGCATCCGTGAGGCCCGTGGTTTCGAGGTATTCAAAAAGTGACGCATTCAGGCGGGGATGTGCGATCTGGGCCAAAACCTCGGCGGCCTGACCGTCATAAAGCACAATCTGGTGTTTTGGGCTGGCCAGCAACATCGCGACCGGAATCTCGGTTAGCAGGGCGGTAAGGCGTTGTTTCTCAGCCGCCAGATGGGCGGTTTCCGAGGCTACAGCTTCGGCAGTTCGCATCGCATTTGAGGCCACTTGTTCCGCCAGTCCGGCTGCTGCCGGGGCCAGATCGCCGAGATAACGCGCTGCCTGCATGTCCAGATCCGTGCTGACCCCGGCATGTGCGCGTGCGCGCAATTGGGCCGAAAGGCGTTCGATCGGCTTGGCAACATTGTCGTCAAACAACAGCCATACGCCGGCAATCAGAGCCAGCAAGCCAAACCCGATCAGGATTTCGGCAAAAATGAAAGCGTCCAGAAGTTCGGGGTTCTCGGCGCGGGCATAGGTGATCCAAAGGGCGATTGCGCTGATCGCAATTCCCCCCAACGCCAGCAAACAGAAGAACAGAAAAATCCTGAGCCTCAGGCTCAATTTGGTGAGCATGATCAGACCCCGCAGGTGGTCTCGATAATCGGATCGGTGCCCTCAGCCCGGTACCAGCTTGCGTTGATCAGGCGACCGTCGTCGGCAAATTCAGCCCCGTCTACAAGGTTCGCGCGACTGTTTTCGGCACAATTGACGGCCACAGGCAAATGCGTGACAGGGGCCCAACGCCCGAACAGATACAGGTCGACCAGCCGTTGATCGGGAACCTGATCATTGGTTCGGACCGATTGTGTGTCGATGGCCGAGAAACGGTCTACAAAAGGCACTGCGTAGGTCCAGGGACGATAGAAGGCGCGGCTTTCGATCTCGTGCACAATGGCCATTTCGTCAGGCAGTTGATCGCGGGTGCGGTCATACCATGAATACTCGCTGGCAATGGTCATGCCGATCATGCCCAGACCTGCCGCAACCGGAGTGGTCCATTTCGGCAAGCGACCACCGGTCAGCTTGTTCAGCACAAGCACGACGCCCGCAAACGCGAAGCCCGCAAAGATAGTGCCGATCAATTCCAGAAACATGGGGTCTCTCCGTACTTGGGGGTCTTAGCCCAGCATACCTTTGCCGTGGCCAACCGCCGATTGCATCGTTTTTACCACAACAAACGCATCGCGTAGATGACTTCGCTCAAAGTCCGAAAGATCGGATGGGGGCAGATAATTGTCGGGTTTTTCACCTGATTTGACCAGCCGAACCTGATGCTCCAGCCGGGTTTCAGCGATCAGGTCATATGCGTCCAGCAGATCCCGCGCGCCAGACGGACTAAGGACACCGCTGACCTCGGCCGCTTTCAGGCGGGCCCGCGTGTTGGCCTCGGGTAACTCACCTTGCAGTGCGTAGATCCGTGCCAGATCAACGATTGGGACGACCCCGTTGTGTTTAAGATCCAGCGTGTTGCGATGTTCGCCCGAGCGGATCGTTGCAAATCCGCGCAGCAGACCCAGAGGCGGCGTATGTTTCAACGAGTTCGAAATCATGTGCGCGACAAAGATCGAGTTTGCTCTGGCCGCTGCCAGAGTGTCGGCCTGCAGGTCGGCAAACAACTCAAACGTGCCGCCGATGGGGCGCAGGTCGAACATGACCGACGCCAGCATTTGCGCTTCGGGGCTTGGCTTGGCGATCCAGCCCTTGAAATAGTCGCGCCAGACGCGCACCGGCTGGCACCAGCGCGGATTGGTCGCCATCATGTCGCCGGGACAGTAGAAATACCCGCAAACGTCCAACCCGTCCGAGACGAATTTGGCGAGTTGCGTGAAATAGGCCATGTCTGCGTCGGTCACGCTGTCATCCAGCATCAGACAATTGTCCTGATCCGATACGCCCGTTTGTTCCTGCCGTCCCTGAGACCCACATGCAAGCCACAGATAGGGCACCGGAGCTGGGCCCAGTTCCGCTTCGCCGAGTGCCAGCAGGCGGCGCGTGACCGTATCCGCGATATCAGTTATCAGACGCGTGACAATTTCGTGCCGGTTTCCGCCAGCAACCAGTTGCACAAGAAGCTGCGGGATTTCTTCGGTCACGCGTGCCATTTCTTCGGCGGTATCAGCCTGCGCGATACGGCGCACCAACTCGGCCGAGTTGACCGCCTGATAATGGGTCAGATCGGTCTGGGTCACGATCCCAACCAAACGACCGCCCTCGGAAATCGGGATATGGCCGATGCCACGCTCCATCATGATGTGCAGCACATCCGATCCGATATCGCTGGGCGACAATGTAACCGGGTTTGCGGTCATGATTTCAGAAATGGGCGTAGAGGCGGGCAGGCCGTCTGCAACGTATTTGCCCGAGATGTCCCGCAGGGTCGCAATGCCCTGCAAGCTTTCACCGTCCGTGATGCAAAGCGACGAGATATGTTTGTCACGCATAATCCGCGCGGCGTCCTGAACCGACGTGTCAGCGGGGCAGGTGGCCGGATTATGCGCCATCAGCACATCAATCGAGCTTGTGGCCAGGCTTTGCGGACCACTGCGGTCGCCACGTGTGCGGTCAAAGAACTTTGCCACTACATCGTGGTTATCGATCAAACTCCGCACCAGATCCGGTGGCAGAACCATTAGGACCGAGGGCGTATGCGCGCGGGCTTTGGTGGCGGCTTTGCCGTCTTTCAGCAAGCCCCTTTCGCCAAAGGAATTGCGCAATCCAAGATGAGAGACGATGGCACCGTTCTCATCAGTAATTTCGACCTGTCCTTCATAGATCACGAACACCCCGGGTAACTTGTGGCCTAGCTCGTAGACTGAGGCGTCTTCCTCAATTTCCCAGACCTCGATCTGTTTGACGATCTGATCCAGGGCGTCGGCAGGCAACGCGTCATAGGGGTGAACGGATTTCAGAAACCGGGCTATTTCGTCATGGGACAGGGGCATGTGTCGTCTCCGGTGTTCTGGTTAAAAAATCCCGCCCAGTGATGTGCTGGGCGGGAACAGTGGATCGAAAGACGCGGTCGAAGGCAAGAACCAACGACCGCATCAAGCTCATTTGTTCTGAGCTGCGCCCGCACCACGGGGAATGCGTACGCTTTCGACCAGATCCTTGATCTCCTGCGGAGTCTCTTTGGTCATGCCTGCAACAACGTAGGCAGTCGCAAAGTTGATCATCGCACCGATTGCACCGAACGAGGTCGACTTGATCGGACCCAGCAGCGGGTCAGCATCGGTGAACGAGTTGGTGCCCGGAATGAACAACCAGCCCTTGTGCAGGAAGATGTAGACCAGGGTCACAACCAGACCAGCCAGCATACCTGCAACCGCGCCGGTGTTGTTGATGCGGGTCGAGAAGATCCCCATCATCAACGCCGGGAAGATCGAGGCTGCCGCCAGACCGAACGCCAGGGCCACGGTTTGCGCCGCAAATCCGGGTGGGTTCAGACCCAAGTAGGTTGCAACAACGATGGCGACGGCCATTGCGATACGTGCAGCCAGCAGTTCACCCTTTTCAGAGATGTTCGGATTGATCGCACCTTTGACAAGGTCGTGGGACACAGCCGACGAGATCGCCAGCAACAGGCCCGCAGCGGTTGACAGAGCAGCCGCAAGACCACCTGCCGCGACCAGACCGATCACCCAACCCGGAAGGTTGGCGATTTCGGGGTTGGCCAGAACCAGGATGTCACGGTTGAACTTCGTCAGTTCGTTTCCAACCCAGCCTTTTTCTTCCGCGATTGCGGTCATGGCTTCGGACTTGTCGTTGTAGTACTGGATCTTGCCGTCACCGTTCTTGTCTTCCCAATCCAGAAGACCGGTTTTCTGCCAGGTTTTCATCCAGTCATAGCGCGGATCGGTGTCGATTTCCTCGACCGAAACAGCGCCACCGTCGATGCCACCATTGGGCCACATCATGTCGGTGATGTTCAGACGTGCCATTGCGCCAACCGCAGGGGCGGTCAGGTACAGCAGGGCGATGAAGACCAGAGTCCAGCCAGCCGACCAACGTGCGTCAGACACTTTCGGCACGGTGAAGAAGCGCATGATCACGTGCGGCAGACCGGCGGTACCGATCATCAGCGACAGCGTGAACAGAACCATGTTCAGCGTGTTCGAATGGTGTGCTGTGTACTCGTTGAAGCCCAGCTCGGTCACGATCGCGTCCAGCTTGGTCAGCAGGGGCTCACCGCTGGCGGTGTCACCAAACAGACCCAGAGCAGGGATCGGCGTGCCGGTCAACTGCAGCGAGATGAAGATCGCCGGGATGGTGTAGGCTGTGATCAGCACGCAGTACTGAGCAACCTGAGTGTAGGTCACACCTTTCATCCCGCCAAACACCGCGTATGCAAAGACCACACAAGCGCCGATCAGCAGACCGGAGGTGTTGGATACCTCAAGGAAGCGGCCAAAAGCCACGCCCACACCGGTCATCTGACCGATCACGTAAGTCACCGACGCAACGATCAGACAGATCACAGCAACAACGCGCGCGGTCTGGCTGTAGAAACGGTCGCCGATGAATTCCGAGACGGTGTATTTGCCGAACTTACGAAGGTAAGGCGCAAGCAGCAGAGCCAGCAGCACGTAGCCACCGGTCCAACCCATCAGGAAGGTCGAGTTGTCATAGCCGGTAAAGGCAATCAGGCCCGCCATCGAAATGAACGAGGCCGCAGACATCCAGTCCGCCGCTGTCGCCATACCGTTGGTGACCGGGTGAACGCCGCGACCGGCGGCGTAGAATTCTGATGTGGAACCCGCGCGGGCCCAGATCGCGATGCCGATGTATAGCGCAAAGGACGCGCCAACAAACAGCAGGTTGATGGTAAACTGATCCATTGTCCCCGCTCTCCCTTATTCTTCGTCTACGCCGAATTCGGCGTCCAGCTTGTTCATGCGCCAGGCGTAGTTGAAGATCAGCACCAGAAAGACCAGGATCGATCCCTGTTGTGCGAACCAAAAGCCCAGATCGGTTCCGCCGACGGCGATCCCCGACAGCAACGGACGCAGCAGAATGCCGAATCCAAACGACACCAGCGCCCAGATGATGAGGCTGATGTAAATGAGGCGCAGGTTTGCTTGCCAATAGCCCTTATCGGCTTCGGACACCTGCGCGGAGTTTGTTGAATGATCCGCCATCGCGGGTTCCTCCTTCGCTTCCTCGTTGGGCGGCCCGTGCCCAATTCCTCCAGTGACGCGGACCGCTTCTCGATGTTACCAAACGCCCCGTGACGCCCGGCAAAACTTCTCTGTTCCGCCAAGGCGGTTCATTGAAGTATTCCTTTAAAGATCAAGGCCTTGCGGCCGATCTCCTCCCCTTACTTCATCGCGCCGCTGACGATCTCCTCCAGGTCGCGGGCGATGTCTTCAATCTTGCCCATGGCATTGGTGCGTTGCAGCACGCCATGGCTTTCGTAGTAGGTGATCAGCGGCGCGGTCTGCGCGTGATAGGCTGCCAACCGTGACGCCACGGTTTCGGCATTGTCATCGGCGCGGCGCTTGAATTCAGTGTGACCACACTTGTCGCATTTGCCGTCTTCGGCAGGCTTCTTGAATGTGTCGTGGTAACCTTCGCCACAACCGGCGCAGGTGTAGCGGCCCGAGATACGGATCACCATTTCGGCGTCTTCGACCTCAAGACTGATTGCGGCGTTGATCTTCTGATTGTTCGACGCGAGCAGTTCGTCCAGCGCTTCGGCCTGAACCGTTGTGCGCGGAAAGCCGTCCAGAATGACACCCTTGGCGCAATCTGGTTGCGCCATGCGGTCACGCAGGATGGCGATGACGATGTCGTCACTGACCAGATCGCCCGCTTCCATGACGGCTTTGGCGGCAAGGCCAGCTTCTGTACCGGCCGCAACGGCCTCGCGCAGCAGGTCGCCGGTGCTAAGTTGAACCAGCCCGAACTTTTCTTCTAGCATTCGCGCCTGTGTGCCCTTCCCGGCGCCGGGAGGGCCGAGAAGGATCAGAACGGCGGGAGTGGTGAGCGTGGCAGCGTCCATCACATCCTCACTTGTTCGCACGGTTTTCGATCAGGTCTTCGACCACCGACGGATCGGCGAGCGTCGACGTGTCACCCAGGCTGCCAAAGTCGTTCTCGGCAATCTTGCGCAGGATACGGCGCATGATCTTGCCCGAACGTGTTTTGGGCAGGCCAGGGGCCCACTGGATCACGTCCGGCGAGGCAATTGGGCCGATTTCCGTGCGGACCCAGGTGCGCAGCTCTTTCAACAGCTCGTCCGAAGGCTCGCGGTCATTCATCAAAGTGACATAGCAATAGATGCCTTGTCCTTTGATTTCATGAGGATAGCCCACAACAGCAGCTTCAGCGACAGCAGCATGAGCCACCAGCGCGCTTTCGACCTCGGCCGTGCCCATGCGGTGACCGGACACGTTGATCACGTCATCTACGCGCCCTGTGATCCAGTAATCGCCGTCTTCATCGCGACGGCAGCCGTCACCTGTGAAGTAGTAGCCTTTGTAGTCCGAGAAATAGGTCTTCTCAAACCGTTCATGATCGCCCCAGACGGTGCGCATCTGACCGGGCCAGCTGTCTTTGATGCAAAGAACGCCTTCGACGCCATTGCCTTCGATCTCAACGCCCGACTGCGGGTCCAGAACTACGGGCTCAATGCCAAAGAACGGCTTCATGGCTGAGCCGGGCTTCATTGCATGGGCACCGGGCAGGGGGGTCATCAAGTGACCGCCGGTTTCCGTTTGCCACCATGTGTCAACGATCGGGCATTTGCCCTTGCCGACGACGTCATTGTACCAGTTCCAGGCTTCGGGGTTGATCGGCTCACCCACGGTGCCCAGTGTGCGCAGATCGCTGAGGTCGCATTTCTCAACGAACTCATTGCCTTGACCCATCAGAGCACGGATCGCAGTTGGTGCGGTGTAGAATTGGTTGACCTTGTGCTTTTCACAGACCTGCCAAAAGCGCGAAGCATCTGGGAAGGTCGGAACGCCTTCGAACATCAGCGTGGTCGCACCGTTGGCCAGCGGGCCATAGACGATATAGCTGTGTCCGGTGACCCAGCCGACGTCTGCGGTGCACCAGTACACGTCGCCTTCGTGGTAATCGAAGGTGATCTCATGCGTCATCGAGGCATAAACCAGATAGCCGCCGGTGGTGTGCACAACGCCCTTGGGCTGTCCGGTCGAACCGGATGTATAAAGAATGAACAGCGGATCTTCGGCGCTCATCTCGGCGGGTGCGCAGTAGTCATCTGCCTCAAGGGCCATTTCGTTGTAGTCAAAGTCGCGCCCGTCGATCCAGGTGGTCTGACCACCGGTGCGCTTGACCACCAGACATTTCACACTGTCTTTGCAGTGCAGCAGGGCCGCATCCGCGTTGGACTTCAGCGGTGTCTTGCGACCTCCGCGGGGCGCTTCATCAGCAGTGATGACAACCTTGGCGTCACAGCCATTGACCCGCGCCGCCAGAGCGTCGGGCGAGAAGCCTGCGAAAACGATTGAATGGATGGCACCGATCCGGGCGCAGGCCAGCATGGCATAGGCGGCCTCGGGGATCATCGGCAGATAGATGACAACGCGGTCACCCTTCCGAACCCCCAGCGATTCCAAGATATTGGCCATCCGGCAGGTGCGACGGTGCAGTTCGGCATATGAAATATGCTGCGCCGGATCATTTGGATCGTCCGGCTCCCAGATGATCGCGGTTTGATCGCCACGGGTCTTCAGGTGACGGTCAAGGCAGTTGGCCGAGACGTTTAGTGTGCCATCGGCATACCAGTTGATCTTGACCGAACCGAAGTCGTAATTGACATCCTTTACCGTTGAGAACGGCTTGATCCAGTCGACGCGCTTGCCTTGCTCGCCCCAGAACGTGTCTGGGTCACTGATCGAGGCTGCGTACATGTTGGCATATTTTGCAGCATCGACATGCGCACGGGCGACGGTTTCTGCGGATGGCGGATATGTCTTGGCATCTGCCTGGGCAGCGGTAGTCATCGTTGAGGCTCCTCCCTCTGGACTGGATTACGTTGGGTCGTTTTTGCCTGATAGTTCAGCAAAGTCGATCCCGTTCCTCCCCAATCGAAGTATTACCGGCTTTGGAAAATAAATAAATAAATTGCCGTAATCTTTGAATTTGTTTGTAAAGAAATTTTAATCCGTATTTCATATTTGTAAATTATGCGGCCAATGTTTGTAAAAAAGTATGTGAAACAGGGTGTTAATTGTAACAGCTACTTTCGGTTGTTTTATGCTGAAACAGGGACGTCCGACCTGGCTTCAACCTATTCTCGATGTCTGCACAGTGCATCAGCGCGACCGTCAGGGTTGGCACATCCCAATGTTGGCGCTAGCTTCTTTTGCAAGCGCTTCGGGAAGAGGCGCGTCAAAGGGAGAGAAAATCATGAATAAGATGTTGAGCGGTGCCGCCGTTGCCGCCCTGAGCTTTGCGTTCGTTAGCGAAGCTGCCGCGACCGAGTGGAACGCTTCTGTATGGGGCAAGCGCCGCGCGTTCACCGAACATGTCGAAAAGCTCGCGGAACTGGTCAGTGAGAAGACCGGCGGGGACTTCACGATCAACGTCAGCTACGGAGGCTTGTCCAAGCCACGCGAAAACCTGGACGGAATCGAAATCGGTGCTTTCGAGATGGCTCAGTTCTGCGCTGGCTATCACCGCGACAAAAACCGGGCGATCACTGTGCTGGAACTGCCGTTCCTTGGTGTGAACAACCTTGAAGAAGAGGTCGCTGTCAGCCACGCGGTGTACGACCATCCAGCAGTCAAGGATGAGATGGCGCAGTGGAATGCCCGCATCATCATGACCTCACCTATGCCCCAGTATAATATCGTGGGCACGGGCGAACCCCGTGATCAGTTGGCGGAATTCGATGGAATGCGGGTTCGTGCAACTGGTGGGTTGGGCCAGGCCTTTGAGGCAGTGGGCGGTGTGCCGACTTCGGTCCCCGCGACCGAAGCCTTCAACGCGATGGAATCGGGTGTTGTGGACACAGTGGCCTTCGCCCAGCACGCGCATCTGTCTTTTGGCACGATCAATGAGGCCGATTGGTGGACGGCCAACCTAAACCCCGGCACGGTGAACTGTCCTGTGGTTGTGAATATCGACGCCTACGAAGCGCTGCCTGCCGAGCATCGCGAAGCGCTGGATAGCTCAATTGACGAGGCGATTGATCACTATCTGGCAAACTACGGCGGCCTACTGGAACAGTGGGACAGCGTCCTTGAAGAAAAAGGCGTGCAGAAGGTCATGATTGACGACGCCGTGATCGAGGAATTCCGCACCAAGGCCGCAGATCCGATCCGGGAAAAGTGGATTGCGGATATGTCGGATCAGGGGCTGCCGGCTCAAGATCTGTATGATCTGGTTCAATCCACGCTGCAGCAACAGCGCGGCGGTAACTGATCCTTTAAGCCGGGTGCCCCGTTGGGTGCCCGGTTCTCTCTCAAATAACAAGGAACGACCGGAATGGCAGGACAGGCCACGGTGCTGGAAGACGGAAGCCGTCTGAGCCAGCTGGACCGGCATTTGTTAAAGCTTGAACGTTTTCTTGCATTAATCAGCGGCCTGGCGGTTTTTGGTCTGATGGTATTGGCCGTGGTCTCCGTCAGCGGGCGCAACGCTTTGAATGCGCCGTTGCCCGGTTATGTCGACTGGATCGAACAGGCGATGCCTTTGATTGCCTTTCTGGGCATCTCATTCGTGCAGCGTGATGGTGGGCATATCCGCATGGACATCGTCATCTCGCGGCTTCACGGTCGGGCTTTGTGGCTGTTCGAGCTGATCTCGGTCCTTCTGATCCTGGTGTTGATGCTTGCACTGGTTTGGGGCAGCTGGTCCCACTTCGACCGATCTTTCGATTTTGGTGCGCCGCTTTGGAGCAGGGACAGTTCCATCGACATCGGTATTCCTCTGTGGCCTGCCAAGCTGTTGGCACCCGTCGCCTTTTCAGTGCTGTGCGCACGGCTGGTGCTTCAGGTGTGGGGCTATGGGCGTGCATTTGTGCTGGGGCTCGAGACCCCTGTTGCGGTGCCGCTCCTTCAGGATGCTGCGGCTCAAGCGGCGGCTGAGGCCGAGCAGTTCGAAGGGCAGGACTAGAACATGGACACGATTGATATTGGCCTCTGGGTCACAGGCGGTCTGCTGGTTCTGGTTGTTGCCGGTATGCGGGTGGCTTTCGCAGCAGGGCTTGCGGGTTTGGTTGGGCTTGTTTGGATATTCTGGGCCAAGTTTGGCTATGACCCGGACCGGTTTGGCAAAGCCTTGACGGTTGCGGTCAAGACCGCGGGGCAGGTTCCGCATTCCAAGGTTGCAGCGCATACGCTCAGCCTGATCCCAACCTTCATCCTGATTGGATACCTGGCCTACTACGCGGGCCTGACGCGCGCCTTGTTCGAAGCCGCCAAACGTTGGGTGGCCTGGGTTCCGGGCGGGCTTGCCGTGTCTACGATTTTCGCAACGGCTGGTTTTGCCGCCGTATCCGGGGCGTCGGTTGCCACTTCTGCCGTCTTTGCCCGCATCGCGATTCCAGAGATGCTGAAAGTGGGCTATAACAAACGCTTTGCAGCGGGTGTTGTCGCTGCTGGTGGCACGCTGGCCTCGCTCATCCCGCCCTCGGCCATTCTGGTGATCTACGCCATCATAGTCGAGCAGGACGTGGGCAAGCTGCTGTTGGCCGGATTCATCCCGGGCGCGTTTTCCGCAATCATTTATGGCCTGCTGATTGTCGGGATTGCAGTGATCTTCAAAACCGTAGGTCCACCAGTTACAGGCTTCACCTGGAAAGAGCGTTTCTCCGCTTTGCCTGGTGCTATACCAATTGTGGCTGTGATCCTGATCATCATTTGCTTTGTCTACAACCCGTTCGGAGACAAAGCCTGGGGCACCCCTACGGAAGGCGGCGCAATCGGGGCCTTCATTGTGTTCTGTTTCGCCCTGTTTCACGGAATGCGCTGGAAGGAATTCAAATCCGCGCTTTTGGAAACTGCCAAACTGACGGCGATGATCTTTTCGATCATCTGGGGTGTTTTGATCTACGTGCGGTTTCTGGGCTTCGCAGACCTCCCCGGCGCATTTTCCGACTGGATTACCGGGCTTGAGATGTCCCCGATGATGATCCTGATCTGCATCCTTCTGGCCTATGCAGTACTGGGCATGTTCATGGACGCAATTGGGATGCTGCTGCTGACCTTGCCCGTCGTCTATCCAGCGGTCATGGCCCTGAACGGAGGTGAGACCGTCAGCGCAGCCGAGAGCGCCTTTGGCATGTCTGGCCCGATGTGCGCCATCTGGTTTGGTATTTTGGTGGTCAAGATGGCCGAGTTCTGCCTGATCACGCCGCCCATTGGGCTGAACTGCTTTGTCGTGGCCGGGGTGCGCCCGGACCTGAGCGTTCAGGACGTGTTCAAAGGCGTGACACCGTTTTTCATCGCCGATGCGATGACGATTGCATTGCTTGTGGCATTCCCAGGGATTGTGCTCTACCTGCCGTCGCTTGCGGGTTAGCAGGGAAGCGAGGCTCTGCCTCGCGCTCCGAGGTATTTATGGCCAGATGAAGCAAGGGATCTGATCTTCATCTGGCTGAAAATACCTCGGGGGAGGCGCGCGTAGCGCGGCGGGGGCAGAGCCCCCATGACAACGCCTTACCCGGCCCGCATCAGCATTCCGAACAGATCGCGCGGATCATCGGGATCGGCCAGCATGTCCAAAGGCTCAAAAAAACCTGTGCCTTCGATCGCTTGCTTTACATAGCGCAGGGCCGAGAAGTCTTCGATTGCGAAACCTACGCTGTCAAACAACGTAATCTGACGATCATCGACACGCCCTTTGGCCGCGCCAGTGATGACCTGCCACATCTCGGTCACCGGATGATCCGCGTCCAGGGCCTGAATTTCTCCTTCGATACGGGTCTGTTCCGGGTATTCAACGAAAATGTCTGAGCGGAGCAGGATGTCGCGATGCAGTTCTGTTTTGCCCGGACAGTCGCCACCGATGGCATTGATGTGAACACCGGGGCCGACCATGTTATCGGTCAGGATCGTGGCGTATTTCTTGTCTGCGGTGCAGGTGGTGATGATCTGGGCGCCTTCGATGGCGTCTTCGGGCGTGGTGCAGGGAACAACAGTCAAACCCTTGCCCCGCAGGTTTTTCGAACATTTTACGGTTGCGTTCGGGTCAGTATCGTAGAGCCGGACGGTACTGATCCCGCACATTGCCTTAAAGGCCATACACTGGAATTCAGACTGCGCGCCATTGCCGATCATCGCCATCGTGGTGGCGTTTGTTGGGGCGAGATAGCGCCCAACCAATGCCGAGGTTGCCGCTGTGCGCAGGGCGGTCAACAGCGTCATCTCGGTTAGCAGGGTTGGATAGCCAGTATAAACATCTGCCAACAGACCAAAGGCCGTGACCGTTTGCAAACCTTCTGAGGTATTCTTGGGATGGCCATTCACGTATTTGAAGCCATAAGCCTCACCATCGGAGGTCGGCATCAATTCGATCACACCGTGCGGTGAATGCGCCGGAATACGGGGGGTTTTGTCAAAACTCTCCCACCGTTTGAAATCAGCTTCGATCTGTGCGGCGATTTGCGTGATCATTTGCTCGACGCCGATGTGATGAACCAATCGCATCATGTTGTCGACGGATACAAACGGCACCAGGGCCTTGTCGGATGGTTGCATAGTGCTTTCTCCTATCGGCGGGAAAGGTGGACGCCTGCGATCATGCAGCGAACCGAACCACCGGCTGTTTCGATTGTTGGAACGGAAAGTGGCAAGGGTGTTGCGCTTTCCCGAATTGTAACGACTTGATCCGGGGTAAGGGCAGCAAGCGCTCTGCTCGACAACGCGAGCACCAATCCGTCGCGCCCTGTCAACTCAATCGCGTTGCCTGCAAACTCAGCAATTTGTTTGTGTGTCAGGTCAATCACGGTTCGCCCAGATTCCTCTAACCGGTCACGAACAGTTGCGCGCCGATCAGGGTCAGGAATCATGTCGAGGCAGATCAAAGCATACTGGGTCCCGATGCCCATCAATACATTGGTGTGATAAACGTCTCGGCCTGTGGCGTCGCGGGCTTCGAATGCAATCGGCTCATAGTTAAAATGTGTGCAAAACCGTTCCAACAAGACTGGGTCAGCGCGGTTGGACGTAACCGTGTAGGCGATACGCCCAACGTGATCCAACACCATCGCACCTGTCCCTTCCAGCGCAAGGTTGTCTTGCTCCAGTCCGGAATAATCTATGACGTCCTGAACGCGGTACTTTTGTTTGAGCAGTTCAATGACATCGGTTCGGCGTTCGCGGCGGCGAGAAGGAACAAACATTGGGTATATCGCGATATGACCGCCGGGATGCGTTGAAAACCAGTTATTTGGAAATACGCTGTCGGGCGTGTTCAGGTCGCCGAAATCGTCAAATACATGTACGGTAATGCCTGCGTCCCGTAACTGCCGTACGGCCTGATCATGCTCATCCCTGGCCGCTGCAGAGGTAGCGTTGGCAGAGGTGCCGCTAAGTGTTTGAAACGCATTGTCATCGCGTGTTTCCGGGTTGGACGCAAAAGCATGAGGCCGGATCATGACAGCAGCAGAGGGTGCTTGCAGCGACAGCATCAGAAACTCCGGGTGGGGCGGTCAAAGATGCGGCGGCCCATAAGTGAGGCGGCCAGATCGACCATAAGTTTGGCGGTGCGACCCCGTTCATCCAGAAACGGGTTCAATTCAACAAGATCCAAGGAACTGACCAGTCCGCTTTCATGCAGCAATTCCATCACCAAATGGGCTTCGCGCTCGGTTGCCCCGCCAGGAACCGTTGTGCCAACGGCGGGCGCTATGGCGGGATCGAGGAAGTCAACATCCAGCGAGACATGCAGCAGGGCATTTTCGGCGCGCACGCGGTCCAGAAAGGCCAGCAGAGGTGCCTTTATCCCATGCTCATCAATACTGCGCATGTCGGCCAGCATGGCGTGGTCTTGCTCGAGTGCTGAACGTTCAGCCGGATCGACAGAGCGCAGGCCGATCATTCCAACGCGGTCCGTTGGGACCGTGGCTGACAGAAGGGGGAAGGCATCAAAACCGGGTCTGCCCGTAAAATAGGCCACCGGTGTTCCGTGCAAGTTGCCGCTGCCTGTGCTGTCTGGTGTGTGAAAGTCGCTATGGGCGTCCAACCACAGCACAAACAGCGGCCTTTCGACCTGTGCCGCATATGCGGCCATCCCGGCGACGGTGCCCATGGACAATGCATGATCGCCGCCCATGAAAATAGGTACGCCCTGACGCGCGGCCGCCTGCGCGGTCGTGCTGAGAGCGCGGGTCCAGCCCACACATTCGGGCAAAGAAAAGAGGTGAGGGTGGTCGGTCAGGCCGGTCTCTTCCGGGGTCACGTCACCCTGGTCCTGAACGGAATGGCCAAGATCGGTCAAAGCCTCTTGCAGCCCGGCCACACGATAAGCGTCCGGGCCCATCCGGCATCCCTGACGGCGTTTTCCGGCGTCCATGGGGACGCCCACCAATATGATAGTTTTCATGTCCATATGCTCATTTAGGCTGGCAGAGTGTCTTGCGTGAAGGCAGCAAAATGCTCAAAATGGGTCAAGAAAGTCCTTAATGAGAAAAAGATATGGACGATTTGGACAATCGATTGCTCAATGCGTTGCAACGTGATGCGCGCGCCAGCCTGTCTGAGCTGTCAGAAACGCTCGGCGTGACGCGCACCACGGTGCGCAGCAGGTTGCAGCGGCTGAAACAGTCCGGAGAAATTGTCGGCTTCACTGTTCTCACCCGACGGGATCTGGCGCAAAGTCCGGTGCGCGGTTTGATGATGCTGGAGATTGAAGGGCGCGGGACAGAACGTGTCATGGCGCGTATAGCGGCCTTGCGGCAGGTGACAGCAGTGCATTCGACCAATGGCAGTTGGGATCTGATAGCCGAGATCTCTGCCGAAACCCTGGCCGAGCTGGATGAGGTTCTGTTTCAGATCCGCCGCTTTGACGGTATCACACGATCCGAGACGAATCTGTTGTTATCCACGCGAAAGGGGCGGCTCTAGTGCTTTGAGATGAAAACAATTTGTGCCAGTGTTTCTGGGCAAAATATGACAAAGCAATCGCTGGATCGATTGGATTTGCAGACGGGCAGGGACGTGCAGCATGACCACTTCGCAGAAATCTGACGAACCGCTCGCCTTGCAATGGGCAGAACGTATTACGGCGATTCTGGAGAAGCCTTGGCTGCGCATTGCGATACCCATTGTCGTAACAGGCATTGCCCTGACGGTTTTGCACGAGTTGTCGGCTCATGTGAAATGGTCGGATGTGCAGAACGACATTTCGGCGACGTCTTGGAAACTGATGTTCATTGCACTGTGCTGGACGGCGTTCAGTTTCTTTTCCTTGTCACTTTACGACGTGTTCGCTGTACAGAGCGTGGCTGATGGCAAAGTGCCCTTGCCGGTGGCCGGAATGGCAGGAGCCAGCGGTTATGCTGTATCAAATTGCCTCGGTTTTTCTTACATAACCGGAACCGCGATCCGGTATCGGATCTATGCATCGCTTGGTCTGGATCTGGGGCGCGTAGCCGGGGTGATTGCGACCTCTTGGGTGGCGTTCTGGATGGGTCTGGTTCTGATAGTGGGTCTGTTATTGACCTTTCATCCCGACGGCATCTCGAAGGTGGTACCGGTCAGCGCAACAGTGGAAACCGCCATCGGGCTGTGTCTGCTGGGTGGGCTGCTTGTCCTCTTCATCTGGTTGTCCACCGGTGGACGGCGGTTTTCATTGGCCGGTGTGGGGTTCAACCTGCCGGGCGGAAAACTCGCAAGCCTTCTGACGCTGGCCGCGATTGGCGATCTGTTCGGCGCATCCATGGTGCTGTATGTCCTGATGCCGGACGATCTGGGCGTTGGCTACCCGTATTTTTTCACGATCTTTATCGCCGCTATCGCTGTAGGTATCCTCAGCCACGCACCGGGGGGGATTGGCGTTTTCGAGGCGACACTGATTGCCGGGCTTGGGGCATCGGGACGATCCGACGTTATTGCCGCGCTGTTGTTGTATCGTGTGGTTTATACTTTTCTGCCATTCACCATTGCCAGCCTGTCAATTGCTGTGGCGTCGGCACTGACACAACGCCGCCGGATCAGCGGGGCTGCAACCTGGGTGTACCGCGCGATCCGACCAATGGTGCCGATTGTTGCGGCCGGTGTGGCAGCGGTGGCCGGGGTGATCCTGCTGGTGTCAGGGGCGCTGCCTGCTGGGTCACAGAACCTTGGCGTTTTGAAGGATGTTTTGCCGCTGTCCTTTGTTGAAGCCTCGCATCTGGTAGGCAGCGCCATCGGAGTTCTGCTTTTGCTGGTTTCGCGCGGCTTGTTCCGCAAGCTCTACCGCGCGTGGGTGGTGGCGATGTTGTTGATGGCGGCGGGCTTCTTCGCGTCCCTTGCCAAGGGTTTGGACACGCACGAAGCGGTGTCGATGTTGGGGACGATAGGTGTTTTGGCCCTGTTCCGTGGTGCGTTTTACAGAGTCAGCGGCGCTTCGATCTTTCGCCTGAATATCCCATGGCTGATCAGTGTTGTTGTGTTGCTGGCGGTCATTTTCTGGATCGGGCTATTTGCTTATTCCCATGTCGAATACCAAAACGCCCTGTGGTGGGAGTTTGCCTGGAATGGCAACGCCTCGCGGTTCTTACGCTCGAGCCTTGTTGTGGCTGTGATCGTCGGCGTTGTGGCCGTGAACTCTCTGTTCGGACGCGAAATTCCAACACCACAACGCACCGAAATCCCCGAGGTTGTAGAACGGCTGGTGATGGAGAGCGAGGATACCGAGTCCCAGATCTCGCTGACCGGCGACAAGCAGTTTCTGATTTCACCGGATAAAACGGCCTTCATTGCTTATGCCGATACGGGCAACGCGGTGATCTCAAAAGGGGAGCCAGTAGGGGACGAGGTCGCAGGCCGCCAATTGATCTGGCAGCTTCGGGAAATGGCGGATCGTGAAGGAAAGCTGTGTGCGTTCTACAGTGTATCGACCAAATATCTGCCAACCTTTCTGGACCTGGGTCTGTCGATCCTGAAAATAGGTGAGGTCGCGCGCGTGCCGTTGCAAGATTTCTCGCTGGACGGAAAGTCGCGCAAGCGGTTCCGGCAGGCCAAGAACAGGGCCGAGCGGGAAGGCTATGTGTTTGAGATTATCCCAAAGGAAAAACTGGCACCGGTATTGCCAGAATTGCGCGAGATTTCAGATCATTGGCTCGAGCAAAAGGCCGGTGCCGAAAAAGGATTTGCGCTTGGGGGCTTTGACGATCAGTACCTGTCTTATTTCGACCATGCGGTATTGCGCGACGGAAACACAGGTAAGATCAAGGCGTTCGCCAACCTGTTCCAAGGCGGCAACAAATCCGAACTGTCGCTGGACCTGATGCGCTATGAGCCTGACAGCCCCAGCTTTGTCATGGACGCTATGTTTGCCGAGATGATGGTGTGGGGCTCGGAACAGGGCTTTCACTGGTTCTCGCTGGGGGCTGCGCCGTTTTCAGGCATAGAAAACCGGCAACATGCCTCGCTCTGGAACCGGATCGGAGGGTTCGTTTATGAGCACGGCGAACAGTTTTATCATTTCGAAGGCTTGCGCAGCTTCAAGCAGAAGTTTGACCCGGAATGGAGCCCGAATTATCTGGCCAGCCCCGGCGGGTTGGCCGCGCCGCGTATCCTTTATGAGGTCAATATCCTGATCTCAGGCGGGCTGCGCGGTCTGACAAAGTAGGATCAGTTCAGGCTGGCACCGGTTGGGGTTTTCTGCAGCAGATCCCCCCAATCGGTGCGATAGGCCATTTCGGCCAACACGGTCTCGGGCAGAAACTCCTGATTTTGACGGATTTGCCAACCGCCGCCCAACCCCTTGTACACCGCGACCAGATTGCTGGATACTTGCTGACGCGCTTCGATCAGATTGGCTTGTGAGCGTAACAACGCGGTTTGCGTGTTCAGAATACGCGAATAGCTGGCGATGCCGTCCGTGTACTGACTGACCGCAATCTCAGCTGCCTTGCGCGAAGCGTCGACGCTTTGCTGATAGAATCCAACCTGTTTACGTGCCTGCGTATAGGCGACCATGGCGCTTTCAACCTCGGAATACGCGGTTAAAACGGTGTTCTGGTAATTGGCGATCAGCGCTTGATAGGCGGCATCCTGTGCGCGGACATTGTTCTTGATGCGGCCATAGTTCAGCACGTTCCAGACCACGCCAGCGCTGGCCAGACCGGTGGTGCTGTTGCCGCTGAACAGGTCGCGTCCGCCCGAAGCCTGTAGGCCAATCGAGCCGGACAGCACGAATTGCGGATACAGATCCGCCATCGCGATGCCCACCTGCGCCGATTGCGTCGCAGCAGCCAGTTCCGCGGCCCGCACATCCGGGCGGCGGCGCAGAAGTTCGGCGGGTACACCCACAGCCACATTTGTCCGCGCGGACGGGATGCGGCCCGAGTTCCCCAACAAGCTGGTCATCCGGGACGGCGTGACACCCAGCAGCACGGCCAGGGCGTTTTTGGTCTGTTGCAGGTCACTTTCCAGCTCGGGCACCAAAGCTTTGGTGTTGTTGAGAAGTGCGGTGGATTCCTGAACATCCAGCTCAGTCGTGACTCCATTGTTGAAACGCAATTGGGTCAGGTCCGCAGAGTCTTGCTGCAACTTGATGTTTTCGCGGGCGACTGCCAAGGATTCCTGTAACGCGCGGATATTGACGTACAAAGCAGCCACATCCCCGGTCAGTGTCACCAGCGCGTCGTCGTAATTGGCCACCTGAAGTGCCAGATTAGACCGCGCGGCCTGCACCCCGCGCCGCTGTGCGCCCCAGACGTCCAACTCCCACTGGGCATCGAAGCCGACTTGCGAGGTCGAGAATTCGGTATCCAGCGGAATGATGCGGTTGATATCGGCAATGGGTCCAAGATTGTCGCTGATCTGCCGTCGCTGCAACGACCCGCCAATGGCTTGGGATTGCGGGTAAAGCTCACCAAATGCGATGCCTAACTGCGCACGGGCCTGCAACACGCGTGCCCCCGCGACCTGAAGGGTCAGGTTTTGCGCGTAAGCTTCGGCAATCAGCCTGTTGAGGGTGGGGTCATTGAACGTCTCCCACCATTTCACCACGGGTGCGCTGCGCGATGTCAGGCCGCTTTGGCCGGTGCTGGGGTTGTTCACTTCGATCCATTGCTTCACGACCGGAGAGTTCGGGCGCACGAAATCCGGTCCCACTGGTGCACAAGCCACCAGAGTAGCAGCGCAAAGGGCAGTTCCCAGAAACCGGCGGAGTGTCATGGCGCGCATCCTCAGATATCCAGCGGTCGGATGAAGTTGGCGAAGGAATAGAGGCGGATGTTGATGCGCCTCAGGAATTCAAAGCTTTTTCCCATGCCCGTGTAAATTGCCACGGCCGCGTGGCCACCTGCGGGAAACGTATGCCCTTCGGGCAAATCGACCGTGATCTGTACAGCGATCCGACCGGGCAGTTTGGGCAATTCAAAACCGGGCAGGCGCCCAGACGGGATGTACTGTCCTTGCCTTGTCGCCCACCAGATCGCCTCGACTTTGCCGGTCAGGATTTCACCGGGATAAAGGTCAAGCGCCACTTCAACCTCTTGCCCCGGCTCAACAAACTTCAGGTTCTGCTGGCGGAATGTGGCAAGGAGATAGGGGTTGTCCTCGGTTACGAAACTGGCAATCGCGCCCAAACGAATATCACCAACGACAAGCCCCGGGCGCGCCTGCTGCGAGACGATCATTCCGTTTTCAGGGGCATAAATCGTTGTGTTTTCGAGGAAATACTCAGCTTCGGAGAGCTGCGCCTGCGCCTGAAGAATGCCGGTATTCACACCGTCGATCTGCGATTCCAGCGCCAGCTGTGCCTTGTTCAGATTGGCCTCGGCCTGTTTCACTCCGGCTTGATCTTCGGCGACTTGCTCGTTCCAACGGTCCAGCTCGTCCTGTCGTGCGCCGCCGGCAGGGACCAGATTTTCGTACCGGGCCTGTTCCGTTATGGCATAGGCCAGTTGCGCATTCGCCCGCTCAACAGCTTCGGTTTTGGCGATGACATCCTGTTCCAGAATTTTCGCGTTCTGCTCGGCCGCGACCAGTTGCGCCTTGGCATTGTCCACCGCCAGCGAAAACACCGTATCATCGAAACGATACAGCGGGTCACCCTTGGTCACTTGAGTGTTCGGCTCAACCAGCACCTCGGTCAAAATTGTGGGCTGCGTCAGTTTAGGTACGATCTGTATCGTTGAACGCACCACATGGCTGTCTGCCGAAAAAGGCTGAAAGAAGCGCAAAGCCACAAGAAAGATCAACAGCAGGTGTGCACCCACCCAGAACGAGACGATGCCCCAGGCAATGTTGAATTTCAGCAATTCCAGCTTGAAGAAAATGAGCCAGACAAAAATGATGTAGAAAAGAGTGATGCCAAGGGCGACGAACATAGGTCTTGCTTTCCTTCGGTCTTAGCCTTGCTGGGTATCGTCTGTGTCCAGACGATCTTGGTATTCCGGCTTTACCTTGCCGCCCAGACGTTTGATTTCATCGCGAATGGCGTCTTTCTCTTCGTCCGGACCACGGCGCATGTCGACGGTGACACCATCGTGAAACGCCCACATAAAGGCGTGAACCCAAGGCACAACAGCCAGAAATCCCATCCATCCCATGATCTTGACAGCTTCTGCGTGCGGGTGATTGCGTTTGATTGCGATCCGTCCCGGAAGCCCCATCAGGAACAAGAAAACTGCCATCACTGCTGCAAGCAGCAGGATCAATGCTACAAATGTCAGGTAGTCGTAATAGCCCAAAGGCTGGCCCAATAGTCCCATATTGCCTCCTGCCGGGGTGCGGGTCCCGCTGGTTGTTTTCTGGGGATCGGTCGGCGTGTTTTGGTACCGGGCTTGGCAGAAAAACCTGACTCGGGTGCATCACCGCCCAGGCTCCCCATCCCTGCAATGATCACTTTGTGGCGATACTGTCAGGCCAATACCCGTCTGGCAAGAACAGGTCGGGAAAAGACACGGATAAATTACGTCAATCGGCAATGTGCAGCGCCGTATTCCAGTCTACGCATTTTTGACCAAGTTCGTGGGGCAGGTGCTTATCGGTATAGAAACTGTCGATCTCGCTGAGCGAGGCGATCCGAGCCGGAGCAGAGCGTTGGAATTTTGATTGATCAGCGACCAAACAGGTACGACGCGCCTGTGCGATAATGGTTTGGCTGACCTGAACCTCCTGAAAATCGAAATCCAGAAGATCACCGTCGCTATCTAGGGCCGAGCATCCGATAACGGCCAGATCGAACTTGAATTGCCGGATCGTCGAGACGGTCAAATTTCCGATCAACCCGCCGTCAGCCCGTCGAAGCACGCCACCTGCCATCACGATTTCGCAGTCTGGGTTTTCAATCAGAATGTTGGCGACATTCATATTGTTCGTCACGACCATCAGGTTCTTGTGGTTCAGCAGTTGCCGTGCCACGGCCTCGGTCGATGTGCCGATATTCATGAAGATCGACGCCCCATCCGGAATATCCAGGGCGCAGGCTTTCGCGATGCTGGTTTTGGCATCCGCATTCAGGGCACGGCGGTCTTCATAACCGATATTTGAGACGCCAGACCGCAAAACTGCACCGCCGTGGACCCGGTCAAGCTTGCCCGCATCCGCCAGCTCCGTCAGATCGCGTCGGATCGTTTGAACAGTAACGCCAAATCGTTCGGCTAGCCCCTCAACAGTGACGCGCCCCTCAGAGCTGGCAATTTCCAGAATGTCGGATTGGCGAAAGGAAAGAGACATAGGGCGGGTCCAAGGTAATGCGTTCTTTCGTTTTTGTTCTTTTGGGTGAAATTGGCAAGAAGCGCTGCGTATTTTTCATATCAGCGTTGCAAAAAGAAAATAAACGAACATAAACATTGACCATACGAAGAACATTCTGGCTAATGCGCCTGATCATGCCTGGCGGGGAATCATTGGACATGCAGTCGACAAAAGACCAGATCACAGACCTTTTCATCATCGGCGGCGGAATCAATGGCTGCGGTATCGCCCGAGACGCCGCTGGTCGGGGACTTTCAGTGGCGCTGGCGGAAATGAACGATCTGGCATCGGCTACGTCTTCGGCCTCGACCAAGCTGTTTCACGGCGGGTTGCGGTATCTGGAGTATTTTGAAATCCGACTGGTGCGCGAAGCGCTGATCGAGCGTGAAACCCTGCTGCGGGCCATGCCGCACATCAGCTGGCCGATGCGCTTTGTGTTGCCCTATCACAAAGATATGCGGTTCGATTCCGAGACGCCAACATCGCGTTTGCTCAGCACGGTGATGCCATGGATGCGGGGGCGGCGTCCGGCATGGCTGATCCGGTTGGGGTTGTTCTTGTACGATAATCTGGGTGGGCGCAAAATTTTGCCCGGAACCAACTCTCTGAACTTGCACTCGACGCCGGAAGGGGCCCCGCTGCAGGACAAGTTCGAGACGGCCTATGAGTATTCCGATTGTTGGATCGAAGATTCCCGTCTGGTGGTCCTGAATGCGCGGGATGCTGAGGCGCGCGGCGCACAGATCATGGTGCGGACCGAGGTGATCTCGGCCGAGCGTGTGGGAGATTTGTGGGAAGTGACCGTGCGGGACCGCGACAGCGACCAGACCCGTGTGATCAAGGCGAAAATGCTGATCAACGCGGGCGGTCCGTGGGTTGGCGACATCATCCAGACCAAGATCCGTGTGAACTCGCGCGAGGGTGTTCGGTTGGTACGCGGCAGCCATATCGTGACGCCCAAATTGTACGATCACGACAAGTGCTATTTCTTTCAGGGTGAAGATGGCCGCATCATCTTTGCCATTCCATATGAGCAGGATTTTACCCTGATTGGAACAACCGATCAGGATCATCCGGACCCTTCCACCAAGCCGGTTTGTACCGAGGCCGAGCAGGAGTATCTCTGCGCCTTCGCGTCGAAGTATTTCAAACGCGCCGTGACCCGCGATGATGTTGTTTGGACCTATTCCGGTGTGCGTCCTCTGTATGACGATGGGGCCAGCAGCGCCACTGCAGCGACGCGTGATTATACGTTGAAGGTCGATGCGCAGGGTGGGGCACCCGTTTTGAACGTGTTTGGCGGTAAAATCACCACCTACCGCAGGCTTGCGGAAAGCGCGCTGGAGAAGGTGGCCGAGTTCTTTCCTGATCTGTCTGGTCCGTGGACAGCAGGTTTCGCTTTGCCCGGAGGCGACTTTCCAGTTGATGCCGTAGACACTCTAAAAAGCGACCTTCTTGCAAAGTATCCTTTCCTCACCGCCGCTTGGGCCGCACGCTTGATCCGCGCATACGGCACTGAGGCGCGTGATGTTCTAGTTGGTGCAAAACAGGCCACCGATCTGGGCGAAGACTTTGGCGCAACCTTGACTGCGCAAGAGGTCGCTTGGCTGATGGACAAGGAATATGCCCGCACCGCCGATGACATTGTATGGCGGCGCAACAAGCTGGGTCTTCGTCTGAACAAGGATCAGATCGCGCGGATCGATGCTTGGATGGCTGAGCGTCGCGCCGCGTGACAGGGGTCGTAAGACCCTTGGCGGTGGACTCCTGTTGTGTTAGCCCTTGGAGACGGTTGGCAGACACCGAGGCGCCGCTGCTCTGGTTCAGAGTGCTAAACCTGCCTGTGAGACATAATTGACATCGCAACACTCAGGGCGTTGCTTCGTCAGGTCAGCGGCCAACGAATGCGCAGAACGCCCGATGTGGATGTGTGATGAGCAAAACGCCAGTCCCTTTACATATTGATGATCTGACCCCGTTCGTTCGAACCTTGTCCAACCAGCTAGGAGCCGCCAGCCCATCGCACCTGACGCTGATGAACATGGTCGCGCGTGCAGCCGGGTTTCAGAATGTGCAACATATGCGGGCCGACAGTGCCGCCAACCGCAGGCTGCAGAACCGGTCCGATCCACCAGCGCCGAATGCCCGGTTGGTTGAACGCACGCTTCATCTGTTCGACATAGAAGGCAGGTTGAGGCAGTGGCCTTCGAAGCGTTCGGTGCAAACCCTTTCGCTTTGGGCGCTCTGGGCTGCTGTACCTTCAGGCAAAACCTTGCATGAGGCCGAGGTTAACGCGTGCCTCAATGCCGAGCATTGTTTTGACGATCCGGCAACTTTGCGCCGCACGATGATTTCCTGCGGGTTGCTGACGCGGCGCAAAGACGGATCAGAGTATCGCAGGGTCGAACAAGAACCACCCGTCGACGCAAAACAGGTGATCCACGACATCGCCAGACGACGGCGCGAAAGATCCCAGTAATAAAAAAGCCCCGCGGTTGCTGCGGGGCTTTTTGGATCATGCGGCGGTCTCTGACGGGCCGGGATCGTTTTTACTGCCTTTCAACCACTCTCGCATGCTTTGCATCAACGCGTAGAGAACTGGCACCACGATGACACCGACCACGGTTGCAGCCAGCATGCCGCCAAATACGGCAACACCAATCGCCTTTTGGCTGGCGGCACCCGCGCCGTTTGCAGCCAAAAGGGGAACAACACCCAGCAGGAATGACAAGGCTGTCATCATCACAGCCCGGAACCGTTGGAAAGCGGCCTCTGCCGCAGCATCTTTGATCGACAAGCCATTGGCGCGTTGCTCCATCGCAAATTCAACGATCAGAATACCGTTTTTCGACGCAAGCCCTACAAGCATGATCATCCCGATCTGCGTGTAGAGGTTGATGTCACTGCCGACAATCGCCACGGCTGCCACGGCCCCGAACAGGGCCACAACAACGGAAAGAAGGATCGAAACAGGCATCGTCCAGCTTTCGTATTGCCCGACCAGGAACAGGTATCCAAACAGGATCGCAAGCCCGAGGATGATGATCACCAAACTGCCCGAGGCCAGCTGTTGCTGCGCCGTGCCGGTCCATTCGAACGCATAACCGGGGGGCAGGGCGGTTGCAGATTCTTCCGTCATCACCGTGATGGCGTCGCCACTGGACAGACCGGGCGCAGGCACTGCCGTTACCGTCGCCGAGCGGAACAGATTGTGGCGTTTCAGAAGAACCGGGCCAAGCACGTTTTCCACATCAATCAGTGTACCCAGCGGAACCATGTCGCCTTTTTGCGACCGGACATACAAGTTCGCAATGTCTTCGACATTGTCCCGATATGTACCGTCCGCCTGAATCATCACACGGTAAACGCGACCAAACAGGTTGAAGTCGTTGACATAGTAGGACCCCAACTGCGCCTGCATCGTCTGGAAAACCTCGGCCACTGAAACGTCCAGCGTCTTGGCTTTTTCTCGATCAAGATCGACAAAAAGCTGCGGAACGTTGGCGCGGAACGTGGTGTAGGCCTGCCCAATCTCGGGCCTCTGGTTCGCAGCGTATACGAACGACCCTACGGCCGAGGCCAGATCCTGCGGTGAGCCACCACCGGTCTGCTGTACCTCCATCTCGACACCCGCCGACATGCCCAGACCTTGAATGGGCGGCGGGTTGAAGGCCACGATTGAGGCGGCAGATTCGGCGTTGGCGATGGCAAGGACCTTGGCCAGGATTGCATCCGCGCTCAGGTCTTCTTCCTGCCGGTCCGCCCAGTTGTCGAGGTTCACAAAGATCGCGGCACCGTTGGTGATTGTGCCGTTCAAAAGCGAGAACCCGTTGACCAGAACAGTGCTGGCCACTCCGGGGATTTCTCGTATCTGATCGTCCAGACGCGCCGTCACGGTTTCCGTCCGTTCCAGAGTGGCGGCGTCGGGCAGTTGAACGTCAACAAAGAGATAGCCGTTATCTTCAAGCGGGATAAACCCGGCCGAAGTGTTCGACATGATCGTTCCGGTGCCCAGACCAAGACCGACGACGATGGCCAGTGCGATGGCAGGAAACACCAGCAGTTTACGTACAATCGCCACATAGCCGTTTCGAACCGTGCCGATAAAGCCTTCGAACACAGCCAGCAGCCCCTTGGGCGGGCCTGAACGTTCCCGCAGAACCAGACCACACAGGGCAGGCGAAAGCGTCAGCGCGTTGATGGACGAAATCACAACTGCGGTCGAAATGGTGACGGCGAACTGCGAATACAGTCGTCCAGAGATGCCGGGCATAAAGGTCACCGGCACAAACACAGCCAGCAGAACCAGTGTGGTTGCAATGACCGGGCCGGTGATTTGGCCCATCGCCTTGCGGGTTGCTTCGGCAGGAGGCAGCCCTTCGTCTGCGATGATACGTTCAACGTTTTCGACCACAACGATGGCGTCATCCACCACAATGCCGATGGCCAGCACCAGCGCGAACAGCGAAATCGTGTTCAGTGACATGCCAAAGGCCAGTAGGAACGCAAATGTCCCGATCAGTGACACCGGGATGGCGACCGCGGGGATGACCGTTGCGCGCCAACTGCCCAGAAACACAAACACAACCGAGATCACAAGGATGAAGGTCAGGATCAGGGTCGATACGACGTCGTTCAGTGATGCCTCGACAAAGTCGGTGGTGTTGAACGGCACTTCATATTCCACGTCTGTCGGGAACGCACGGGACAGGCGTTCCAACTCTGCCTGCACACGCTCGGACACCGCCAGCGCGTTTGCACCAGGCGCTTGGTAGATGCCGATCACCGTGGCCGGAACTGCCTGGAAATAGCCTGAGGCCGAATAGAATTGCGCCCCAAGTTCCGTCCGGGCAATGTCCTTGACGCGTACGATGGCGCCGTCAGCCCCGGTGCGGATGACAATGTCCGCGAACTCATCCGCTGACGTCAGGCGACCCTTGGATTTGATTGTATATTGAAACGTTTGCCCTTCAGGCACCGGAGGAGAACCGATGGATCCCGCAGACACTTCGATGTTTTGCTCGCGGATCGCGTTGATGACGTCGCCGGGTGTGATGGACAGGGCTGCCATCTTGTCCGGGTCCATCCAGATCCGCATGGCGTATTCAAGGTTGGTCAGGACGTCCGCCTTACCCACGCCCTGCACACGCGCCAGCGCGTCACGCAGGTTGATTGAGGCATAGTTTGACAAAAACACGCTGTCATAGGTGCCGTTGGGCGAGGTTAGCGTGACCAGCATCAGCATGTTGGTCGACGATTTCTGTGTGACCACACCCGAAGACGTCACCTCGGTCGGCAACGACGACATCGCCTGCGCAACGCGGTTCTGAACGTTTACCGACGCGATATCAGGGTCGGTGCCGACCTCGAATGTGACGTTTAGCGAGTAAGATCCGTTGTCCGAAGACGTGGACGTCATGTAGATCATGTCGTCCACACCGTTGACCTGCGCTTCGATTGGTGCGGCGACGGTGTTTTCAACAGTTTCGGCGTTGGCGCCGGTATAGGTGGTTGTAACGCTGACCACCGGTGGCGTGATGTCTGGGAACTGCGCGACGGGCAGAACCATATAGCCGATGCCGCCCATGATGGTCAGCACCAACGAAATGACAAGCGCCAGCTTTGGCCGGCTGATGAACAGGGCTGAGAACATCAGTTATTCTCCCGGCTGCTCAGAGGCTACGACCGCGTCTACGGCCACGCCGGGGCGGACCCGCTGCAGGCCCTCGACAATCACACTTTCGCCTTCACGCAGCCCGTCGGTCACGATGATCGCAGTGCCAACCGTGTCACCGGTGGTGATATAGCGTTGCTCGACCATCTGTTGGTCATTGACCACCAGAACAAACTCACCCCGCTGATCGCGCTGCAACGCGGCCTGAGGCACCAGTACCTGCAAGGTGGGTTCCAGCGCTTCGATCTGAACGTTCACAAAGGCACCATCCAGGATCAGACGGGCGGTATTGTCGAATTGCGCCCGGACGGTGATAGCGCCAGTTAACGGATCGATGCGGTTGTCGACGAACACAATCCGGCCAACCTCATCCAACTCGGTACCATTGGGCAGAATGACATGCACATTGGGGCTCTGCGAGCTTTCCGCCAATGAGGCGGAACTTTCGCCGTAGGTTTGCAAAACCGACGTAAACAGCTTTTCGTTCAGTGAAAAGTTCACGTAGATCGGCGTTTCACTCACGATATTGACCAGCGGAGGGTTTGTCGGCCCCACAACGTCACCCACGCTGGTGGTGATGCTGCCGATACGCCCATCGAACGGTGCATGGATTTGCGTATAGCTCAGGTCCAGTTCAGCCTGCTGGATCGCTGCGTTTGCGGCTTTGACTTCGGCCTCAGCTACCAGTTCGTTGGCGCGGGCAATGTCGCGTTCCGATTCCGGTGTGGCGTCGCGCTTATACAGCTCTTCCTTCCGGGCCAGATCGACCTTGGCCAATTCAAGATTTGCCTCGGCCCGGTTCAGATCGGCTTTGCGAGCTTCAAGCGTGGCCTCGTAGAGGTCAGGCTCGATGGTGAAGAGCAGATCCCCTTCCTTGACCGTCGCGCCATCTTCGACCTCGCGGCTGTTAAGAAACCCGTTCACGCGGGCTACGATGTCGACTTTGTTGATCGCTTCGGCGCGCCCGATAAAGGTGGCTTCGTCGGTAATCTCTTCAGTGTACGCTGCCGAAATTGACACTTTCGGAGGCGCGCTTTCTTCCTGGGCGGCGAGTGGAGACGCCAATCCCACAGACAACAGCACAATCGCTGCGGCCAATGGCCTGCTGGTCCGGGTGGAAGAAAAAAGTGCTGGGGACATGGCGAAAGCCTCGTGCGTGACGGTAAGAAATAATGCCGGGCACACCGTGTTGGAGGCCCGAGTCGGAAGAACTTGGTATCAGGATGACTTTTTTAACTTGGTTTCTCAAGCGCGATGACACGGGAAACGGCTGGAGGCAGCACAAATTATTTCAGCGCTTTGGCTGGTTTAGAAGTTCACTTTGCTTTCGTTCGCAAACAAAACGGGGGCCGTATGGCCCCCGAGGAATGCTTGCAATGAAAGAGGATCAGTTACGTGTACCTGCAAATCTTTCCTGCCAGTCTTCGCGCTGCTCGTCAGTGATTTTCGCGAATAGAACATCTGGCACAGTAAATGCGTGACCGGCGGGCAGGGCGTCCAATGCCGCGGCCACATCTTCGGGCCAGCCTGTGTCCAGTGTGTTCATCGCGCTGAGCATACGGGCTGAGGTGTCCGGTACGAACGGCGCACTGAGCACAGCGTAAAGACGGATCAGGTTCAGGCCCAGTCGCACCTGAACGGCGGCCTGTTCAGGGTTTTCCTTGAAGGTTGACCATGGAGCCGCAGCTTGAAGGTATTCATTTCCCGCAACCCAAATCGCCCGCAATTCCTGTGCGGATTTGCGAACTTCCATCGCTTCCATATGGCCTTCATAGGCGCGGACGCGGCGGGTCAACTCGTCGATCAGGGCGTGTTCGCGTTCACCATAGCTGCCGCCTTCCGGCACAGCTTCGCCAAACTTCGAGCGGCAGAACTTGGTGATGCGACTGACAAAGTTACCGAGTACGTCGGCGAGGTCCTTGTTCACCGATTGCTGGAAATTTTCCCAGGTGAACTCACTGTCGCTGCTTTCAGGCGCATGGCTCAGCAGCCACCAGCGCCAATAGTCGGCGGGCAGGATCTCAAGCGCCTGATCCATGAACACGCCACGCCCCTGGCTGGTCGAGAACTGGCCGCCATCATAGTTCAGGTAGTTGAAAGACTTGATATAATCGACCAGCTTCCAGCGCTCGGACGATCCGGTGTCTTCATTGTGCGAATTTGTGCCCAGGATGGTGGCCGGGAAAGACAAGGTGTGGAAGGGCACGTTGTCTTTGCCCATGAATTGCACATATCGCACGTCATCCGCGCCCTTGTCGGTGCGCCACCAGCGCTCCCAATCGGCATCGGTTCTGCCGCTGGCATCCGCCCATTCCTTGGCACAGGCGATGTATTCGATGGGCGCGTCGAACCAGACATAAAAGACCTTGCCTTCCATGCCGGGCCAGTCCTGATCTCCTTTTTTAACCGGAACGCCCCAGTCAAGATCGCGGGTGATGCCCCGGTCTTGCAGGCCGTCGCCGTCATGTAGCCATTTCTTGGCGATTGATGTGGTCAGGACCGGCCAATCGGTCTTGCTGTCGATCCACGCGTCCAGTTGATCCTTCATCGCCGACTGGCGCAGATACAGATGCTTGGTCTCGCGCACCTCAAGATCGGTCGAGCCGGAAATGGCCGAGCGTGGCTCAATCAGATCGGTCGGGTCCAATTGCTTGGTGCAGTTTTCGCACTGATCGCCACGCGCACGGTCGTATCCGCAGTTGGGGCAGGTGCCTTCGATGTAGCGGTCGGGCAGGAAACGGCCATCTGCGTTGGAATAGACCTGTTTCTCGCTGACCTCACGGATAAGGCCGGCGTCGTCCAGCTTGCCTGCAAAATGCTGGGTCAGGCGCTTATTCTGTTCACTGGACGAGCGACCAAAGTGATCGAAGCTGAGGCCGAACCGGTTGGCGATATCGGCCTGAACTGCGTACATGTCAGCGCAGTATTCGGCGACGGGCTTACCGGCTTTGGCCGCCGCCAGTTCCGCAGGTGTGCCGTGTTCATCTGTGGCGCACAGGAACATGACCTCATTCCCCCGGCCACGCTGGTAGCGTGCGTACAGGTCGGCTGGCAATTGCGAGCCGATCAGATTGCCGAGGTGCTTGATCCCGTTGATGTAAGGGATCGCCGAGGTGATGAGAATCCGAGCCATTTTGCGTGTCCACGTAACTGTCTGCGCGCTCGTCTACCTTATGTAAACCGCCAGCAAAAGGCCGGGTTTTGCGTGGATGCCCTGAAATGCCACGATCCAGTCAAAAAACGCTTTATCAATTGAATAGCGATTGCAGGTCAACAGATGTCCACACTACCCATAGGTTGAAAACAGAATCACGATCTCTTGTATTTTTATTACGACTACCCATATTGAGTGTATACAAAAGTATACAAAAACGAGGGCATATTGCTAATGTTCGACTTCCTGCTTGAGGGTGCATTCGTGCCCTTTACCATGGCGCTTGCGCTGCTGTTTGGCCTGCTGGCCCTAGAGCTGATCGCTCTGGTGCTGGGTGGAAGCCTGCTGGCAGGCGAGGGCGAGGTCGATCTGGATGCTGTGGACGTCCCGGATCTGGATGTCGCAGACTTCGATCTCGACATAGATGCCGACATTGATTTGGGCGAGTTTGAACTTGCCGAGATTGAGACGGACGTGCCTGATGCCGCCGCTGCCGGGCCGATGGCTTGGTTGGGGATTGGCAAAGTGCCCTTCATGATCTGGCTTGTTGTGTTGCTGGCGGGTTTTGGTCTGTCGGGCATCGGCCTGCAATTGGCGCTGCGTGATTTGTTGGGCTTTGATCTGCCAAGCTGGATGGCCGCAATCCCGGCAGGTGCGTTTGGTCTGTGGTTTGCGCGCGGCTTTGGTACCGTGTTCGCCCGCCTGTTGCCCAAGACCGAGTCTGAGGCGATGTCCGAACGGATGCTGGCCCGCCGTCGCGGAGTGATCTCACAAGGAACGGCGTCTCGTGGCCGCCCTGCCGAGGTGCGCGTGATGGACCGGTTCGGAAACACCCATCACCTGCGCGCCGAGCCGCTGCAAGACAAAGACATCCTTGAGCAAGGCACCGACGTGTTGGTGCTGCGCGACAGACGGCGCGACCGGTTCGTTCTGGTCGGCTTGTCGGACTAACCAAATTACCAACTCTTAAATCGGAGGATTTTGCATGGAAGTTTCATTCCTGGCGATTACGGTCGTCACCATTCTGGCCGTCCTGTTATTCATCGGCCTTGTCCTTGGCCGCCTTTATAAACGCGCGACCCGCGAAGTGAGCCTGGTGAAAACCGGGGCGGGCGGTAAAAAAGTCATCATGGATGGCGGTGTGGTCATTGTGCCGTTGCTGCACGAGGTCAGCCCTGTGAACATGAAAACCCTGCGCCTTGAAGTGCAGCGCAGCGGTGAAGCCGCGCTGATCACTCAGGACCGCATGCGCGTGGATGTGGGCGTCGAGTTCTACGTCTCGGTCATGGCGACTGAAGAAGGCATCGCGCGCGCCGCACAGACGCTGGGCTCACGCACCTTTGACGTCGAACAGCTGCGCGAGATGATCGAAGGTAAACTGATCGACGGTTTGCGTGCCGTGGCCGCGCAGATGACTATGGACGGGCTGCACGAGAACCGCGCTGACTTCGTGCAAGAGGTGCAGAATGCGGTGTCCGAAGACCTGTTGAAGAACGGCCTGTCGCTGGAATCCGTGTCGCTGACTGCGCTTGACCAGACACCGTTCGAAGCACTGGACGAGAATAACGCCTTTAACGCTGTGGGTATGCGCAAACTGGCCGAGGTGATTGCAGCCTCGAAAAAAGAGCGTGCGCAGATTGATGCGGATGCCGAGGTTGAAGTACGCCGTGCTGCGATGGAGGCCGAGCGTCAGAAACTGCTGATCGAGCAGGACGAGGCACAGGCGCGTATCGAGCAGACCCAGAAGGTCGAAACCCTGCGCGTGGCGCAGGAGGCCGAGATTGCGGCGCGGACCGAAGACTCGGTGCGCGAAACCGAACGTGCCCGGATCGCCCGTGAAGAAGCCATCCGCGGGGCCGAAATCGAGCGCGAGCGCAAGATCCGCGATGCTGAGATTGCGAAAGAACGTGAGATCGAAGTGGCCGAGCAGGAACGTCAGATCATCATCGCGCAGAAATCCGAAGAGGAAAGCCGTGCGCGTGCATCTGCTGACCTCGCCCGGGCCGAGGCGACAAAGGCGACCGAGGCCGTCGTGACCGCCCGCGAAGTGGCCGAAGCTGAACGCCAGAAGCAGATCGTATTGATCGAAGCGACGCGCGAAGCGGAACGTCAGGCGACTGCGATCCGTCTGGCCGCGCAGGCCGAGAAAGAGGCCGCCGCCGACCGTGCCGAAGCGCGTCGTGAAGAAGCACAGGCCGAAGCGGATGCGTTGAACATCCGTGCCGAGGCGAAGAAAAACGACATGCTGGCCGAAGCGGAAGGTAAGCGCGCCATTGTTGAAGCCGACAACGCTCTGTCCGCGGCGCAGATCCGGATGAAGGTCGATATGGCGCGGATCGAGACGATGCCGTCGATCATCTCGGAAATGGTGAAACCTGCCGAGAAGATCGACTCGATCAAGATCCATCAGGTCGGTGGGATCGGTGCCGGTGCTTCAGGCGGTGGAGCGGCCAACAGCGACAAGCCGGTGGTCAATCAGGCGTTGGACTCGATCATGGGCATGGCCGTGCAGATGCCCGCGCTCAAGAAGCTGGGCGAGGAGCTGGGTCTGTCGATGGAAAACGGTGTCGGCGGAGTAGTGAACGGCGCGCTAGAGGCGACGCCTGAACTAGCAGACGCGGTCGAGATTGTCGAGGAAGAGACGTCGCCGACTCAGTAAAAAACGAACAAAGAACAAATGGGCCGGGAATTTCCCGGCCCTTTTTTATTCTTCCCGAGAGCGTTTCAACAGGCGCCCGACGGTAAAGGATGTGCGCGGAGCGTAGACATAGTTTGTCCGCTCTTCCGGCGTCGGGCGAGTGCGCATCCGTGCAAGACCAAAGATGATCAACCCCAGATGTCCGACGGCCACAAAGGCAAACAAAGCGCCGGGGCCGAACTGCTCGATCAGTGTCGAGGAAATATAGGGCGATGCAATTGCGCCCAAGGCGTACCAGAACATCAGGGCCGCAGACAGTTCGACCCGTTCTTCACTGGTGGCAAAGTCATTTGCGTGGGCCGAAGACAGCGAAAAGATCGGAAAGGTCGTCAGGCCAAAGAACCCGGCGGCCAGCATCACCCCAAGTGTCCCGGTCCCGCTTGCAGCCATCGTGAACCCGCAGCTCAGTACAGCAGCGGCAGACAACCAGATCAGAACCCAGCGTCGGTCATATTTGTCGGCCAGCCAGCCCAGTGGATACTGTGCCAGCGCCCCGCCCAAAACAAACGAGGCAAGGAAGAACGCGATCTGGTCCACGCCCAGACCGACTTCTTGCCCGTAGACTGGACCAACCATGCGGAAGGACGCAGAGCTGAGCGCCGAGACGATCACGCCAGCCACAGCCAGCGGGGAACATGCCCATGCAAGCTTGGGCCGCAGCCGCTGCGTGTTCGGTGTTTGCGGTTGGCTGGCACGTGTCAGGGTCAGGGGCAGTAGCGAAGCACAACACAGGATAGCCAACAGGTTGTAGGACACGTAAGAGGCAGGCGGCAGCACCGCGATCATCAACTGTGCGCCCAGCGAGGCACCCAGATCTACAAGCCGATAGGTCCCCATGGCCCGGCCGCGCGTTTCATTGGTGACTTTGGCGTTCAGCCATGCTTCGATCACGGTGTAGCATCCTGCAATACAGGTGCCCGACGCGATCCTGAGAACCGCCCAGATGTAGGGATTGTCTGTCAGGGTGTGACCGATCAATCCCATCGCGCCCAAGGCGGTGCAGACTGCGAAAGCACGAGAATGGCCGACACTGCCCATCAGGCGCGGTGCCCACCAGCACCCTACAAAAAAGCCAATAAAATGGGCTGAACCCAGCAGACCGATCTGCTCGGTCGTGAATTCCAGCGTGATTCCGGAAATAGCATCGAGCGGACCAACCCCGCCCGTCGACAGCTGCAACAGAATGGCCGAAAGAAAAAGGGCGGCAAAGGAAATGATCGTGCGCATAGTGATCTCAGATTGGCGTCGTTGCCGCACAATGCGCGCATCTATTCGACTTTATCGAGTCGTTTTTTGCGCTTTGTTAGTTAACGCGCACGGCTGATCTCGGCATGGATGTCCAGACCGACGTTGTCGCGAACCAGATCAGGATAGCCTGACGCGCCAAAGTCATGCCGGTTGAGGGCTCCGGTCAGGCCGATGGATAATGTGTTCAGATCGTCTGCCGCTGTGCCTGCCTGCCGATATAGATTGGCGTTCAGCGTGATCGGCCGCGTTACGCCTCGTACGGTCAGGTCCCCCGTAATGCGGGCCCCGTCCGAGATGCGCCCCTGTGCGCCAAGCTCAATTTTCGTTGAGACAAACCGGATCGTTGGGTGCTGTTTGGCATCCAGTACACTTGGGCTGAGCATGGGCATTCGGGCAAAAGGCAACCGCGTTCTGGCCTTGCTGACGTCCAGCACAACCGAGACTTGACTGTTCTGCAGTTGGCGCGTGTCGATGTTAACATCGGCGGATCGGATTGGCATGGATCCCGACTGCATTACGCCCGACAGATTGAAGCTGAAGCCGACCCTGGTGTCTGTTGTCGACAGAACGTAAGGGCTGAGCGTCGCGTGCGACGGTCGGGCAATGGGCAGGGACGCCAGCCCGGCAAGGAAAATGCGTCGGTTCATTACTGTCATGCCCGAAGGCTAGGGCGTGCACTGTGACCGGCCAATCAAACATTGCGTGATCGCGGCTTTTTCAGGCCGGGGCTTCGTTGGTCGCGATGCGCTTGAGGTGCAAGCCGGACCGGGCGGCGGTCATGCTGGCCTGCCATGTGACCGGGGGCAGGGCACGGGCGCGGCGGCGGGTCAGGGTCCAGCGCCGGGCCTCGCCCTGATGGGCGGCAGCCATGTGCCAGCGTGTCTCGACCCCTTGCGCGCCACCGTCACCAGGTGTCAGCAGCAGGCCAAGCGGAGCCCGCCCCATCGTGCCGCCCTGTTCGGCGGCCAGATGCATCCGGCGCACCGGTGTCAGACCCGGCGCGCCCGGCAGGTCGCCGATGATCAACGGGATCGCCCCGCTGCGCAGCGCCTCTTCCATGCACCACAACAGATCTTCGGCGCGGGTGGGGCGGACAAAGATGAACCGGGCTGGATCGGCAAAGGGCATCATCCCGTCCGGGTTCAGCTGACCAGGCTCCCACGCGGGCGAGATCCACAGCACGGGCCCCTGCGCCTGACTGGCCAGCCACATGGCAAAGCTGCGCCGGGCAGGGCCACATGCCTCGTGCACGCGGCCCAGTTGCAGGGTGATTTGACTATGTAGGTTCAACCCCGGAGCAGCGCGCGCGGGTTTTTGATCAAGAAGATGAGCCGCCATATAGGCAGGCTAACATGTTCTCATTTTGTTCTCAATGATCGAATGCAACCCTGAAGAGGTCAGCGCGACAGGATCATGCGCCCGTTTGCGAATTGGATGTTGGAAAATCGATGAAGGTAATCCATCCCCAGCAAGGACTTGTGCAGCTCGCCCTCATTAACCCAGGCAGATACGTTTTGATCGGTGATGGGGCCGACGGTCAGAGTTTCAAGCCGGACCGGGGCGGTGCGCACCTCACCGTTGGCGGTCAAGGCGCGCCCAAAGTAATTCAGTTGATCAGGGTCGATACCTGCACGTTTCGCGTCCTGTGCGCTCAGGACAATTTGGCTGGCACCGGTGTCGACAAGAAAGTTGATCGGTTCACCATTGACCAAAACGGGCAGATAATAGTGGCCATCATAGGCGCGAGGTACCTCAATCGTTTCGCCAGTAACGGTCATCTGTGGAGCAGGGCTAACCGTAGAACGGATATCTTCCCAAAGACCAATAATCGCGATGACGCCGACAAAAATGAACACCCAGGCCATCACCTGTTGCAACGTCTTGTTCAGGGACTGTCGATTGTACGAGATGAACCAGAACACCAGCACTGTGCCAAGTATGACCAGATACACCAGTTGTCCAAAGCTGCCGCCATCCATGTGGTTCACCCCACCAAAGTTACGTGCTGTTTATATGGGGGTTTAAGATGCAAAACCAAAGGCCTTTAGGCCATCCAGAATGAACTGCACCGACAAAGCCGCCAGCAGCATCCCCAGCAACCGGGTCAGCACATTCAACCCGGTTTTGCCCAGAATACGTGCGATCAGACCGCCTGACAGGAAGAAGATCAAAACGACGGCCATTACGGCCAGCATCACCAAGATTGCCTCGGCGATGCCCAGAAACCCCGGGTGCTGACCGGCCAGAAGGATGATCGTCGCAATCGACCCGGGCCCCGCCACCAAAGGAATAGCCAAAGGAAAAACGGACGGATCCGGGTGTTCTTCTTCTTCGGCCCGATCCTCGCGCCTTTTGGTGCGCCGTTCGAACAGCATGTCCAGCGCGGTCAGGAACAGCAGTGCACCGCCTGCAACTTTGAACGCCTCCATCGAGATGCCGACAAAGCCCAGAACCGCCTCACCAAAGGCTGCAAAGGCGATCAGGATGCCCGAGGCCACAGCACAGGTGCGATAGGCCGTCATGCGACGGGTCCGGGCATCCATACCCTGCGTCATCGCGACAAAAATCGGAGTTGTGCCAAACGGATCGATGACCACGAACAAGGTCGTGAACGCGGTGATGAAGAAAGCAAGGTCGATCATCCCGCAGCCTCCTGTTGCAGGTCTTTCAAAACAGCCAAAGCCTTTTCAGCCAAGGTGCTGGGAACGTACACGTGGTCATGGTGATACCCGGCAACCATGTTTGCCGGAATGTTGTTTTCCGCAAGGGCGGTCGAAACGGCAGCGGTCAGGCCCACCCCCTCAAGCGACGAATGAACCTGCAGTGTGATGCAGCGCATGGGCACCGCGTCTTCCGGTGCGGCGCCAACGGGGATGATCAGCGACAGACCTTCGGCTTCAATACAGCTTGCCCGTGTGCCTTCGGGCCAGGCTTTTTCTTGTGGCCAGACAACAAACGCAAATTCGCCCGGCTGAAGCACGGGGCGCATGCCTGCGATCATGGCCTTGGTTTCAACGACGGGCTTCATCATGCAACGTTTTCTGCCTGTTCCAGCCGTTCTGCCGCAGCAACCCATAGTGCTTCGGCCTTTTGCATCGCCTCGGTGACTTCCGCGAATTTGCGGTTCCAGGTTTCCAGATCGTTGATCTTGTCGTCTTCATACAAAGCCGGGTCCGACAGTTTGGCCGAAAGCTTGTCATGCATATCCGTCAGCTTCTCGATCCGATCCTCGCATTTGCGCAAATCGGCCCGCAAGGCCAGCATGGCCTCGCGCGAGGGGCGTTTGGGCTTGCTGACTTGCGGCTTTTCTTTGACAGGTTTGTCCCGCGCCAATAACAGAGATCGGTACGCTTCAAGGTCGCCGTCGAAGGGCTTGACCGTCCCGTCCGAGACCAACCAAAGCCGGTCCGCAACAAGGCTCAGAAGGTGCATGTCGTGGCTGACCAAAACGACCGCACCGGAGTATGCGGTCAACGCCTCGACCAGTGCTTCACGACTTTCAATATCAAGGTGGTTGGTCGGTTCATCCAGGATCAGCATATGCGGCGCATCAATCGTGGCGATCAGCAGCGACAGGCGCGCTTTCTGACCGCCGGACAGACGACCAACCTCGGTTTCGACCTGATCCGCGTTCAGTCCAAATCCAGCCAGCCGAGAGCGCCACTTGCCCGGCGCTTCGTCAGGACGCAGACGGCGCAGGTGGTCCAATGGCGTTTCGTCCACATAAAGCTCATCCACTTGATGCTGTGCGAAATAGCCGATGCGCAGCTTGTTGGAACGGCTCATCTTGCCCGCCATCAGGGGCAGGCGGTCGGACAAAAGCTTGGACAAGGTTGATTTGCCCTGACCGTTCTTACCCAACAGGGCAATCCGGTCATCCTGGTCAATCCGCAGGTTCAGGCGGCGCAGAACCTCAGTCTCGCCATAGCCGGTCACACCACCTTCGATCTGGATGATCGGCGGCGACAGTTCTTCTGGCTCGGGGAAGGAAAACGCGCGCAGCGCGGCCTCTTGCGGGGTTGAGACCAGTTGAATGCGCTCGATCATCTTCAGGCGGGATTGGGCCTGAACGGCCTTGGACGCCTTATAGCGGAAGCGATCGACGAAGCTTTGCAAATGCGCGATGCGGGCTTTAGCCTTGGCGTTTTCGGATTCCGCCTGTGCCAGACGTTCGGCGCGTCGTTCGGCGAATTTGTCATAAGGCACCGCGTAATAGGTCAGCTTGCGGTCTTCCAAATGCAGGATCGAGCCGACAGCACGGTTCAACAACCCTCGGTCGTGGCTGATTATGATCACCGTGTGCGGATATTTGGCCAAATAGCTTTCCAGCCACAACGCGCCTTCAAGGTCCAGATAGTTGGTTGGTTCGTCCAGCAACAGCAGATCAGGCTGCGAGAACAACACCGCCGCCAAAGCGACACGCATCCGCCAGCCGCCCGAGAAATCGGAACACGGGCGCAACTGGTCTTCGTCGTCAAAACCCAAGCCTTTGAGGATCGAGGCAGCGCGCGCCTCGGCCGACCAGGCATCGATATCGGCAAGGCGGGTCTGGATCTCGGCAATGCGGGCCGGGTCATCCGCCGTCTCAGCCTCGGCCATCAAGGTGCTGCGTTCTGTATCAGCGGCAAGAACCGTGTTGATCAACGAGACCTCAGACGAGGGCACCTCTTGCGCCACACCACCAATCCGAGCGCGTTTGGGGACCAGGATATTGCCGGACTCCAGCGCCAGTTCCCCCCGGATCAGGCGGAAGAGGGTGGTCTTTCCGGTGCCATTCCGGCCCACAAGGCCAACCTTGTGCCCGTCTGGGATGGTTGCGGTTGCGCCGTCAAATAAAGGGCGGCCTTCAACGGCATAGGTGATGTCTTCGATCCGTAACATGGGCCGCTCTTAGCAGAGGCGTGATGCCGCCGCCAGCGGCTTGGCATGTTCAAGCGTCATGCAATGTGTTAGCGCTGTGTCGTTTGCTTTTCTGAACGGTTTTTCCCATGCGCGCGGCCCAAACGCCCCCTCATCTGATCACACTGATCTTTGCCACTGCGTTGTCGGTGCTGTCGCTGAACATGTTCCTGCCGTCGCTGGCCCATATGAGCGAAGATTTCGGCGTGGATTACGGCCTTATGAACCTGTCGGTTGCCGGTTATCTGGCGATTTCAGCCATGCTCCAACTGATCATGGGGCCGTTGTCTGATCGCTTCGGGCGCAGGCCGATCCTGTTGATGTGCATGACGATCTTCGTCGTCGCCTCAATCGGTTGCACACTGGCCGAGTCGATCTGGGTGTTCCTGGGTTTCCGTCTTTTGCAGGCCGCAGTGGTGGCCGGGTCGGTTCTGTCCAGCGCATCGATCAGAGACCGGTACCCACCGAACGAGGCGGCCAGCAAACTGGGGTATGTGGCGATGGCCATGGCTTTGGCGCCGATGCTTGGACCGATGCTGGGCGGCGGGCTGGATATGCTCTTTGGCTGGCGCTCTGGCTTTGTGCTTTACACTGTGCTGGGGGCAGGGCTGTTGGTTTTGCTGTGGTTTGACATGGGCGAGACCAACATGAACCGCTCGTCCACCTTTACAGCCCAACTGCGCGAATATCCGGATTTGTTTCGCGCCCGACGGTTTTGGGGTTACGCCTTATGCGCGTCGTTTTCGATTGGCGGTTTCTACAGCTTCATAACCGGCGCGCCACTGGTCGCCGCCGCTTGGTTCGATCTGAGCCCTGCGATGTTGGGCCTTGGCATTGGAATCATCACCGGCGGGTTCATGGTGGGTAACTTCGTCACTGGCCGGATCGCGGCGCGGACACGTCTGACCACGATGATCCTGATCGGACGGATTGTAGCTTCGACCGGGCCGTTCTGTGGATTGCTTTTGTTTCTTGCTGGCCTTGGGTCGGTCTGGGTGTTCTTCGGCTCGGCCATATGTGTGGGATTCGGCAACGGGCTGACCAACGCCAATGCCTCGGCAGGCGTCATGTCCGTGCGCCCCAGGCTGGCAGGCAGCGCAGCAGGGTTGTCTGGTGCGATGGTGGTGGCGCTGGGTGCAATCCTGACCTCGATGACAGGTGCATTTGTCAGCCCGGAAAACGGTCCGTTTCTGGTTCTGGGCATGATGTGGGCATGCAGTTTTGCCGGGTTGCTTGCAGTGCTGTATGTCCGTCGTCTCGACCGGATCGACCCGTTGCCGGACACATTCTGAACCCCAAAGCGGCGAATGGACTATCATAACACTTTTCATAAGCCAAAGACCGTGATACGCGGCGCGCGATGGATTTCGGCGCGGGCCCCGCGCCACATTGTAAGGAGAGGCCGACATGGCACTGGAACGCACATTCTCGATCATCAAACCCGATGCAACCCGCCGCAACCTGACTGGCAAAATCAACGCCAAGTTCGAAGAGGCCGGCCTGCGCATCGTCGCGCAAAAGCGCATCCACATGACCAAAGAGCAAGCTGGCAAGTTCTACGAAGTGCACGCCGAGCGTCCGTTCTATGACGAACTGTGCGAATTCATGTCGTCGGCTCCGGTTGTTGTTCAGGTTCTGGAAGGCGAAGGCGCCATTGCAAAGAACCGCGAAGTCATGGGTGCAACCAACCCTGCAGACGCGGCGGCTGGCACCATCCGCGCCGAGTTTGCCGAGTCGGTTGGCGAAAACTCGGTCCACGGTTCGGACGCACCTGAAACCGCAGCGGTAGAGATCGCGTACTTCTTCTCGGGCATCGAACTGGTCGGCTAAGCCACCGCTTCTGCCAACGTATTGGGCCGCTCCGCTTGGGGCGGCCTTTTTTGTTCAGACTTGCTTTAGATCTTGTGGTGCAACGCGCACGCCAATGGCATCCAGATCGGCGATCATCTTATTTTCCGGCGCGGCACTGTTGCCTGCTTTTATCGCGTCAAAGCGCTGCCGTAGGGCTTTCTTTTCTTCGCCCTTGCAGTCGTTCCATGGACGGCCCTGCAACCCCATCACCAGAACGTAGTAGCCGATAAAATGGGCCTTGGTTCCGGCGCGTAAAAGGCGGGCATAAGCCTCGTCTGGCCCCAGCTCTCGCAATTCTTCCGCCGAATGAATACCTGCACGGGCGCAGGCTTGTTCGAAAGCCGGGCCAAGGTTTCGGATCGATGAAACAGGGTCGCTCATTCGTTCGTTTTACGTTCATCCCTCAGCCCTGTCACCCGAGGATTACGTTTGGTCAAAACGGAATGTCTTGATGTTTTCTCAAGCTTGCGTTTGCATGAGGCGAGGCTTTCGCGGAGGGTCGAGTGTTTGAACACAAAAAGACCAAGGAAGGATCGGCAGAAGGGGGAATGACTGTGCCGCCTGAAGCTCTGTTCTTTCTGTCCTCGCTGATGGACACGAAAGCTCTTGAAGCTTCTTTGACGGGTTTAACTTTGGTGATTGAGCCAAAAGGCACAAGCAAGCCTTTTTCGCTGTTGGATTGCCATGATCAGACCCAGCGCGCAGCGGGTCGAGTGCTGATCGAAAGCGGTGCGGCATTGCACTTGCTACAAAAAGGCCAACGCCCGTTGTCCCAGAACGGCATGGGTAATGGGCGATTTGTTCAGAACCTGCCTGACGGTGAAGTTCGGGCAGCGTTGGAGGATTTTCCAAAGCTCAGGGCCCTGATGCAGATCGGGGTTGGTAAGCTGGAAGAGAAGTCTTTTGTAGTGCTGGATGAGCTGCAAAAGACCCAGGTCAGAGGGGTGATCTGGTCTATGACGTCAACCTCGGGGCGGGCTACGGTTGTTCGATTGCACGGATTGCGCGGTTACGAGCGTGCCTATCAAAAGGTCTGTTCTTCAATCGTTGAACTGCCGGGCTGCGCACAGGGCGTTGAATCGTTGTATGCGGGTCTGTTTCCGGGCTTGGTGATCTACCGGGCCAAGCCCGAGATCGCGCTTGGGAAAACGGAGCCTTCGCTCGAAGTGGCGACAGATATTATCCACACCTATCTGAAGGTTGCCCGGCAAAACGAAGAGGGCTTAGTCGCCGATATCGATACAGAGTTTCTGCACGATTACCGTGTGTCGTTGCGCAAGATCCGGTCTGTGGTCAGCCTGTTCAAAGGGGTGTTTTCCGAAGATCAGACCGCCGATCTGAAACGCGTTTTTTCGGACCTTATGGCACCAACCGGGCGGCTGCGCGATCTGGATGTATATCTTTTGGAAAAAGACATGTATTTCAGCCTCATACCGGCCAATCTTCATTTGGGCTTGCGGGCGATGTTTGACCAGTTTCAGAAAGAGCGCAAACAGGAATTGTCGCGCTTGTCTCGCAGATTGCGCAGCCGTGACTACGACGCCTCGATGAACCGGCTGATCGAAAAGTTTGACGGCACCGCCCATTTGCAACCCGGGCCAAATTCGGACCGGGGCGCTTATGATTATGCCTGTGCGCTGATCTGGAAACGCTATCGCAAGGTATGCAAAATCGCGCGCAAAATTTCTGATGACACTCCGGATGAGACGGTCCACGACCTGCGTATCGACTGTAAGAAACTGCGCTATTTGATGGAGTTCTTTGCCCCGCTATTTGACGCAAAGGCATTCAAAAAAATCCTCAAGCCTCTGAAAAAGCTGCAAGATAACCTGGGCCTGTTCAATGATTATTCCGTGCAACAAGAGGCGCTGCTGACATTTGTCTCGCAGCAAAGCAACGCACAGGGTCGCGTGGATGCACAGATCGGTTTAGCCGCGGGAGGGTTGATTTCTGTGCTGGATCAACGCCAAAAATTCGAGCGCAGCCGCGTCATCACCAGTTTCCAGCATTTTGACAGCCCTGAAACCCAGCATCTTTTCCGCAGTTTGTTTCACCAGAATGAGGAGTAAGGGATGAAGATCATTGCCTGCTACAGCAACAAGGGCGGTGTCGGCAAAACCGCAACCTCGGTGAATCTGGCATATGCCTATGCGCAGGCGGGGAAGCAGGTTTTGCTGTGTGATCTCGACCCTCAGGGCGCGTCGGGTTTTTATTTTCGCGTGAAACCCTCAAAGAAGCTGACGGACGCGCGGTTTTTTGAGGACGTTGAACGGTTCATCAAAGCAATCCGGGCCAGCGATTTCGAAGGTTTGGACGTGCTGCCTGCAAACCTGACTTTCCGTGATTTCGATGTCTTCCTGTCCCGGATGCGGAACAAACGCTCGCGCCTGAAAAAGGCACTGGTTTCGGCAGGCAGTGACTATGACGTGATCATTTTGGATTGTCCGCCGAACTTTTCGACCCTGTCGGAAAACATCTTCAAGGCAGCGGATGAAATCGTCGTGCCGGTTATTCCCACAACGCTGTCTGAACGCACATTCGACCAGTTGGTTAGCTTTTTTGATGAACACAATCTGCGAAAGAAAAAGCTGAGGGCGTTCTTTTCGATGGTCCAGCAGCGGAAGGTTCTGCATCAGGAAACGATGCTGTCGATGCGCAAGCTGTATCCTAAACGGTTTTTGCAAACGACGGTGCCATTTGCGGCGGACATCGAAAAGATGGGTCAACACCGCGCCCCGGTCAGCACTTATGCCGGGCGCAGCGTGGCCTGTGCATCCTACCGAGCGTTGTTCGAAGAATTGGAAAATGGAGTGGTTTCAACCCAATGAGCAAGGAAATCGAACGCAAGTTTCTGGTGGCTACCTTGCCGGACCTGAGTAGTGCGCAGAAAGCCGTTGTGCGACAGGGATACTTGACGGCGCCTGATGACTCGACCGAATTGCGGTTGAGGCAGAAGAACGAAGCATTTTTTCTGACTTTGAAAGGTGGCGGTGGTTTGGTCCGTGTTGAGCGTGAGGCACAGATTACGGAAGAACAGTTTGAAACCTTTTGGCCCGAAACCGAAGGTCGCCGCGTCGAGAAAGAGCGGTACACCGGACGATTGCCGGATGGGCTCATGTTTGAGCTGGATATCTTTTCGGGCGATCTGGCGTCTTTGCGTCTGGTTGAAGTGGAATTCGACTCGGAAGAAGATGCCGCGGCTTTTGTCCCACCGGATTGGTTCGGGGCGGATGTGACAGAAGACAAACGCTATAAAAACAAGACGATGGCGACAGAAGGTATCCCTTTTTAAGGGTTCTGGGCCAGATAGATCGTCGCCTGTAGCCCAGGATCACAGTTTTGGGCTGCAAACCTGCCGCCATGCATATGCGAAATCGCTGCGACCAATGCCAGTCCCAACCCGGCGTTGCGCTCTGTCCGCGCAGGGTCAAGTGTAACGAATGGAAGTTGCAGGCGATCCAGTTCTTCGGGTGGGACGCCTGGGCCTTGGTCGCGCACGTGCAGGCATGCAAAACCGTTTTCGGCATCCAGCGAAATCGTGATGGTCGAATCCGCAGGCGCATATCGCATCGCGTTTTCAAGCAGGTTGGACAGGGCCTGTGACAGAAGCGGGCGGTGCCCTTCGATCGGGGGGGCAGAGCCAATGACGTCTAGTGAAATACCCTGATCGGCGGCAACAGGGTCGTATAGTTCAACCACATCACCGACCAATTGCTGCAAGTCGATGGTTTCAAACTGTTCGCGCCCAAGCCCGGCTTCGGCGCGTGAAATTTCGGTCAGTTGTGCCAGCACGCGCAGGACGTGGTCTATTTCAGCCGTTGCACGGGCGACATCTACCTCACGGTCCAGATCGGTTTTTCCCGGCTCTGACAGGGCCTCGACACGCTGGCGCAGGCGCGAGAGCGGAGAGCGCAGGTCATGCGCTATGGAATTCGACGTGGTGCGCAGGTTGCTGATCAATTCTTCGATCCGGTCCAGCATGTTGTTCAACGTGCCCGAGACCTGGTCAAATTCGTCGCCGGTTCCGCGCAAAGGCATTCTTTTGGATAGATCGCCAGACACGATGTTTTCGGCCGTGCTGGCTATGTCCGAAAGGCGTGCAAAGACCAGACGCGTGAACAGCCAGCCGGTGATCACGCTCAGCACAAAGGCGATCCCCAGTGCCAATGCGACCGACCTGAACAGGACGCGATCAAACTGCTGACGTGTGGCGGCATCGCGCCCAACCAGAAGACGCTCCCCGCCCGGCAGGCGGATTGAGGCGGCAGAAACCGGGACAAGCTGGTCATTGTCGGCGCGGCGAAGCTCCAGATCGACCCAACCGCTGCCTGCCGCAACATTTACGGGCCAGGATTTCAGATTGCCGACCAGCTTGACGCCCATCCGGTCCGTCAAAAGGTAAAGCGCGTCACGTTCAGAGGCGCTTGGCAGGCGACGCTCAATTGCGGTGATCAGCCCAAGCAGACCTCGCCGTTCATATTCATCCGCCAATCCCGTCAACTCGGCAGAGACGACCGAGCGTGTCTCGGATTCAATGCTTCGGTTTGCGGTGACGTACACCACAGCCAGCACCGAAGCAGTCAAAAAGGTGCTGAGAAACATGCTGGTCGCGACCAGCCTTGTTCTGGAATTGTTCAGGGAAAGCCGCAGGTTATCCATCAGACATCATGTAACCCGCACCGCGAACGGTTTCAATCAACGGGGTATCGCCGCCTTCATCCAATTGTCGACGCAGCTTTGAAATATGGACGTCGACAACATTGGTGTTTGGGTCGAAATGATAGTCCCAAACGCCTTCCAGCAGCATAGTGCGCGACACCACGCGGTTCTTGCGACGCAGAAAAAACTCTAGGATCTGGAACTCGCGCGGGGTGAGCGTAATCTCGTGCCCATCGCGGGTGACTTTTCGGGTCAACAGATCCATCTCAAGGTCTTTGCAGGTGAGCGTTGGCGTTTCTTCGGATTCCTGCGGACGTCTCAGCAGAGCTTCGATTCGGGCATGTAACTCCTGAAAGGAAAACGGCTTGACCAGATAGTCGTCCGCGCCCGAGCGCAGACCCTTGACCCGTTCGTCCACCGCGCTCATGGCTGTCAGCATTAGGACGGGTGTTTTCAAACCGGCTGCGCGAAGAGATTTGATCAATGACAGCCCATCCAAGCCTGGCAGCATCCGGTCCAGTACAATGGCGTCGAACCCTCCATCTGTGGCGTGATACAACCCTTCGCGACCATCTTCTGCGGTTTCAACCACATAGCCTTCTTCGCCGAAGCCTTTGGCGATGAAGTCCCTGGTGTCAGCGTCATCTTCCACGATCAACAGACGGCGGCTCATGGTCGGGCTCCTTTCTATCGGGATTTAAACACAATTTTCAGGTGATGCACATTGAATTCGGGGGATCTTGCCGGGTGCTGGGCATGCACCCGGCAAGCCCGGCGGATAGTGGACAACTCTGTTCCGCCGGGTGAGGCGCGCGCCGAAAATCCCCATCAAGCGGCGCGCGCGTGTTCAAGGTTAGGCCAGTTCGACCGCGACGAAGATCTGGCTGCCACCGCGATTGATCAGCACCAGCGCCGGATCGGTTTTTTCGCTGTCCAGTGCAGCCTTCAAGGCGTCAGGTGTGAACGTGTCCTGGTTGCCAAGTTTGACGATGACGTCACCACGCTGCAGACCGGCCTTTGCGGCTGGGCTGTCCGGTTTCAGGTCTGTGACCACAACGCCTTCGACCGTCTCGGACACACCGGTCTCGGCGCGTACCGTCTCGGTCAGCGGGGCGACTGTGACGCCCAGCGTGGTGCCTGCAACCTCAGCTTCGACCGGCGTGTCGGCCTGCGCAGACGCTGCCTGGTGTTGACCCACGGTCAAAGTCAGCGTTTCCTCTTTACCGTCACGCAAGACTTTCAAGGTACTGTCAGTACCAACTTTGGTTGTGCCGACCAGAATGGGCAAATCACTGCTGGAATCGACGGCTTCGTCATTGAAGGACAGGATCACATCGCCCTGTTTCAGAACGCCATCCGCTGGGCTGTCGGCAACCACATCAGACACTAGTGCACCGGATGACGCATCGATCCCGAGGGCTGCAGCGAGTTGCGGGCTGACGTTTTGGATCGAAACACCCAGCCAGCCGCGGCTAACCTGGCCATCGTCACGCAAATCGGCGGTGATGTGTTCTACGATGTTCGACGTCACGGCGAAGCCTAGGCCCACCGACCCACCGCTGGGTGAATAAATGGCTGAATTCACTCCAATAACCTCACCATCCATGTTGAACAGGGGTCCACCTGAATTGCCCTTGTTGATGGCCGCGTCCGTCTGGATGAACTCTGCGTAGGGGCCTTCGGAAATGTTGCGACCCTTTGCTGAGACGATACCGGTGGTTACGGTTGAACTCAGACCAAACGGGTTACCGATGGCCACAACATCTTCGCCGACGCGGATTACATCGCTGTCGCCCATCTCAACGGCCTGAAGTGCGGTGTCCGCATCGATTTTCAAAACGGCGATATCGGTCAGTGGGTCTGTTCCGATCACTTCGGCCTCAAAGGTGCGGTCATCGTTCAGCCGCACGGTCACGGTTGAAGCGTTTTCCACGACATGGTGATTGGTGACAATGTATCCCGCTTCATCCAGAACAAAGCCCGAGCCCAAACCCTGTGCTGGGCCTTGCTGGGGGGCGTTGAAGCCTTCGGGCGCGCCGAAGCGTTTGAAGAATTCGCCAAACGGATGCCCGTCGAAGTCAAAGTTTTGCCCGGGTGTCGCACCGGGTACGATTTCTTGTTCCGCGATGATGGTCACGACCGAAGGTGAAACGGTTTCGACCAGATCTGCCAATGCCTCGTCCGCCATGGATGGAATGGCAGTTGTTGCCAGCATGGCTGCGCCCAAGGCACTGATGCCCATCCAGTTGGAGGTCCGGGGAAGTAATAGCGATGATTTGCGGATGCTCATTTCTGTCTCCTGTATGTGTCGCGCAGGTGCGACTGCGCGTTGAAACAAGAGATGGACCGGCAGGATTGGTCTTTCCTTAGGGATATGTGAAGAAATCTTAATTTTGCCACAAACCCAGTGTTCTGTGGCGGCCGACGTCAGTACGGGATTCGCTAAAATTACCGGGTTGTCGGCGTGCGAATCGGAGGATTGTTGCTGAAATCGACGTCAAACTTTCAAAAGCATTGAATTATTTTTGTTTTGTTGACAATGATCCTTCGACAGGATGGGGAAAAATACAGCTCCCTCAATGGTTGTGCTCAGGTTGGCGTTTAGCTGGACTTGATGTGAAAACTTTGACGTGAGCGAGGCGTAAGCACGAATAAGTTTGTGCATAACCTCGAATCGTTATCGTGTGTACAATCGTTCAATCCCCTATAGGTTGATTGACGTGTGGAGCGTTGTTGCTCAAAAACCATTCAAAGTTGAGCTAAGTTAACCATACCTTCCAATTTTACGTTGTTTCGCGTGTTCAGATCAGTGAGGATGAACATGCCCAAGTGAGGGGGAGCCAAAAGCGCTAGGGGGCGCTGCTGGTTCACTCAGTCACCGAGAGTTTTAGCGGCGTGTTAACGAGGGGGTCTTGTTTAGGTTTGGCTGCTATGTAGTCGGGTTGTCGTGAAGGCAAGCTGACCAGGCTTTTGGGATTGAGAAAAGTGGTAGTCCTGTTTTGGGCACCGGCCCGGTCTTCAAGACCGGGCCGTGTTTATTTTAGGCGCCGCTTTTTGAGCCAAGCGTTCCAGTCATCGGGCGTATCCAGGTCAAGCAGAGCATTTCGGTCTGGCAAGCGGTGCAGATGTACTTTGCCTTGATGAGCCCGCACCACTTGTTGAGCACCGTCATCGCCCTGCAAATCTGAGAGTTGGCCAAAAAGGCTTCGGTCAAAGATCACCGGATGACCGGGTTTGCCCTGCGCAGTGGCACCGCGCCAGACAAGCTTGTCGGGGTGGGTTTTGCGTGCGTTCAAGACCGCAGCCAGATTGGCACTGGAAAGATCCGGCAGATCCGCCAACAAGACCATCACTGCTGGAGCGTCGGACGAAACCCGTCGCATCGCAGCGCGCAGGCTTGCGTTCATGCCTTCTTCGGCGTCGGGAACAGGTACTGCCTGAACATCCAAACCATTCAGCGCGTCATATCTGGGGTGTGGTTTAGGGGGCAGGGCAGCAAGCACGGGGCCGACAGCCTGCGCGCTGCGCGCCGATCGCGTCAACAAGGGGACCCCGTCAATCATTTGCAACAACTTGTCCACGCCGCCCATGCGGCTGGATTGTCCGGCGGCCAGCAGGATGATGGGAATATCAGTCATGCCGTCACAATGCCGCCGGTAGAACGCAGTGTCATCCCCTCATGCGTGCACCGTCCGGGTCAAACAAAGGCTTTGAGAGTACTTTTGCCTTGCACATCTGCCCAAGGATTTCGATTTCGACCTCTAATCCATCGGAGACGCGGTCAGAAGGTAAGAAACCCATTGCAATGGATTTTTGCGCGAAGTGAGAGTACCCGCCCGATGTACAGAAACCGACCACAGTACCGTCCAGCCAGATTGGTTCATAGGCGTTCACATCTGCGTCGTCTGCATCGACTTCGAAGGCGACCAAGTTGCGGTTGGTTCCGTCAGCACGTTCTGCCTCGGCAACGGCGCGGCCGATAAAGTCGCTGTTCTTACGGAATGAGATAAAGCGGTCCAGCCCGGTTTCCGCAGCGGTGTAGTCGGGCGAGAATTCTCGCATCCACGAGCCGAAAAACTTGTCCAGCCTCAGGCTCATCATTGCGCGCATCCCAAAAGGAACCATGCCATGCGCTTGGCCGACTTCCCACAAAGCCCACCAGAGTTGCCGCTGGGCCATAGGATCGCAGTAGATCTCGTACCCCAAATCGCCGGTATAGCTGACCCGCTGAACGATGCATTCGGTCATGCCAACGGTCATGCGGCGAACATCAAGAAACTGGAATTCACTGAGGTCATCTCGGGTGCAGGCGGCCAGAACCTGCGTTGCCTTGGGACCAGCGATCTGAAACCCGTTCAAGCGGTCGCTGATGTTCTCGATGGAAACGCCATCCTGCGCATTTTGCAGGAACCAGCGCATGTGGAACGCTTGACTGCCATAGGAGGCTGTCAACTGAAACTCGGTTTCGCTCAGGCACGACGCGGTGAAATCGCCAATCAGTTTGCCTTTAGGCGACAGCATCGGTGTCAGGGACAGGCGTCCGGGTTTTGGCATACGTCCTGCCATTATCCGGTCCAACCAATCCCGCGCCGCTGGTCCGGTGATCCGGTATTTGCCGAAGTTATGGACCTCGTTTATGCCAACGTTCTCGCGCACGGCACGCACTTCGCGTCCCGTCGCCTCGAAGGCGTCTGAACGACGGAACGAAGGCGTTTCGTAGCCCGGCTCATCCCCTTGGGCAAAGTAGTTGGCGACTTCGAGCCCAAATTGCTGGCCCCAGACTGCGCCCAGATCGCTGAAGATGTCGTACATCGGCGTCGTGCGGTTCGGGCGCGCAGCTGGCAGTTCCTCGTTCGGGTAGGCGACGCTGAAGCGTTTCTGGTAATTCTCGATCACTTTGGGGCGCGTATAACCGGGGCTGATCCAGTCGCCGAACCGGGCCACGTCCATGGCAAAGACATCGCGCTCTGGCTCGCCCTCGATCATCCATTGCGCCAGTGTCAGGCCAACCCCGCCGCCCTGGCTGAATCCGGCCATCACGCCACAAGCCGACCAGTAATTGCGCATTCCAGGCACCGGCCCGACCAGCGGGTTGCCGTCGGGCGCAAAGGTGAACGGCCCGTGGATTACAGACTTCACACCAGCTTCGGCGAGAACCGGGAAACGTTTGTAGGCGAACTCGATGCTGTCGGTGATTTTGTCATAGTCATCAGGCAGCAGTTCGTGACCAAACTCCCACGGCGTGCCATCCACAGCCCAGGGTTTGCAAGGCTGCTCGTAGAACCCTATGCAAAGCCCACGTCCTTCTTGCCGAAGATAACTTTCGCCAGCCGGGTCCATCACATGTGGATGCTCGCCACCCGCATCAATGATCGCTTCGATCTGCGGGATCGAATCCGTGACCAGATACTGGTGCTCCATCGGGTGCAGAGGGAAGTAGACACCGGCCATCGCGCCCACTTCACGCGCCCATAGGCCGCCTGCGTTGACTACATGCTCGGCGTGAATGGTGCCCTTGTCCGTCACGACTTCCCAAGTGCCATCGGGGCGTTGATTGGTTTCGCGTACCATGCAATGGGTTTCGATTGTTGCCCCGCCCATGCGTGCGGCCTTGGCATAGGCATGAGTGGTGCCCGACGGATCCAGATGCCCGTCCAGAGGATCAAACAGCGCGCCGATGATGCCATCGGTATTGGTGATAGGTGCGATCTTTTTGATCTCGTCTGGCCCGACGATTTCCGTCTCAAGCCCCATGAAACGGTGCTTGGCGCGTTCTGCCAACAGCATGTCGAAGCGGTCCTGATTGTCGGCCAGCGTCACGCCACCCACATGATGCAGACCGCAGGACATGCCTGTGATCTCTTCCAGTTCTTTATACAGCCGGATGGTATAGCCCTGAAGCGCGGCCATGTTGGTGTCGCCGTTCAGCGTGTGAAACCCACCCGCCGCGTGCCAGGTCGAGCCCGAGGTCAGTTCAGAGCGTTCCAGCAGCATGACATCTGACCAACCCAGTTTGGTCAGGTGATACAGAACGGAACAGCCGACGACACCGCCGCCGATGACCACCACGCGGGTTTGCAATTTCATAGGGACCTCCGATTGATTTCCGCCAGTGTGCGCAGCGCGCCCTTAGGCGCAATGCCAAATGCGACAAAACTTGTCGTGGAAGTCATTTGCAGTGCGGGATAGACGCGCCTGAGGTCGGTCACGCGCCTGTTACAGAATCAATCTAAGGGCCGCGCGACTGCACCTTCATGAGACACTCAGATAGGAAATGAAATGAGTAAATTCGATCTCAACCCCCAAGCGCTGAGCCGCCGGGAATTCATGGCGAAATCCGCGGCCCTGGGCCTGAGCGCAGCTGTGGCCAGCACGATCTGGGCCGAAGCGGGTCTGGCGGACACGCCTAAGAAAGGGGGACACTTTGTTCTGGGTTTGAAAGGGGGCGAAAGCACCAACACGCTGGATCCTGCCCTGTCGGCGTCGCATGTGACCGCCAAGGCGCTGCGAGCGTTTGGCAACACGCTGACCGTTGTCACTGCGGAGGGCGGCATTGCCCCAAGCATCGCAGAAAGCTGGGAAGCAACAGAAGATGGCAAGGTCTGGACCTTCCGTATCCGCAAAGGCGTAGAGTTCCACAACGGCAAAACCCTGACGCCAGAGGATGTTCAACTGACGTTGGCACGCCACTCGAACGAGGACGCTCAATCCGGTGCGCTGGGGATCATGCGCGGGATCGAGGATATTCGGGTCGATGGAGACAACGTGGTCATCACCCTGACCACTCCGAATGCTGACCTGCCTTATCTGATGTCGGATTATCACCTGATCATGCAGCCGGGCGGCGGCATGGACAACCCGGCAGACGGGATTTCGACCGGGGCCTATAAGGTGGTCGCGGATGAACCGGGTGTGCGTTACGCATTTGAAAAGTTCGCCAACCACTGGGATGAAAGCGTTGGCCACTACGACAGCCACGAGATTTTGGTTCTGAACGATGATACCGCCCGCTCTGCTGCTCTGCAAGCGGGGCAGGCGCACGCGATCAACGTCGTTCCGCCACGCACCGCCAAACTGTTTGGTCGCGCACCAGGCGTAACGCTCAACGCATCGTCGGGCCGTGGGCACTACATCTTTGTCATGCATTGCGACACCGCGCCTTTCGACAACAAGGACCTGCGTTTGGCGCTGAAATACGCCATCAACCGCGAGGAACTGGTGGACAAGGTGCTGCGCGGCTATGGCTCGGTTGGCAATGATATTCCGATCAACGAAGCCTATCCTCTGTTCGACGACTCGATGGAGCAGCGTGCGTTTGATCTGGCCAAAGCTGCTGAACACTACAAGGCGTCCGGGCATGACGGATCACCAATCGTACTTCACGTCTCAGACGCGGCATTTGCTGGTGCGATCGACGCGGCGCAGCTGTTTCAGCTGTCAGCGCAAGAGGCGGGCATCCCGCTGGAAATCCAGCGGGAACCGGCAGATGGCTATTGGTCCGAGGTGTGGAACAACAAGCCGTTCTGCGCGTCTTATTGGGGCGGGCGCCCGGTGCAGGACCAGATGTGGTCCGTCGGTTACCTGTCCACAGCAGACTGGAACGATACCCGCTTCAAAAACGAGCAGTTCGACGCCCTGCTGCTGAAGGCGCGCGCCGAGTTGGACGAGAGCAAGCGCAAAGAGATCTACGGTCAGATGGCCCGGATCGTCTGGGAAGAAGGCGGTCTGATCAACCCGATGTTCAACCAGTTCATTGACGGGTATTCGGACAAGGTGACGGGTTGGTCCGCGCATGCAAACGGCGACCTGATGGATGGTTACGTCGCCAGCCGGACCTGGTTCGCGTAAGTCTTTGACACCGACCGGTGCCCGGATTTGGGGCACCGGTTTCCGCTTAGCCTTAAAGCGGACGCACTTTCAATGCGGTGATGCGATTGCCTTCGCGAGCGGTGACCTCGAACCGGAATCCGTGGAACGAAAACACCTGACCCACGACCGGAATCATCTGTGCCTCGTGTATGACCAAACCTGCAAGGGTGTTGGCTTCTTCATCCGGCAAGGACCAGTCCAGCGCACGGTTGGCGTCGCGGATGGTCATGGCACCTTCCACAAGGAACTGACCATCATCTGTGCGAGTGACCGGCACCTCTTCTTCGATGTCAAATTCGTCTGCGATTTCGCCTACGATCTCTTCCAGAATATCTTCCAGCGTAATCAGGCCGCGCAAAGATCCGTATTCGTCTACCACCAGTGCAAAATGGCTGTGCATCCGCAGGAATTCACGCATCTGGTCGTCCAGAGTGGTGGTTTCCGGTACGAAATAGGGGTCATTGGCAACTTTACCGATATCAAAGCTGGCCAGACGGTCAGTGCCGCCATCGCTGCCACCGGCTTGCGCATACATGGCGCGGAACAAGTCTTTGGCGTGCACAACACCCACAATGTTCTCCGGTTCGTCCCGAAAGACGGGCAGGCGCGTATGTGGGCTTTCCAGACATTGCTTCAGGATCGCTTCGGGTGCGGCGTCGGCATCAATCATCTCGATGTTCGAGCGGTGCAACATGATCTCTTCCACCGCGCGGTCACCCAGATCCAGCGCGCCCAGAATTCGGTCGCGGTCTTCCTTTTCGACCACGCCTTCGGAATGGCCAAGTTGTAGGGCTCCGGCGATTTCCTCGCGCACGGCCAGAATGTTGCTATCGGGGTCGATCTGCACCCCAAACAGGCGCAAGACACCGCGCACCAGCAATCGCACAGCGGCAACGATAGGCGAAAACACCGTTACAACCACGCTGATGATTGGTGCAACCGCAGATGCAGCTTTTTCAGAATTGGTGATGGCGTAGGTCTTCGGCAGCACTTCGGCAAAGATCAAAACCAGCAAGGTCATCACCAACGTTGCCAAGGCCACGCCGCTTTCACCAAACAGTCGTGTGAAAAGTGCAGTCGCCAGCGACGCCGCCAGAATGTTGACCAGGTTATTGCCCAGTAGAACCGATCCGATCAGACGCTCGTTATCATCGGTGATCTCGAGCGCCTTTTTTGCCCCGCGTGATCCTTTGTCGGCCTGCGCCCTGAGTTTTCCGCGAGAAGAGGCCGTAAGCGCTGTTTCCGAGCCAGAAAAGAAGCCGGACAAGACGAGCAAAAGGAGGATAGCACCAGAGGTAAACCAGAAAGTGCTGTCGATCAGAGAAGGTGAGGGTTCCATTGGTCCTTGAGAGTTAGAGTTCTGCATCCGTTATGGGGATGCCACCCCGCCGGATCAAGGGCTTAGCCTTCGTCTTTCTTGGGGTCTTTGCTCAGCGGGTGATGCTGCAACACCAGTTCCGCCAGACGTTCGTCCAGAACATGGGTGTAAATCTCGGTTGTTGCGACGTCGGCGTGACCCAACAGGGTCTGGATCGAACGCAGATCAGCGCCATTGGCCAGAAGATGCGTGGCAAAGGCATGTCGCAATGTGTGTGGCGTGACTTTTTCGGGTGAAACACCGCCGTGTACGGCCAGTTCCTTGACCAGCAGAAAGAACCTGTGTCGCGTCAGATGGCCCGATTTTCCGCGCGAAGGGAACAAAAAGCGGGACCGTTGGCCACCTTTCTCCACGGTCTGCTCTTCGGCGTCGTCGCGCACGGTCAGCCAAGCGGCCAATGCATCCCGCGCGGGTGGGGACAGGGGCACCATCCGTTCCTTGCCGCCTTTGCCCAGCACCAGCAGCATACGCGGATCGCCGCGCGCCGAAGAGACGGGCAAGGACACAAGCTCGGTCACGCGCATGCCGGTCGCATAAAGCAATTCCATCAGACATGTGTTGCGCACGCGGTCCGCCTGGGTGCGTCCGGTTTGCCGTGCGGCGTCCAGCAGCCGGTCCACCTCGGACACATCCAAAGTTTTTGGAAGACGTTTCTGCCGCCCCGGACCTTTGATTTGAATGGCGGGGTTCACGTCGCGCCAACCTTCCTCAAAAGCAAACCGATAGAGTTGCTTGATGGCCGACAAGCGCCTTGCACGCGTTGATCGGGACAATCCCTGCGCATCGCAGTCGATCAGGTAGGCTTCGATCTGATCACGGTCGGCCTGTTCAAACCCGGTGGTTCTGTGCTCCAGCCAAGCGGCAAGATCTTTCAGATCACGACCATAAGCCAGCAACGTGTTTGTCGCCGCGCCAAGTTCAGCCGCCTGTGCTTGCAGGAAGGTTGAGATCCAAAGCTCGTTAGATGCCGGACCGTTCATGGTCACTGCTCTTGCAGGATCAATAGTGTCAGGGCGGCGCGGCGGGCTGTATCCTCTAACCCCACCTTTCTAAAGGTCGCGATTGCTCCGGTCAGATCCACCAGATTACCGCGCGCGCCATGGGCAAACAGTTGCATTGCTTCCAAAATGGCCTCGCCCAACTGACCGTTGGACAGCAGTGTGTCGATATCACTGGGTACGGGTGCCGACCATTCAAACCCTTGTGCGATGGCATCTGCCTTGGGTGAAGGCGATATGGCCCGGCCAGGATCGCCCTGGGCAAGCGCCGCCAGGAACAAAGTGTCGGTCGAACTGTCCGGTGTCGCAAGGGCCGCGCGTTCGTACATGTCCGACAACATCAGGATGCGCCATCGCAGGTTTTCAGTCGCGGGCACTGGTAAGGAAACCTGCGATAAACGTTCTGCGAAAAGCTCTGCAAAGGGAACCTCAAGGCCCACACTGCGCATTTGTTGCCAAACAGCAGGCAGTGTTTTTCCGATGGCGTCCGCGTTGCCCGTGTCCAACGCGCTTTCAAACCGTTGTACTGCCGAAACTCGGTCCCAGACAGCGCCGGATGCGGCGGGATCACGTTCGGTGTAAAGGCCCAAAAGCTGATTTGGGGTCAAAGCGCCAATCCGCGTCAGCCGTTCTGCGGCTTCAATCTGGGCTTTCCAGCCTGCAACGTCGCGCAGATCTGCGTTTGCAAATGCACGAGGTAAAGGTGCCGATGGCAGGCGTTCTCCGATAGCCTCGAACAGGCGGAAGTTCAGCGGGTCGGGGGCCTCGGGCTGCGGCAGATATGCCGCGTCTTCGTACAACTCGGGGCTGAGAAACCGATCAAGAACCGCCAATTCTTCTGGTGGAAGAAGCTCTAGCGCATGTGCGGCTTCCAGGGTCAGCGCTGCGGACACCCAATCCCCGCGTCGGGCTTTGCAAAAGATCTGCGCCGCATAGTCCCGCGACAGATGCGGTTCAGCAATAAGCGCAGTGCAGCTGCGGTCTTCATCGCCGGTCAGCAATGTCGCGTCAAACCAGCGTTGAAACCGCTCTTGCGTGTCCGTCGGCCCAGCCAATTGCACAAGCGACTGCGCCGGATCTGCAGCACCCAGTTGCATCAGCCGATCCAGACGCGCCAACAGTAAAACCTCATGCGCGTCTGACCCGGATGGGGCGCGTGTTTCTGACAAAAGCAACGTGAACAACAAGCGCTGCATGGCGGGGTTGTGACGGACCGGGGTCTTGGCAATCAGGTCAGCCAGACGCTTGGGATCACTGCTTTGCCAAAGATCAATCGGAAGGCCGGTCACAGATGATGACACAAGACCGAGCGGACGCGACAAGGCTTCCAATGAGGTGACTTCGATATCCGGCAACGCGCCGTTCTGCGTCACTGGCGGTTCCAACAGAACAGTTCCGGGCAGGTTTTCAGGAGGGTTTGTCAGCCATTCGATGGCCGACAAAGGGTCCTGTGCCTGCGCCGATCCTGCCAGAAAGATGGCGAAAAGCGCCGGTTTAGTTGACATCCAGTTCGACCGGTTCGCGGATTTCACTTTGAGGCGCCGAAAAATCCGCGCCGAAGAACGGCCCGACATAGGCATAAGCCACCAGCCCAATGAAACCCAGGCAAAGAACATATATCACGAATTTGATCAGACGGCCCATGGCCCCACGCTGCCTCAATTTTTGATTTTGGCCAAGTTATAACTGGCATTTTTCCCAAGATCACGTCATTCACGGTGAAATGAGCGAAATTAAGCATAACACGCACATCTCGGACACACAGGGCAGATTTCATCTGCATAAAACCGTGGTTCTGGTGGGGATGATGGGGGCAGGCAAGACCGCTGTGGGCCGCGCCTTGGCCGCGCGCCTTGGCGTTCCGTTTTTGGACAGCGACGCTGAGATCGAATCAGCCGCCAACATGACCATCCCGGAAATCTTCGAACGGGATGGCGAACCCTTTTTCCGTGCGAAAGAAACGCAGGTTATCGGACGTCTTCTGGGGGAGAAAAAGGGCATCCTGTCCACCGGAGGAGGGGCGTTTCTGCAACCTCAGAATCGCCTTGCAATCAGCCAGAAGGGCGCTTCGGTCTGGCTTCGGGCCGACCTGAACGTTTTGTGGAACCGGGTACGTCACAAAGACACGCGTCCGTTGCTTCGAACGGCTGATCCTTATGCGACACTAAAGGCTCTCTACGAGGCGCGCGTGCCCGTTTATGCCGAGGCGGATTTGATCGCAGAGTCGGATGGCGAAACCTCGATCGAAAATATGGTGGACAGGGTTGTCGACGCTTTGTTGGCGCGCCCCGATGTTTTGGAACTGAAGTAATGCATCAAACAGTACATGTGGATCTGGGCGACCGTTCGTATGATGTTGAAATCGGGCCGGATCTGCTGGCGCGGGCAGGAGAGTGGATTTCGCCCTTGCTACCGCGCCCCAAAGTCGCTGTCCTAACCGATGAAAACGTGGCTGACCTGCATTTGGACGCGTTGCGCGCGGGGCTCAGCGCTGCGGGGATCGAGATGACCGCGCTGGCTTTGCCCGCTGGCGAGGCCACAAAAAGCTGGCCATATTTCGAACGCGCGGTTGAATGGCTGCTGGCCGAGAAAGTCGAACGCCGTGACGTGGTTGTGGCTTTGGGTGGTGGTGTCATTGGCGACCTAGCAGGTTTTGCTGCGGCTGTCCTGCGCCGCGGGGTCAGGTTTGTGCAGATCCCCACCTCGCTGCTGGCACAGGTCGACAGCTCGGTTGGGGGTAAAACCGGGATCAATGCGCCTCAGGGCAAAAACCTGATTGGGGCGTTCCATCAACCTTCACTCGTTCTGGCGGATACATCGGTTCTGGGGTCCATGACCCAGAGGGATTTTCTGTCGGGCTATGGCGAGGTCGTGAAATACGGTCTGCTGGGTGACGCGGAATTCTTTGACTGGCTCGAACAAAACGGCCCAAGTGTGTCCGCCGGAGACGTGGCGGCGCGGGTGCGGGCTGTCACGCGTTCTGTGCAGATGAAAGCCGATATCGTTGCGCGGGATGAAACCGAACAGGGTGATCGTGCTTTGCTGAACTTGGGGCATACGTTCTGCCACGCGCTTGAGGCGGCAACAGGCTATTCCGACCGGCTGCTGCATGGCGAAGGCGTCGCCATCGGCTGTGCGCTTGCGTTTGAACTGTCCTCGCGTCTTGGCCTGTGTTCGCAGGAAGACCCAAGCCGGGTGCGGGCGCATCTGCGAGCTATGGGGATGAAAACCGACCTTGCCGATATTCCGGGTGATCTACCAAGTGCCGACGCGCTGGTGGAACTGATGGGGCAGGACAAGAAGGTTGTGGATGGGCAATTGCGCTTCATCCTCGCGCGCGGCATCGGTCAGGCTTTTGTTACATCTGATGTTCCGAAAGACGCTGTTCTGTCAGTCCTGTCAGACGCTTTGGCGACGGCGTGAAACAGGGCCCTAGCGGCCCTGAATCACCATGAGTTCACCGATATTCTCACGGGTGATATAGCCCACCATGCGCCCGTCCTGCGTGACAACCGCGATAGCCGGAGCGCCTTTGTGTAAATGCGCCAACACGCCCTCGAGCCCTGTCGTTAGCGAAACCGAAGGTATATCGGCATCCATCACCGAAAGTGCAGCGGTTGATCTGGGCAAATCGCTGGCCAGAGCTGTGAACAAACGGTTTCGGGTCACAAAGCCCAACAGCGTATGGTCGGTATCCAGAATCGGAAACTCGTGCTGTGTCGTATGAATGACGGCTTGCGCCGCCGTGCTGAGCGTGTCGCTGGGGGATAAGGCGTGAAACTCGGTGATCATGGCGTCCCGTGCCAATACGCGGCGGGCGGCGGATCGCAGTGCAACATCCTGGCTTTCGGCATTGGCGGCAACGAACACAAACACTGCAATCAGGACAAGAATGGGGTTCGCAGAGCTAAGCCCAAGGAAACCAAGCCCAACGGCGACGATTTGGCCAGCAATTGCTGCCACGCGGGTGGCTTTGACCCGGTCCATACGCAAGCAGAGCAGGGCGCGGAATACGCGGCCCCCGTCCATGGGAAAAGCGGGTATCATATTGAACGCCGCCAGCAGCAGGTTGATATAGGCCAGCCTGTCCAACAACCCTGTGCCGGGCGCGTCTATTTGCGAAAAGGTTTCAAAGGGCGTCCCCGCGCCAAGGGCAACAAGCACGATCCAGATGACGATATTCACTGCAGGACCCGCAAGCGCCACATAGACCTCTTGCATCGGTTTTTCCGGCATGCGTTCAAGCCGGGCCAACCCACCGATGGGCAGCAGAGTAATGTCAGGGGTTTTGATACCATAGCGCCGGGCCATGAGGGCATGGCCAAATTCATGCGCAACCACACAAGCAAATAGCGCAAGCACAAAAACAAGGTGGTCGATGGCCGCCGGAAGACCGCCCACGGAATAGGCTGCAAAGCCGACCCAGGCCAACAGCAGAAAGAAGGTGACATGGACCCTCAGTTCGGACCCGAGCAACCGGCCGAGAGAGAAGGACCATGTCATGTTGTATCTCCGTTTCGTTTAGAACGGAATCTCGTCGTCGTCGATTCCACCCGATGCAGGCGCTGGTGAGCTGGACGGGCCACCGTAAGGGTCGCCGTAGCCACCGCCAGCTTGGCCGCCGCCATAACCACCGCCACTGCCGCCGCCACCTTCGCCACGGCTGTCCAGAAGGGTCAGTTCACCGCGATAGGGGCGCAGAACCACTTCGGTCGAATACCGGTCCTGACCGGACTGATCCTGCCACTTGCGGGTTTCCAGCTGACCTTCGATATAGACCTTGCTGCCCTTGCGCAAATATTGTTCGGCAATGCGGGCCAAAGGCTCTGAGAAGATGGCGACCGAATGCCATTCCGTACGTTCGCGACGCTCGCCTGTGTTGCGGTCTTTCCAGTTTTCCGAGGTGGCAATGCGCAGATTGCACACTTTGCCGCCGTTCTGAAACGACCGAACCTCGGGGTCGCGGCCAAGATTACCTACCAGAATGACCTTGTTGACTGAACCCGCCATGTAATTCCTCGTTCTGTTTCGCGTATATGCGCCGAATCCGGCGCGGCTTGTTTCGTGAGACCCTATACGGCCTGCATCGTGGTTGGAACACAGTTGATACAACAGTGTTCAACAAGAGTCTTACTTTGATGTTTACCAAGCTTTCATTTTTGTCGGGAATACCTATACTCCGACTGGTTTCTGATCGAGCAGGATTGGCATTGATGCGTTCTTGGGTTGCTGGGTTTACTGTTGTCTGCCTTGTGCTGGCTGTTGCGCCTGTGCAGGCGCAAACGCTGTCTACCAAAAGCCGAAAGGATATTTTCCTGAAGCAATCCAAAGTGTTGGATTCGCGCGCAGCCACGCAGTATCGGGATTCTGAGCGTCTCAAGCCCAAAACCTCGCGTGCGCAAACCAGCAAGCGTTATACCGGCAAGTATCGCGGCCAATATCTGGATCTGGCGCGTCAGGCAGCCCGGTTGCACAACATCCCCGAAGATCTGTTTCTGCGGCTCGTGCAGCAGGAAAGCGGTTGGAACCCGCAGGCGAAATCTCACAAAGGCGCGCTGGGACTGGCGCAGCTGATGCCTCAGACCGCCGAGCTTTTGGGGGTCAACCCACACGACCCAAAGCAAAACCTTGAGGGTGGGGCGCGTTATTTGTCGTGGCAGTATCGCAAGTTCAAATCGTGGCCGCTGGCCCTGGCCGCTTATAACGCGGGTCCAAAGGCGGTCGAAAAGCATGGTGGCATACCGCCATACAAAGAAACCCAGAACTACGTGAAGGTCATCTGGGGCGGCTAGGCATGATGCTGCGGCGCAGAGGGCGCGTTTCTTGATTCTCTGCATTCGGACCAACTAACCTGATCGGGTATCGCCCAGTCACAACTGAGGTCCGCCGTGCCCACTGATCATCCACAGATTCCAAAGGAAACGCTGGCCAACTGGCAACAATTGGTTGATCTGGTGGCTGAGTTGGCAGATGTGCCTGCAAGCCTGATCATGAAGACCGATGCGCCGGATCATGCGGTTCTGATTACATCGGACCATCCGGAAAACCCCTATCCGGTTGGGATGAGTTTTCAGTTGAATCCCAAGCTCTATTGTCAGGGTGTGCTTCAACGGGACGGAGAACTGGTGGTCGAGGATGCCTCCTGTGACCCGGTTTGGTCCGATAACGAAGACCTGGAACACGGGATGACGTTCTACATCGGGCTGCCCTTGAAGTGGCCGGACGGATCGGTGTTTGGCACAATCTGCGTTCTTGATCGCAAACAAAACCGCAGGGCGTTGTTGTTTCGCGAAGGGTTGACCCAGTTTGCGCGCATGGTCGAGTCAGATTTGGCTTTGTTGCAAGAGGTTTACCTGCGTCGCGCACTGGAAGAAAAGCTGAACGAAACGCTGGCGCAACTTGAAACCCGTGTCTCGGACCGCACCCGTGAGTTGCAGGAAACCAACACCGCATTGCGGGTATTGCTGTCCAGTCTGGAGGATGATCGAAAGAGCCGCGATCTCGAGATCGTCGAACAGGTCCGTGGCCGGGTTTTGCCGTATCTTGAGAAAGTGCGCGCACAGTTTGCCGATGACGAGGCACAGAATGTCTATCTCGATCTGGCTGAAAAAAACCTGAGCGAGATTACGTCGTCTCTGTCAGATAAACTAACAGACGCATTTGCGGTCATGACCCCGACCGAGATTGAGATTGCGCAGATGGTCATGTTTGGAAAAACAACCAAAGACATTGCCAAGGCTCTGTCCCGAGAGACGTCGACAATCGATTTCCACCGCAACAACATCCGCCGAAAGCTGGGTCTTGAAGGGCGCGACCAAAACCTGCGAAGCCATCTGCTCTCGATTTCGTGAACATCGAATATGGGGAATGCCCCCATATTTCACCCCTATTTTTTCGGTCTGAGCCAATATGCCTTGGCTTGTTACGCTCTGTCATGAGGTGCGGACGAACTGCACACATCCAACAGAGAGGAACATCCCATGGATCGCAAAGATCTGAAGCCGACCATCGTGAAAGGGGACAAGGATCATCTGGCACCGGGGCTTTCACGACGGTCGTTCTTCATGGCGGCAGGCGCTGCTGGTGTTGGCGCGACAGCTTCTGTCCTGGGGGCGAACCCAGCCCAAGCGCAATCACAGGCGTGGTTGCAACCCGGGAACAACAACCATGTGATCGACCTGCAGGGGTCCACCGGGCAGGCCAGCACCGGGGCGGTTGGTATCGATTATTACGGTCATTGCGCTATCAAGATCACGTCACCCAACGGGGCGACGGCTCTGTTCGATCCCTGGCGTGATGATCCGTCGGGGGCGTGGGGTTTGTGGTTCAGAAACGAGTTTCCTCAGATCCCTGTGGATATCACTTTGTCGACGCACGCGCATTTTGACCATGACGCAATTGAACGGCCAAGTTCGACCATGGTGCTGGACCGGATGGTAGGCAATTTTGAATTCGCCGATCTCAAGATCACCGGCTTTGCAGACAAGCACGCCTGCGTTGCGCCCGGGTGGTACGATTGGACCAATGCGCTGGCCGAGTTCGGGGCAGAAGCCTGTCCGCCGAACAATGTGGGCCACATGGATATGGTGGTCTATCTGGTTGAAACCGGCGGAATTCGAACGCTGATCTGGGGCGACAACCGTCACAACCCACCGCAGGAGTTCTGGGATGCCATCGGACAGGTGGATGTTCTGACGCTGCCAGTGGACGGATCTGAACATATCCTCAGCTTTGAGCAGGGCAATGATATTGTGTCCAAGCTCAAGCCTAAGGTTATCATTCCTACTCATTACCTGAACGAGGTCACCTCTTACACACTGACCACGCTGCAATCGGCGGACGATTGGGTGAAAGAGCAGCAAAGCTATAAAATGCTCGAAAGTGCCAGCTTGCAGCTTGAGGCCGGTGACGTTGCCGGAATGAACCAAGAATTCATGCACTTCGGAAACAATGTCATGACAGGCTGAGGACACACCGGGAACCGCCACTCACGCATATTTCTAAGCGCCGCCTGTCTCCCCACAAACCACGGCGCCAACAGAAAGGGCCGGTCAACGACCGGCCCTTTTTAGGTCTAGTTGGCAAGGTTACTCTGCGGCGACTTTGATCACCGGCTCCATCTTCGCCAGAATTTCTTCGGTTAGATGGCATTTCACCTGATGCCCATCCGCGAGGGTCTGCACCGGTGGCACATGAGATTCGCAGCGTCCATCCGGCACTTCGGACTTCCAGCGGCATCGTGTCTGGAACGGGCAACCCGGGGGCGGGTTCATGGCAGAAGGGATATCGCCTTCCAGGACGATATGCTGTTTCTCGATCGAGGTATCCGCAATTGGAACCGCACTCAGCAGCGCCTCGGTATAGGGGTGGTAAGGTGGGGCAAAAACCTGATCGGTGGTGCCCAGCTCGACCACATGGCCCAGATACATCACCATCACGCGGTCGCTGAGGTAACGCACAATGGACAAGTCGTGGCTGATGAACAGCAAGGTGGTTTTGTGCTCGCGCTGGATTTCCATCAGCAGGTCGGTCACGGCCGCCTGCACCGACACATCCAGGGCCGAGACCGGCTCGTCCGCTACCACAATGCGTGCATCACCGGCAAACGCGCGCGCGATACCCACGCGCTGCTTCTGACCACCCGACAACTGACGCGGCATCCGGTCTGCAAAGGCACGTGGCAGTTTCACAAGATCCAACAGCTCCAGCATCCGCTTCTTGCGCTCTGCCTCAGAGTTTCCGACGCCAAAAATCTCTAGCGCGCGAATAATCTGACGCCCCACGGTCATCGATGGGTTCAGCGTGTCGAATGGGTTCTGGAACACCATCTGAACTTCGCCAACGGTCTTGGCATCCCGTTCCTCAATGGGCACCTGTTCGATATTGCGGTTGTCCAGAAGGATTTGACCGTCCGTAGCTGTTTCAAGCCCCATCAGTACTTTGGCGAAGGTAGACTTGCCGCAGCCGGACTCGCCAACAATCGCAAGCGTTTCGGACTCGTGGGCCTCAAAACTCAGCGTCTCGTTGGCCTTAACAACCTTCGTTTCGCCGCCACCAAACAGAGCATTTGCCGCAACCTCGTAGTATTTCTTGAGGTTGTCCATTTTCAGGACGGTCCGACCGATCTCACCTTTTTCTTTCTGCTCACCCACGGTGATGGGGGCGTTCCAGTCGATTTCCTGGAATTTCAGACAGCGCGTGTGGTGCCTGTCGTTTCCGGGCACAGCCTCCATCAGAATGTCTTTTGCGTCGCAGCGCCCTTCTTCGAAATAGTCGCAGCGCGGCCCAAAGTTACAGCCTGGAGGCCGCTCATGGGGCAGGGGGAAGTTCCCCGGAATGGCTACCAGTGGGCGAGAGTTCTTGTCGGCACCCGGCAAAGGGATCGAGCGGAACAGCGCCTGCGTGTAGGGGTGTTGCATCTCGTCAAAGACGTCCTTGATCGAGCCGCGCTCGACCGCTTCACCCGAATACATCACGCACAGACGATCGCACGTTTCCAGCACCAGACCGAGGTTGTGCGAAATGAATAGCATCGACGTGCCGTACTTTTTACCCAGGTCCTTGACCAGTTCGACCACCGCGGCCTCAACAGTCACGTCCAACGCCGTTGTAGGCTCGTCCAGGATCAGCAGCGCCGGTTTTGACATCAGCGCCATCGCGATCACGATCCGCTGCTGTTGACCACCTGAAAGCTGATGCGGGAAAGAATTCAGCATACGCTCCGGGTCAGGCAGACGCACATCCGTCACCACTTCCAATGCCCGTGAATAGGCTTCTTCCGCACTCACGCCTTCGTGGATCATCGGCACTTCCATCAGCTGCTTGCCGATTTTCATCGCCGGATTCAGCGAGGCCATCGGTTCCTGATAGATCATCGCGATTTCATTGCCGCGAATGTCGCGCAATTCTTCCGCCGACATTTCCGCCAGATCCCGACCTTTGAACTTGATCGTACCACCCACGATCCGACCGTTCTTGCCCAGGTCCTGCATGACACCCAGCGCCACGGTTGATTTTCCGCACCCGGATTCGCCGACCAAGCCCACAGCCTCGCCGGGCTGCACACTGACCGAGAAGTCCATCACGGCGGGAATTTCCCGCAGGCGGGTAAAGAATGAAATTGACAGCTTGTCGATCTCCAGGATCGGGCCGTCATATTCCGCCATCTTGCTCATTTTGCTTACTCCTCACCAAATGCGGGGATCCCCTTCATCTGGCTAAAAATACCTCGGGGGTCCGGGGGCAGAGCCCCCGGCCTCGATCACATCAGTCCTTCAGACTTTCTTCGCGCAGACCGTCAGCCAGCAGGTTCAGACCAAGAACCAGCGACAGCAGGGCAAAGGCAGGCGGAAGGGCAGGGTGCAGGTAGATCGACAGAAGCTTGCGCCCCTCGTTGATCGTGGATCCCCAATCCGGGCTTTCAGGTGGAAGGCCTAGTCCGAAGAAACCCAAAGTTCCCAGAAGGATCGTTGTATACCCGATACGCAGACAGAAATCGACGATCAGTGGACCTCGCGCGTTGGGCAGGATCTCCCACAGCATGATGTACCAGGGTCCTTCGCCACGGGTTTGCGCCGCCGCGACGTAATCCCGGGTTTTGATGTCCAGTGCCAGACCACGCACGATACGGAATACCGTGGGCGAGTTGACGAACACAACTGAAACGAACACCACCAGAATACCGCCTGGAATGTCGAACAGATCCAGATAGGTGGGCAGGCCCCAAATTCGATAACTCTCGGTGTTGATGATGTAACCGCCAGTCGAGATCAGTGACAGGTACAACCATATCGCTACACCCAGAACCCCGATCAACAGAGGCGTGCGGAAATTCGGGCGCGTATAATAGCGCGAATTCAACAATACTCCGATGAACAGGATTGGGAAGATGAACAACACGGCTGCCATATAGTTCGGCACACCTGTCGCCACGATTTCCGGTGTCACCAACAGGTAGAACAGCAGAATGACCGGGAAAGCGAGGATCAGGTTTGCCAGAAACGACAGGAACGTGTCGAGGCGACCACCATAGTATCCCGCAGGCAGACCCAAGGTGATACCCACCATAAAGGCAAACATCGTCGCCAGTGGAGCAATCTGCACCACGATCCAGGCACCGCTGACCATGCGGCTGAATACGTCCCGTGCCAGATTGTCTCCGCCCAGAAGATACCAGGCAAACTGGCCTTCTTCAGGGTTTGGAATAGGCGTGCCGGGGACCTTGTTCTTCATGCCAGACAGCTGAACAAGCGGGTCATGTGTAACGATCAGGTCCAGTGCGCCGAAGATGCCGGTGAACACCCAGAACATCACAAGGCCAAAGCCGATCATGCCGATTGGGCTGTCGTAAAGTTTGCCATACAGTCCCAGGCGCCGTTTAAACGCGATGGACATGGCAAACATGATGATCAATGCCACCCAAACGGGCAGGAACTGCTGTGAAATCGCGCCGATTATTCCGGCGCCGGTGCCCATAAGGACACCAAGCACCAGATAAGCGAGCGCCAATCCGACACAGGCCAGGAAACTGTACTGCAACGCAAGGTTAATCAGGCCACGGATGCCGCCGCTCGAACTGACGGATCCATCCGAATTTACGACTATTTGCTGCTCTGGCAGAAAGATACTGGCAACGATCCACGTTACGATTGAGATAATCAGTGCAGCCAATGCGATCATCAACAATGGGTTCAGGAAGGCGATAGAGCCGGTCCAGGTCAATGGTTCCATAATCTCACCCTCCTTAAGAAATGCGGATACGCGGGTTAAGGTAAACGTAGCCGATATCCGAGATCAGCTGGGTGAACAGCACCACAAAAACCGACACGACAGAAATCGCCAGCAACAGCTGGATGTCATTGTTGCCTGCCGCCTGAACCAGCGCCCAGCCAAAGCCCTTGTAGTTAAACAGGGTCTCGACGATCACGACACCATTCAGCAGCCACGGGAACTGCAGCATGATGACCGTGAAAGGCGCGATCAGCGCATTACGTAACGCGTGCTTCATGACGATATTGCCGAAGGACACACCCTTGAGGCGCGCGGTTCGGATATATTGCGCGGTCATCACCTCGGTCATCGAGGCGCGCGTCATGCGGGCGATGTAACCCATCCCATAGAGCGAGATTGTCAGAACCGGCAGGAAGAAGTTCTCGAATGTCGGGTTTTCCATTGCCGACGTCGCCGTGCCCTTGAACCATTTCAGGCCGACGGTCGAAGAGGTGAAGATCGCGATGAAAATCACGCCGGATACATATTCAGGCGTCGCGGTCGTGATGATCGAGAAGGTCGACAGCGACCGATCCATGGCAGATCCTTCGCGCATCCCCGCCAGCACACCAACAAGCAGCGCCGAAGGCACCATCAGAACCAGAACCCAGAACATCAAGTAGCCGGTATTGCCAAGCCGCACACCGACGATTTTACCAACCTCGTCCTTGAAAACTGTGGAATAGCCCCAGTTTCCTTGCAGAACACCACAATAGCGGGGCGTGTTTTCCTCGGTCGAACCGGGTCGTACGCAAGAGCCCAGAAAAGTCCCGTCGTCCAGTGTTTTTGTGAAGCCCGGCATCACGCCAAGCCACTGGCCGTATTTGATCAGTGTGGGTTGCAGGTAGCCTCGATTGTCCAGCCAAGTTTCAACTTGCTCGTCTGACATCCGCTGGTTGCCTTGGGTTTTGGCCAGCTTTTCAAGGTTCGGGTAGAGGTTGGTCAAAAAGAAGACCACGAAAGTAAGACATAATGCCGTAAGTAGCATCACGCCGAACCGTCGGAGGATAAAGAGTCCCATGTTGGCCCCTGTTGTTCGGGTGTTCCGCAGATCAGTGGACCATTTTCTGGCCTCGGACATCCGACCCCGTGTCGGCAACGTCTGCGGCTGGAAAGGGGCGCCCGATCAGGCGCCCCTAGTGAGAAGCAGGCTGGCTTTACGCGGCCCAACCCCACTTATAGTGATGGTGCTCGAACGACACGTGCATGTCGGTACCGACCAGACCGTCCTTCATGTGACGATAGAGCGACCGCCAGTAAGGCTGGATTGTTACGCCTTCTTCTTGGATCATCGCTTCGCCCTTGGCGACCACTTCGCGCCGTTTGTCGGCATCCGCAATGGCCAGCGCTTGGGTTAGCAGCGCGTCGAACTCCGGGTTAGCCCATCCGAATTCGTTCCAAGCCTCTCCAGAACGATAGGCCAGTGCCCAAATCTGAACGCCCAACGGCCGGTGGTTCCAGTTGGTCGAACTGTACGGGTACTTCGCCCAGTCGTTCCAGAAGGTGTTGCCCGGAAGAACCGTCCGCTTGACCTTGATACCTGCGTCACGCAGCTGAGCGGCGACAGCGTCGGTTGTATTCCGACGCCAGTCGTCGTCGATCGAGATCAATTCGTGCTCGAAATCGGCCATGCCGGCCTCTTCCATAAGCTTGCGTGCACCTTCCGGATCAACTTTCTGCGGTGGCAGTTCGAAATAATCCGGGTGGATCGGGCCGACATGGTGATTTTCGGCAGGCGAGCCACGGCCACCAAAACCCAGCTCAAGGCAAACAGCGTTGTCTACGGCCATTTGCAACGCCTGACGCACACGTTTATCAGCGTAGGGCTGCTTGCCGTCGACTTCTGCCAGCTGGTTCGGGCGGATTACGATAGTGTTCATCGTGACAACCTCGGACTTTACATAGCCAAGACCGTCCATCACGTCGATGAATTCACCGACTGATTCATACAGCATGTCGACTTCGTCGGATTCCAATGCCGCCAACCAAGCAGACGGGTCGGTGCCGTAGTCAATATACTCGATGCTGTCCAGCGCCGGGCGACCAAAGACCTCTTCACCCCACCAGGTGTGGTTTTCGTTGCGTGTTAGTACGGCTTTCACGCCGACTTCCAACTCGCTCATCAGGTATGGGCCTGTGCCGACATTGTTCAGTAGGTCGGTTTCGTTGAACGAGCTGTGAACGATGGCCGCCGGATAGTCAGCCATACCCGCGATCAACGAGATGTCCGATGCAGGCAGGTTCAGTTGGACAGTATTTGCGTCAACAACCACGATACCACCTTCAACGGCCTGGCCTGTGTCCGCGTCAACCAGTGTCGCAAAACGACCAGCCATCGAGTTGGTTTCCGAGCTCTTGTCACACCAGCGCGCGACGTTGCGAGCCACGTCGTCCGCTGTGAAGTCGTCGCCGTTGTTCCACTTGACGCCCGGACGGACTTTCAGAGTGTAAACAGTCGCGTCTTCGTTGACTTCCCAGCCTTCCAGCAGCATGCCGCGGAATGTACCGTCCGAGTTGTACTCGACCAGATATTCCAGCGTTCCACGTGATACGTTGGCGATTTGCGACCAGTCATAAGTGCGCGGATCTTTCAGCGCGCGTACTTCCTGTTGAACGCGTAGGGTACCGCCTTCTTTCTTGGCATCTTCGCCTTCGGCGTAAGCTGGTGCTGCCATGCCGATCATGCCGTAGGCGGCGGCTGCGGTAACGCCCAGACCAGTGGCGCGGGCCAGGAACTCACGACGGCTCAGCTTGCCGTCACGGTATTCCTGTGCGTGCATCTCGGCCGCCCAGTGCACCTTGTCATTGGTGGTTACGTCATTCGTCATAGATGTCTCCCTGTGACATTAGATTTTGTTGATTGATTATGCTTCTACGCGACTTGGTTGTTACCTGTCGCCAGACTAAAGGGTTCTGATTGTTGGTCTCTGAGCATCCCCATGGCAGTATTCGGCACCAGAATTCAGGCTAGGTCAATGTTCGAATTCGTCATTGAGAGTACAAAAACGACATTCTCGCTATGTTGAACACCTTGCTTCGCAACTGCGGCGAGCTTTGGGTTTGTGCGGTACAGCTTCCATGTATGGCGCAAGGTCAGGGAAAAAAGTATTCAAAAACAATTTGTTATGAGATCTTTTTCGGACAAGTCCAGAAAGGAGTCAAGTTTGGTATAATTTTGAGGGGTCGATGTGATTCCATGCCTTCATGCGAGCTCGAAACCAGGTGCGTTGTCGTTTAGCGAATTGTCGTGTCGCAATCGTTGCGCGATCGCGGGCTTGATCGAGCGTCATTGAGCCGCTCAGATACGCTCTGAGCTCTGGTACCCCGATTGCTTTGCAGGCTGGCAGGTTGGGATCAAACCTGTCCAGCATTGCGCGTACCTCTTCAATAGCGCCTTGCTCTAGCATTTGATCAAACCGGCGTTCTATTCGTGCCAAAAGCCAAGCCTTATCAACGTCTAACACAATCGGCACTGTGTCTTTCAGATTCAGAACCGGCGGCGGAGTGTCGGACTGCCAGGACAGCAGGCTGCGTCCGGTGGCGCGCTGCACTTCCCAGGCGCGCTGCACACGCGCCCGGTTCTGTACGTCCAGACCGGCCAGTGTTTCATCATCGACCCCTGTAATGAGCTCAGGCAGTGAGATCTGGTCTGCCTCAGCCCGTATCTCTGCTGGGGTGGCAGGGATCTGTGCCATGCCTTTGGTCAGCGCGGTGAAATACAAACCGGTGCCGCCCACAATGATCGGGCGTTGCGCACCGCTCAGCAAGGGCGTTACCTCCCGCAGCCAATGCCCGGTCGAATAGTCCTGATCGTATGCAATGTGACCATACAGGCGATGTGGCGCGCGGGCTTCTTCTTCTTCTGACGGGCGCGCCGAGACAACCCGCCAGCAATCATACACCTGGCTGGCATCCGCGTTGACGATCACGCCACCAAATCGTTCGGCAACCTCAAGCGCCAGGGCGGATTTTCCGGAAGCGGTCGGACCTGCAATCAGGACCGGTTTGTCATCGGGAACAGGAGGCAGGTGTTGAAAATACTGTGCCGTTGATTGCTGGGTCATGTGCGGTTGCCTCAATCCTCACCAACCGCATTGAACCTGCGGAGCTTTTGCTTCATTTTGCGCCGGAAATTAAACCCGTGCCAGCCCGGAGCGCAACATGAGCCTTTCCCCTTCGTTAGAAACCGCTGAATCCCCGAAAACAAAGTATAACAGGGTGATGCTGAAAATCTCGGGCGAGGCGTTGATGGGAGATCAGGGATTCGGCCTGCACCCGCCAACAGTTCAGCGCATCGCGCAAGAAGTGAAGTCGGTTCACGATCTGGGCGTCGAGATCTGCATGGTCATTGGCGGCGGCAATATCTTCCGGGGGCTGAGCGGATCGGCGCAAGGAATGGAGCGGACCACAGCCGACTATATGGGTATGCTGGCCACTGTAATGAACGCACTGGGAATGCAGTCGGCACTAGAGGAAATCGGAGTGTTCACCCGCGTGATCTCGGCCATTCGCATGGATGAGGTGTGTGAACCCTATATCCGCCGCCGCGCGGTACGGCACCTAGAGAAAAAGCGGGTTTGCATTTTCGCTGCCGGCACCGGCAACCCGTATTTCACCACAGACACTGCAGCCACTCTGCGCGCCAATGAAATGGCGTGCGAGGCCATTTTTATGGGTAAAAACGGTGTTGATGGGGTTTATGACAAAGACCCCAAACAACACGCCGACGCCGTGCGGTATGACACCGTGACCTACGATGATGTTCTGGCCAAGCGCCTGCGCGTTATGGATGCCTCGGCCATTGCGCTGGCGCGCGACAACAATCTGCCTCTGATAGTCTTCGGTCTGGACGAACCCGGCGGATTCCGCGGAATTCTGGCGGGCGAGGGGACGTATACCAAAGTTCAGGGTTAAACCAGACGCTGAACCGCTTACAAAACCCCGGCGCTGTGCCGGGGTTTTCTTTTGTGCTGCGCCTTGACGGTCATGGATGCGACTGTCTAAGTGTCCGTGCTCTTTTTACGAAAGAGCTGCCCCGTAGTTCGCCACTTTGACGTGCGACTACAGGCTGGGCTGGAAGACCTGCCGTGATTTCTGAGACGCCCGGAAACATGTGCGGGTATCTCATTGATCAAAATGCGAAATAATAAGGAGCAATGAGGCATGAGCTCTCTGGATATTGACTTCGTGCGGGCGCAGTTCCCGGCTTTTTCCGAACCCAGCTTGCAAGGGCAGGCGTTCTTTGAAAACGCAGGTGGGTCTTACACGTGTAAACCGGTGATCGATAGGCTGACGCGGTTTTACACCCAACGCAAAGTCCAACCCTATGCGCCTTACGAGGCAAGCCGTCTGGGTGGTGCGGAAATGGACGAGGCCCGCGTCCGCGTGGCTGCAATTCTGGGCGTCGACACAGATGAGCTGAGCTTTGGCCCTTCGACAACGCAAAACACCTATGTTCTGGCGCAGGCGTTCCGGCAATGGATGAAGCCAGGCGAAGCTATTGTCGTAACAAATCAGGATCACGAGGCTAACTCTGGTCCTTGGCGGCGTTTGGCCGAGGCAGGGATCGAGATAAAGGAATGGCAGATTGATCCTGAAAGCGGCTCGCTGAACCCTCAGGACTTAGAGAACATGCTGGACGAAAAGGTTCGTCTGGTTTGTTTCCCGCATTGTTCAAACGTGGTGGGTGAGATCAACCCAGTAACGGAAATCACCGCCATTGCGCATGCCGCCGGTGCATTTGTATGTGTGGACGGCGTATCTTACGCCCCGCATGGTTTCCCGAATGTTGGAGATCTGGGGCCGGATATCTATTTGTTTTCTGCCTACAAAACCTATGGTCCGCATCAGGGCTGCATGGTCATCCGCCGCACGATAGGAGAGTTGCTGCCCAATCAGGCGCATTATTTCAACGGTGATGTTCTGCACAAGCGCTTTACCCCAGCAGGTCCGGATCACGCGCAGATCGCAGCCAGTGCAGGCATGGCGGATTATGTCGAACTGCTAAATGCACATCATGGTGGGCCAGACAGTGACGCAGCCGCGCAAGGCGAGTTTGTGCATAACCTGATGCGCATGCGCGAAGTGTCTTTGCTGCAACCTGTGTTGAATGCTGTCAAGGATCGCAACGCAGTCCGCCTGATCGGAACATCCGATGCGACCCGGCGCGCACCGACAGTTGCGTTGTCCCTGAACCGACCTGCGGGCCCTGTTGCCGAGGAACTGTCCCAATACGGCGTCATGGCGAGCGGTGGTGATTTTTATGCCGTACGTGCGTTGCAGGCCATGGGGGTCGAGCCAGAGCAGGGTGTGTTGCGGGTGAGCTTCACGCACTATACCTCGCAACAGGAAATTGATCAGCTTTTAGATGCACTTGAACGCGTTTTGTGATCCACTTTCCCTGAGCCTTCGTAGTACGATGAAAACCTCAGGGCGGACATGAAAGACGAGCACACTCCGATTATTATGTGGTTCCGACGGGATTTGCGCCTGTCGGACCATCCAGCCTTAACCGCAGCGGCAGAAAGCGGTCGCCCGGTTGTTCCGGTCTTTCTTCACGATGACCTTGTCGAACAGTTGGGGGCCGCCCCAAAGTGGCGCTTGGGGTTGGGGTTGGAGGCGTTTTCCAGATCCCTTGACGGTCTCGGCAGCCGATTGATCCTGCGTCGCGGCGACGCGCTGGCCCAATTGCAAGCTCTCATCCAAGAGACAGGTGCCGGCGCTGTCTATTGGTCCCGATCTTATGATCCCGCATCGATAGCGCGCGACAAAAAGATCAAGTCAGTGTTGACGGAACAGGGTGTCATGGCAAAATCCTTTGCCGGGCATTTGCTGTTTGAACCCTGGACTGTGGCGACCAAAACCGGCCAGCCGTTTCGTGTCTACACGCCCATGTGGCGCGCTGTTCAAGGGCGAGATGTACCTGCGCCTGACGCCTCTGTGACGGGATTGCTTGCTCCTGCAAAGTGGCCATCAACTGAAGAACTTCACAAGTGGCAGTTGGGTCGTGCCATGAACAGGGGCGCGTCGATCGTGCGCCCCTATGTACACCCCGGCGAGCAAGCTGCCCACGAACATCTAAACGTGTTTTTGGACCGTGTTGCGCTGTATTCCAAACACCGCGATCGGATGGATATGGACGGAACATCCAATCTGTCGGAATATCTCTCGCTGGGCGAGATAGGCCCGCGCACAGTCTGGCATCGGGTTCAGCAGGCCGCATTGATGGGCGTATCAGGCACTGATGCCTTCCTGCGCCAGCTTGTTTGGCGCGAGTTTGCCTATCACCTGATGTACCACACGCCACAGTTGGTCACGGGCAACTGGAAGCCGGAATGGGACAGTTTTCCGTGGAACACAGATCCTAACCACCCCGAAGTTGTTGCGTGGACGCAGGCAAGAACCGGTGTCCCCGTGGTCGACGCAGGCTTGCGGCAAATGTATGTCACGGGCCGAATGCACAACCGAACCCGGATGATTGTCGCCAGTTACCTGACCAAGCATTTGATGGCACACTGGAAAATCGGAATGCAGTGGTTCGATGACTGCCTGATCGATTGGGACCCGGCCTGCAACGCAATGGGATGGCAATGGGTAGCGGGCTCGGGCCCTGACGCGGCACCGTTCTTTCGCATTTTCAACCCGCAGACGCAGGCTGAGAAGTTCGATCCGGATGGAACTTATCTGAAGCGCTGGATCGCTGAAGGCGAGAAAAGCCCGAGCGACACGGCCATTTCGTATTTTGAGGCTGTTCCAAAGTCTTGGGGTTTGCGCCCAGACGCAGATTATCCTGCACCGATTGTTGCTTTGGCCGAGGGGCGAACCCGTGCGCTGAGCGCATATGAAAGCCGAAAATCCCACTAAGGAATTGAAAACTTGCCAGAAACAGAATCGCGGCCTAGCCTTACATCAATACCGCAGAGGGGAGAGCGGATGATCCTGACGACAACCGAAGGGCAGAATGATCTGCCCAGATATTTCGCGCAAGTCTTCAAGATGCTGACCAATATGGAACATGGGCGTCTGGATATCACGCTGCCAGATGGCCGAACATTTCGCGCCGAAGGCACTAAGCCGGGGCCGGTGGCTCAGGTCGATGTCCATGACGATGACGTCTTTGCGCGTTTGATCCGCGAAGGAGAGCTGGGCTTTTCCGACGCCTATCTTGATGGTCACTGGAGCACGCCCGACCTGCGATCCTTCATGGATGTCGTGCATTTGGGCTCTGAAACCGTATATGATGGGTTTACGGGCAAGTTCCTGGTACAAGCCTATGAACGGCTAAGATTTTGGCTGCACCGCAACAACCGGGCGCAGGCAAAGAAAAACATCTCGTATCACTACGATCTGGGCAATGATTTTTACGGCCTGTGGCTGGACGAGACGATGACCTATTCCAGTGCGATCTTCGAAACAGGGCAAGAAAGCTTGGAAAAGGCACAAACCGCGAAATATGCAAGCCTTGTAGATGAGATGGGCGCGAAGCCGGGCGATCACATACTGGAAATCGGCTGCGGCTGGGGTGGGTTTGCGGAATACGCCGCCAAGGAACGTGGCCTGCGCGTCACATGTTTGACGATCAGCCAAGAGCAGTTCAAGTATGCCAAAGAACGTATTGAAAAGGCAGGGTTATCAGATCTGGTAGAGTTCAAGTTGCAAGATTACCGCGACGAACAGGGCCAATATGACGGCATAGCTTCAATCGAGATGTTCGAGGCCGTCGGTCAAAAATATTGGCCCGTTTATTTCGAAACGGTACGAGAGCGACTAAAACCCGGTGCGCAAGCGACGTTGCAGATCATTACCGTGGGTGATCATCGCTGGGACTACTACAAGAATGGCGTTGATTTCATTCAGAAATATATCTTTCCAGGCGGAATGCTTCCGTCGCCGTCGATCTTGCGACAACAGATCGACCAGGCTGGCTTGAGTGTGGTGAATTCGAAAGAGTTTGGCAAAAGCTATGACCTGACACTGCGCCGCTGGTACGAGACGTTCAACGACAAGTGGGATCAAATTGCTGAGATGGGCTTTGATGAGCGTTTTCGCCGCATGTGGAATTATTATTTGACCGCATGTGGCGCGGCCTTTGACACAAGCAATTGTGATGTGACACAGATCACCATAGCAAAACCAAGTTAATGAACGGACTGTCATATGCCCACAGCCTCGCGTCTTGTCGCCGCTCTTTGCCTTGTCGTGCTGGCTTTCGTTGTCTCTGGGATGATCATCGACAATGGTGAAGAGGGTAAGGACTATGGTTACTTTACCTATGTGAACATGGCGTTAGGCGCGGTCTGCGGCTGGACCATCATGGGTAAACGCGCCGGGCGAGGATGGACGGCGGGGATCAACAATGGCCTGACGGGTGTCGCGTCGTTGGTTTTCTGGGCCTTGTTCGTGCAGGGGTGTTACGAGATGTTCCGCCTCGCCATGCGCAACAGATATGGCGGTCCCTTCGAGGCGGTTCTGGCTATTTTCAAAATCGGGGTCGATTATGGCAAACTGCTGATCACACCTGAAATACTTCTTGCGTTTGCTATTGGGTCAGTTGTTGCCGGTTTGGCCACCGAACAGGCCCACCGCCAATGGCGTTGAAGCAATCCATTATCTGAGAGTTCGAGTTTGCCTAACTTATTTTTCTATGGAACGCTGCGGTATTTGCCGTTGCTCGAACGTGTTCTGGGCCGCTCTTTTCAAGAGATTTCAGTTCAAACGGCGATGTTGCCTGATCATGCCGTTTGGGCTGTTCAGGGTCAGGATTTTCCTATGATCCAGACGTCAGGGGGTGACAGCGCCCAAGGCGTATTCGTTCAAGATTTGTCGTCCGAAGACCTGGCTCGGTTGGCATTTTATGAGGGTGCGTTTGATTATGACCTGACACCCGTAAAGGTGGTTCTGCATGACGGGACCAAACAGGAAGCACAGGTCTTTTTCCCTGCACCAGGCAGTTGGGAGCCGGACGGCCCCTGGTCTTTGCAACGGTGGGCGGACCGGTTGGGTGAGATCACCGCTCTGGCTGCAGAAGAAGAGATGGCGTATTTCGGCCGGCTGAAGCCTCAGGACATGGCTGGCAATATTCGCGCGATCCAAACACGGGCCTGGGCCAAGATTCTTGCGGGCAAACGGCGCACTGGCGATCTGAGAGATACAAGCAAGGACGTTATCGTGCATCGCCACGATCGTGCCTATGTGAACTATTTCGGGATGGAAGAGGTTGACCTTCAGCATCGGCAGCATGATGGCACCATGGGCCCCGTGCTGCAGCGGGGCAGCCTGATGCAAGGCAGTGCAGTGTCCGTTCTGCCTTACGATCCGGTGCGCGATACTGTGCTTGTTGTCGAACAATTCAGGCCACCGGCCTTTTTGATCAACGACCCCGAACCCTGGCTGTGGGAGGCCGTGGCCGGGATGATAGATCCAGGCGAAGAGCCGGAACAAGCAGCCCATCGTGAGGCGATGGAAGAAGCAGGTGTAACGTTTGACCGGCTTGAGTACGCGGGCGGGGCATATTCGTCTAGCGGGTCTTCCACCGGGTTCATGTATCTGTATGTCGGATTGGGTGACTTGACCCATACCACCACAACTGGCGGCCTTGATACCGAAGGCGAAGATATTCGAAGTCAGATACTGCCTTTTGATACGTTCATAGAGATGACGGATCGTCATGTTTTCAAAGACGTACAACTTGTGGCACTGGCCTATTGGCTGGCGCGCCACCGGGACAGGTTGCGCGCATGACTATCATGCTTGTGGTCGCGGCGGCGCGGCTGTAAATCTTCTCTGATACCAAACGACAAGAGGGCGCCATGCGCATTGCACGAGACCTTGCCGACGCAGTCGGGAAAACACCACTGATCCGGTTGAAGCGCATCAGTGAAGAAACCGGTTGTGAGATCCTCGGAAAGGCCGAGTTCATGAATCCCGGCCAGTCCGTCAAGGACCGTGCGGCGCTTTACATCATCCGTGATGCGGTAGCCCGAGGCGAGTTGAAGCCCGGCGGCACGATTGTCGAGGGAACGGCGGGCAACACCGGGATTGGTCTGGCACTGGTCGGTGCGTCCATGGGGTTCAAGACGGTGATTGTAATCCCGGAAACCCAGTCGGAAGAAAAGAAAGACATGCTGCGCCTTGCGGGTGCGCAGTTGGTTCAGGTTCCGGCCGCACCCTATCGCAACCCCAACAACTTCGTGCACTATTCGCGTCGTTTGGCCGAGCAATTGACAAAAACCGAACCCAATGGCGCGATTTGGGCAAACCAGTTCGACAATGTTGCCAACCGTCAGGCGCATGTGGAAACAACCGGCCCTGAAATCTGGGAGCAAACAGACGGCAAGGTCGATGGTTTTGTCTGCGCTGTTGGCTCTGGCGGAACTCTGGCCGGCGTGGCCGACGCGTTGCAGCCCAAAGGTGTGAAAATTGGCCTGGTCGATCCGATGGGGGCAGGGCTTTATTCTTACTACACCACTGGTGAAATCGCGATGGAAGGCAGTTCCATTGCCGAAGGCATCGGTCAAGTGCGCATCACCAAGAACCTTGAGGGCTTCAAGCCGGACTTCTCGTACCAGATGACGGATAATGAGGCGTTGCCGCTGATCTTCGATTTGCTGCGCGAGGAAGGGCTGGTCATGGGTGGCTCGACCGCCATCAACATGGCCGGAGCGGTGCGTCTGGCAAAGGATCTTGGGCCGGGCCACACCATCGTTACCATTCTGTGTGACTACGGAACCCGCTATCAGTCCAAGCTGTTCAACCCGGAATTCCTGCGCGAGAAGGAACTGCCGGTACCGGATTGGATGACCGAGGCCCCCCGAAGCATTCCGGGCGTGTTCGAGGACGTATGATGCTGGCGCAGGTCCGCCTGTTTCTTATCCTGTTCTTTCTGTGCCTAGTTGGGTTCGCAGGCGGCGCGGATGCGCAGCTGAGTAACCGGCAGAGCGAATATTATCAGGGATGGTTGAAAACGGCGGACCGTGCAGAAGATGTGATCGAGGCGAACCGCGCCTCGGACGCAGCTCTGGAAAATTTACGTTCAGAAATTAATAGTTACAGGGACGACTTTAACAGAGCGAGAAGCGCCAACACCGACCGTATTTCCACGTTGGACAGTCAAATCAACGCGCTTGGTCCCAAGCCCGAAGGGGACGCGACCGAGCCGGAAGATATTGCAACGTTGCGGGCGCATCTGGAAAAACAGCTAAACAGCTTGCGCGTGCCGCGGATTATTTCCGAGGAGGCATATAGCCGTGCCAACGGTTTGATCAGCGAAATAGATCAGATCCTGCGTACGCGGCAGACCAAGGAGTTCTTTGAACAAGGTCCGTCGCCGATAAACCCCGCATACTGGGGTCCGGCATGGGTGGACGTAAAAGAAGCAATCCAGAGCCTCGGAAATGAAACGATCACCAACTTTCGTTCAGACGTTGTGCGCGAACAAATCCGTGACCGCGGATTGGCAATTTTCGTACTGCTGGCCCTTTCAGCTGTACTGCTGATTTTTGGCAAAAAGTGGTCCGAACGTGGGGGGGAATACTTAAGGCTTTGGGGCGGGTCCGGCACTGGGGTTTGGTCTTTCGTCATTTCGCTTTTACGCATTCTGTTGCCTTGGATTGGGGTTCTGGCCGCGGTAACTGCGATAAGCCTGACTGGTGTTACGGGACTGAGGGGAAGCCTGCTGCTGCAAAACATCCCGTATTGGGCAGGGATAATCCTGTTCTACGACTGGATTGGTCGGCAGGTATATGTGATCGGCGCGTCGCAGGGGTTCAAACGGCTGTCCGCTGCAAAAATAAGAGAGCTGCGCCTGTACATCGACCTGCTTGCCGTGATGCTGATTTTGCACGAATTGGCACTGCTGTTCGAACGGATCGAAAACATCTCGGATGCGACCCGAGCCGTTGTCAGTTTCCCGGTCATTGTCGCAACAGCTTTGTTGCTGCTGCGCATACGCCAGATTCGCACCACGGACGGTCCGCCTGACCAATCTGCATCAACTCGAGCGGCAGGCTTCAGCCAATTGGTCGAGTTCTTGCGCCGGGCATTGTTCCTATTGGGGATAGCGTCTCCTATTCTGGCGATCTTTGGGTACACCAATGCGGCCGAAGCAATCGTGTTCCCCGCTGTGAAGACCCTGGTGCTCATCGGGGCGTTGGTCATCCTGCAAAGATTCATCAGCCAGATTTACGGCTGGATTACCGGGCAAGGGGACGCGGCTCGTGAGTCTCTTTTTGCGGTACTCGTCGGTTTTGCACTGGCCATAATTGCGCTGCCTATTCTGGCGATATATTGGGGAGCGCGTGAAACCGATCTGTTGGAAGCGTGGTCACGCTTACTACTTGGTTTCGACGTTGGCGGTGTCACGATTTCACCAACCAACTTCCTGACCTTTGTAGCTGTCTTCGCAATCGGTTACGCGTTGACACGGTTGCTGCAAAGCGGGTTGCGCAATTCACTTCTGCCGAAGACCAAAATTGATCCGGGTGGCCAAAACGCGATCGTGGCCGGTTCGGGCTATGTCGGCATATTTCTCGCTGCGCTTGTGGCAATCATGGTGGCCGGGTTTGACCTGTCGTCGCTTGCGATTGTCGCCGGTGCTTTGTCGGTCGGCATTGGCTTTGGTCTACAAACTATCGTGTCCAACTTTGTCTCTGGCATCATCCTTTTGGTGGAACGCCCCATTTCCAAAGGGGACTGGATTGATGTGAACGGTATGATGGGTTATGTGCGCGATATCTCGGTCCGCTCGACCCGGATCGAAACCTTCGACCGAACAGATGTGATCGTTCCAAATTCGGATCTGATCAGCGGCGTGGTGACGAACTATACCCGAGGCAACACAATTGGGCGTGTCATCGTGCCCGTTGGTGTCGCCTACGGTACCGATACGCGCCAGGTCGAAACCATTCTGGGTGAGATCGCCAATAACCATCCGATGGTTTTGGCAAACCCGGCGCCCAGTGTTGTGTTTCAGGGCTTTGGCGCGGATTCCCTTGATTTCGAGATCCGCGCAATCCTGCGTGACGTAAACTGGGTGCTGTCGGTGAAGTCCGACATGAACCACGAGATCAACCGCAGATTCTCGGACGCGGGTATCGAGATTCCGTTTGCTCAGCGCGACATCTGGTTGCGCAATCCCGAAGCTTTGCAGGCGGATGTCAAAGATCAGAGAGACCCTGCCAAACCCGTGGAAAGCAAGCCTGAGGCCCCATCAGAAAAGTCCGCTGACCTGACAGAGGCTGATTTGGATCCCGACGCTGGTGACGAAGTTTAACGGCGTTATCCAACGTCCTTGGAACGCTCTGAAATGGTACGGTGAAAGCCGCACGGGGGCAGGGCAACTTATTTGGGTCATTCCCGATTTTTCGCCGCATTGGGGCCTTGCAAATCTGACGACATTGGTTCACATATCGCCGGCACGGAGAGGTGGCCGAGTGGTCGAAGGCGCACGCCTGGAAAGTGTGTAGGCGGGAAACCGTCTCCAGGGTTCGAATCCCTGTCTCTCCGCCATAGTCTTCCTAACTGTGATGATCTTTGGTGCACGGGTGCAGAACGGTTTGATTCACCGATGCCGCCACTGAAAATCACATGAAGGATGAAGGGGCAGGAGAAGCTTTTGAAACCAGGTGGGTGTGTTGGCTTCATCTACTCGTTTCACTGTTTTAAGTTATTCGGATGCAAAGACCTGCGGCAGTTTTCAATTGACTTGCCTGAAAACTCTTTTCCGGTCGGAGCATACTGATCATAAACGTTAACAAAAATATCAATTTGATATAGAGTTGTGGTGTTATTGATCAGTAACGCGCGGGTATTCGTGTGACACAGACACTTTATGAAAAGTATGGCGGCTTCAAAACAATCAGCCGCGTCGTGATGACCTTCTATGAGATGGCATTGGATTCTGACGACATCGGCCATTACTTCGAGGACATTGATATGCCCCGTTTGATTGACCATCAGACGAAGTTTGTGTCTTCGCTAATCGGAGGACCTGCATCATTCAACGACGACAGAATTGAAGCTGTTCACCGGCATCTGAACATCTCACATGATGAATTTGACGTCATGGCGGAACTGTTCGGCGATGCGCTGAGCGCCCATGGCATGTCGGACGGGGATATCAAAACAGCGCTCGCCGCAATTGAGGGCAAACGGTCCATCATCGTCGTCCGGACTGCGGCATGAGCATACTGGCAATCAATGAGCAACTGTTGCGCGCCATTGGTGTTGGTGTCGCCGTGGTGCGTGCCTCGGATCTGGAATTTGTGTTTCACAACGGGCCTTTCGCGGAATGGTTTGGGACCCCGGAAGAAGGGAATACGCTTGGAGACATTCTGCCGGATCTCGACCCCAAAGAACTGGAAGATGTCAAACAGTCTGGCCTCAGGTATTCCGTCGAGCTTCAGATCAAACCAAAACGCCGGACGTTGATCTTTGCGGTGACAGTGTCGCTGGCCAATGGGTTGTCGGAGCAGGTGCTGATTGTGGAATGCCAGAACATCACCCGCATTCGCGAGTTGGAAAGCATGATCGACAGCTATTCCACCATGGTCGAGCGCAATACCCGAGAACTTGAGCGCGAAAAAGAAAGGGTTGAACGCCTGTTGCTGAACCTGATGCCAAGGGCCGTCTATGAAGAATTCAAGACATTTGGCGTCGTCACACCTCAGCTGTATCAGCAGGTTTCGGTGGTGATGCTGGATTTTGTTGGGTTCACAGATTTTGCAGCCAAGACCGACCCAACCGTAACCCTGAGTGAACTGAACGATATCTTCACGGCTTTTGACCGTATCGTCGAACAGTTTGGGTGTGAGCGGATCAAGACAATAGGTGACGCATACCTTGCTGTGTCCGGCATGCCTGACCCAACCCCGGATCATGCCACGGCTGTCGCGCATTGTGCCGTGCGGTTTCTCCGTTATCTCGAGCGCCGGAACGAAAGCCATCCGCACAAATGGCAGGCCCGGATTGGCCTGGGGATGGGGGCTGCGGTCGGATCGGTCGTTGGAATTCAGAAATATGTCTACGACGTTTTTGGCCCGGCTGTGAACATAGCGTCCCGCTTACAAGTCTTCGCCAACCCAATGAACATCGTGGCACCGGAAGAGATGAAGTATGCCCTGATCGACGAATTTCAGGTTTCCGACCTTGGTTGTGTTGACATCAAGGGAATGGGCGAGATGGACCTGATTAATGTGACCTCGGGTCTGAGTATGCCACAAGGCAACCGGTTGCTGTGACCCGTTTCAGTCGTCTTGAGGAATGAGGCCCAAACCGCGTAGGTAAATGCCAATCCCACTTTCCAGCAAATCCTCTGGCGGAAATGGAGAGGTTGCGCCAGTGTTGCGGGCAAAAAGCTCAACAACACCGTGGCTCATCGCCCAGATATGGGCACTGAACATCGATGCAGGTGGGCGCTTTTCTGGCGGAATATGTTGGGACAGGTCCGCCGCCGCTTTTTCCAGAACCGATTTTGCGCGATTGGCCGCCAAAGAAAGCTCGGTCGTGCGGTTCAAAGAGATCCCGCTTTCGAACATCGCGATATAATGGCCGGGGTTCTTGCGGGCAAAGGCCAAATAAGCCCGGCCGGTTGCCTCGAACGCTGCAAGCGCTGATGGCTGCCCCTTGTCGTAGGCGTATTGCATCAGATCTGCGAACATCTCGAACCCTTGCCGCGCCGCCTCGGCAATCAGGTCTTCACGTCCCTGAAAATGGCGATAGACAGCGGCAGGGGTCACTCCGGCGGTTTTTGCGGCTTCGGACAGGGTGAAACCAGTAGGCCCTTTTTCTTCAATCAGGGACAACGCGGCTTCGACCAAAGCCTGTTTCAGGTTCCCGTGGTGATACCCGCGTTTCGTCATTCCGGCCTCAGCTGTCTTGATGCAGTGTTTGAAAACAACGAGATAGAGCAAACACGCAGATCCGTCCAACCCTGTCCGTCAAAACACTTCGTTGGAGTGCAGGGTTACGCATCCCAGACATCCGGACCACCGCAAATCTGTGGGTCAATCTTGCCGATGCTCTTCTTGTCTTTCTCATCATAGTCCAACGCATGCAGGACCGTACGGATGGCTGCAAGACGCGCACGCTTCTTGTCGTCTGAACGCACGATCGTCCAAGGGCAGGCGTCGGTGTGCGATCTGGTCAGCGTTTCCGAGATCGATTCCGTATACTCATCCCACTTGTTCAGACCCGCCACATCAATCGGGCTAAGCTTCCACTGTTTGAGCGGGTCCGTCTCGCGCGCCAAAAAGCGGTTCAACTGCTCGGCACGCCCGACATTGAGCCAGAATTTGAAGAGATGGATCCCGTCATTCACCAACCCCATTTCCAGCGGCAGAACTTGACGGAAAAACCTCTCACGCTCTTCCTGCGTGCAAAAGCCGAAGACATTCTCGACGACACCCCGGTTGTACCAGCTCCGGTCAAAGAAAACGATTTCGCCAGCGGCGGGCAGGTGGGCGATATAGCGTTGAAAATACCATTGGCTGCGTTCCGCATCCGAAGGCTTGGCAAGCGCTACATTGCGCGCGCCGCGCGGATTCAGGTTTTCGCGGAACCGCTTGATAGTGCCGCCTTTACCAGCGGCGTCGCGCCCTTCAAAGATGATCGCCACCCGATGACCTGTTTCTTTCACCCAGGACTGCATCTTGACCAACTCGATCTGGAGAAGCTCCATCTGAGCATCATAGTCCTTGGTCTTCATTTTCTCGCGATACGGGTATGTGGCGTTTAGAATATCGCCTTTTCCCGATTTCTTGATTTCTTCCCGTACCGCCTTGGGGGCGTCTTTCTGATAATATCTTTCGATAGAACCTTTTTCGGACCGGGCCATATGTCACCTCGCGATAAAATCCATATCTTACTATGGATTAGAGCCTGGATTAACGCAAACCCGCACGCTGGGCCGCACGATCTATGGCGGCGGCGACCTCGTGGGCGGCGACCACCTGCGGCATGTGGCCGATGCCAGGCAAGTCGATCAACTCGGCCCCTGGGATTTGGTCGATCAGGCGTTCGGAATGCCATTCAAGACCAACCGTGTCGTCAGCGGTTCCGTGAATGATTTCCGTTGGCACGGAAATTTCGCCATATCTGGGCTGCAGACGGGTAATCTCATCCAGCAGATTGGCGCGTTGCTTGGCATTTGCGTGCATTGATCCACGCCGGATCGTGAGGCCGGGGCCGAAGTGCTCTGCGTACCCCTCAGGCGCGGTCTGTGGCGCAAATACTTTGTCCAACGCTTGCGTCACGTACCATTCAGGCACGAAAGAGCTGATCAGGGGCAGGACCAGAGCATTACCTGCGGTGGTTGATGCCAGCCGGTTAAAGCCATCCAAGGGCGTTTCCCACGGGATGGCCGCAGGCGCGATCAGAACCAGGGCCGAGATGTTTTCAGGACGCGTTACTGCCCACGCAAGCGAGACCGATCCGCCATAGCTTTGGCCTGCAACGATGGGTTTTTCGGCCCCCAGCTGCGCTGCCGCCCGTTGCAGGATATCTGCCTGCTCGATGATGGTTTCGCCGTCGGGGTTGAAGCTTTCTGAATACCCCAAGCCGGGGCGGTCGAACACGATAACCCGAAAGTTCTGTGCCAGAATGGGGGCCAGCGCGAAGGTCATATCGCGCGTGTTCCCGCTAGAGCCATGGATCAGAACCACGTCCGGGCCTTCGCCCATCACAACGGCGTGTACGGCGACGCCATCAACATCAAGAACCTGACCTTCGGGTGGAAAGGCCGCTTCTGCCATCGCCTCATTCCTGGCGCTGCGCCAAGCGGTCAGCACGGTCAGGCCCAGTACGATGAGGCCAAGGAGTATGAACGCTTTACTTGCCAATTTTGCTCATATCGAAAGGCGTGGACTGGTAGATTTCGTTGATCCAGTTGCCATAGAGCAGGTGCGCATGGCTGCGCCACCGGTTTTGTGGCGTTTGTGATGGATCATCATCCGGGTAATAGTTGACCGGCACGTTGATCGGCGTGTCGTTGGCAACGTCCCGGTCATATTCCTGCTTCAGCGTATCGCTGTCATATTCGAAATGGTTGAAGATATAGAGCGCACGGTGATCGGGATCCTCGACCAGGCAAGGCCCAACATCGTCGCTGCCCAATAGAGTGTTCAAACCGGGGGCGCTGTCGATTTCACCCTGTTTCATCTCAGTCCAGCGGCTGACAGGGATCACGCAGTCGTCTGAGAACCCGCGTAAAAACGGCGAGGCCGGGTTCAGGTTCCGGTGACGGAAACAGCCAAACGCCTTGGCGTCCAGCATGTGTTTACGCACGCCGTGGAAATGGTTAATCATCGCCATTCCGCCCCAGCAGACACCAAAGGTCGAATGAACATTGGTCTGCGTCCACTCGAAGACTTCGCTGATCTCGTCCCAATAAGTAACGTCACCAAATTCCAGATGCTCGATTGGCGCGCCCGTGATGATCAGGCCGTCGAATTTCTCGTCCTTGACCTCCTGAAATGGGTGGTAGAACTCAGACATATGTTCGGCCGCAGTATTTTTGGTGCGGTGTTCGGTCATGCGGATCAGGGACAGGTCGATCTGCAAAGGGGTTGCACCAATCAGGCGCGCGAACTGGTTTTCCGTCTGGATTTTCTTGGGCATCAGATTCAGCAATCCAATGCGCAACGGGCGGATATCCTGACGCATGGCCTGATCTTCGTCCATAACCATGACGCCCTCTTTGGTCAGGACGTCAAAAGCGGGAAGATCAGATGGGATTTTGATGGGCATGTGTCAGACTTCGAAGAGAGTAAGGAAAACTGCTAGTTAGGCGTTCTTGGGTTCGGTCTCAAGGGTGCGTTCGATCAACTCATCGAAATCACCGGCGTCGCGGATCTTGCCGATATCATCGGCTGCAATCGTCACACCCCAGTTCTTGGCCATCGCCTCATAGCGCGGTTGGCGGTGCGCCAGAGCCTGCGCATAGGTCCAGCGAACGAAATCGTCAGGGTCCACATCAGATTCGGCACACCCTTTTTGATCCAGATACTCGGCCCATGTGCGGGTCAGGAAATCTGCCTGATAAGACATTGGTTTCGGTGCTTTATCGAACCTGCGCACCAATTCGGCTGTATGACCTTCATCCCCCTGCAACCAGATCATCAGGGTTTGGCGCGACAGTTCTGACAAGATCTGATCTTTGGGATCCTCGGGGTCGACCCATTCACAGATCGAACCACCCGTATCACAGATAAAGTGCGGGTATTGATACAAACGCTCGGCGCGGTCGATAAAATATTCGGTATCCAAAAGGGCGTGGATCTCGGCCAGACGAAACTGCTCCTGCCGGCGGCGGTACTCTGGCATTTCCAACCCGCCAAGCGCCGGATTGCCCGGTTTGCCAAGATAGGCGGCAACAGGGGTCAGGTTTTCAAACGAGATATTCGAGCCGATATAGATCGAGTCCGACAACAGCAGGTCGCGCAGGAACGGAACCTTCATAGCTTCGGCCTTGGCGTTGTCGGTGATGTATTCACCCATGTAACGCGTGCCGATCCGGTAATCGATCGAGTAGTGGAACCAGTTCCCCGAATCCCTGAGGATGTTTGAGACATACGTTTTGCCCAGGCCGGACATGCCAAAGAACAGCACTTTCTTACGACGTGCGGTGCGCCAGTCTTCGGCTGAGGAGTAGATCATTATGCGCTGTCCCTTTTTTGCCTTTGCTAAATCGGGCAACGGGCGGCGTCAATCACGACGGCCAGAGCGATTGAGAACCAAAAGACCTGCGGCAAGAATAGCAAAGCCAAAATAGGCATTGGGCGACAAGGCTTCGCCACGCAGTAACGCCCCCAATACGATGGCGACTGGGGGAATCACCAGCGTCACCAACATTAGGTTGCCGCTGCCGGCCATGGCCAGAACACGGTAGTACAAAAGGTACGCCCCGGCAGTTGCAAAAATTGCGTAATAGCCAATGGCCGCCCAGGTGATTGCTGGCAGCGCAAGACTTGGCAAACCATCCGTTATCAGGGTTAGCGGCAGCACCAAGATGGTCGATCCGGTCAACATGCCTGCTGCGGCAACGATTGGGGGAAGATCGGTCAGCGCATATCGGGCCCATGCGGCTGCGAAAGCGTATGATACTGTTCCAGCCAGAACAGCAAGCTGGGCTGTGCTTTGCAGGCTGAACGCTGTGAAGTTTTGTACGCCAATTGCAATCGTGACGCCGACGAAGCCCAGACAAACGCCAATCAGTCGGGATTTTGTCAGCCGTTCATCGCGAAAAAACATAGCTGCAACCAGCACCCCAAACACGGCGGTCGAGGCGTTCAGGATCGCGGTCAGGCCGGTGTCGATGTAAAGCTGCCCCCAGGCCATCAGGCTGAAAGGGATCACGTTGTTAAGAAGACCCATGACCAGAAAGGCAGCCCAAACCCTTGGAGCACGCGGAAATTCGTGCCCCTGAGCCCAGACCACCAGCCAAAGCACCAGCATAGCCCAGAACGTGCGATGAAGCACGGACGTCATGACCGGAATGGTGTCCAGCGCGATCCTGATCGAGACAAAGGACGCGCCCCAGATGATGCCAAGTAGCAAAAGCTCGGCCCACGCGCGGGGCGAAAGGTGTTTTTGTGTATTCATGGCGTCACTGTCTCATTCGGAAGGTGAAACTGCGACCCGGTTCTTGCGAAAAAGCCCCGCTGAAACAGCGGGGCTTTGACATGTTCTGAGATTGTGACGATCAGTTCAGAGCGTAGGTGATCTGGAACCCAACACTCCAGGCGCTGTTGCCCGTGAATGTTGCACGCGCACCGGGGCCAGCGCCGTCTGCTGTTGCGTCGCCAATATCCGTATAGCGAATGCCGCCAGAAATCTGTGCATTTTCAAGCGAGTAGGTGCCACCTACGCCGATGCTCCAGAAACCGTCGGTCGGGCCGAGGTTTGAAACCGGGGTACCTTGAGACGACTCGTAGCCAAGAGTCACAGCGCCGGAGAACTCATCCGAGAACTGGTAGCCCAATCCCAGTGAGTAGGTGAAGGTGGCATCGTCATAGTCAACAAGGTTGCTGGTCGGTGGGTAGTTTGGCGGGTTGTAGACCAGCTGTGGCCAGTCGACCCAACGTACCGATCCGAACAGCAAGGTTTTCGGGGCAACACCCGTCTGGAAGTCCAGATTGATGGACTGGGGTGTTTCAATTTCGCTGTTAGTGTTGAACGTCGCAACCGTTCCCGGTGGAATTGGGGGAATCGGCGGTGGGTTCAGAGATTCGGTCTGCGAAAGATCGTGGCTGATTTTCGAGTTGTAGGTCAGAGACACACGGGCCGCGATCTCAGGCTTTTCCCAGGCTACACCGATAACGTATCCAAATGCTGTGTCGGCGTTTGTGTCTACGTTGTAACCCGCAGCAAGCGGTACGGTGACTGATGCTTCAACGCGCTGCGCGCGAATACCGCCGATTGCGCTAAAGCCTCCGTCGAACTTGTAGCGCAGCAATGCAGTGATCGCGTCGGTGTCCGCTGTCGCCCTCAGGACGTCAGACCGACCGCCTGGAATTGGGTTTATCGACAGCGGATAGCTGGCTGCATACTGGATGTCGGCACCAAACGGCTGGTCATACATGATTGCAAAATCGAGTTTTTCGGTCAGGGCTGCCTTGTAGCCCAGGTGCGGCGTGAAGAAATCATTTGCCACTTCGCCAGAGTCCTGAGGCTGGCCGATATTTGGACCCGCCAACGCGGGCATAGTGCCGGTCACACTCGGATCAGTGTAGCCAAGACGGAATTGAACAACTGAACCTTCTTCGAAAATCAAATTGATCCCCTGACCGCTTCGGTCAAGGCCACCTGCATGGGCAGTTGCTGCCCCAACGCACAGCGCGCAGGTTGTAAGTAGCGTTTTTTTCATTCTGTCCTCCCTATGGGTCTCCTGCGGGTTATGTTGGCGACTGTTGTGAGTGAAATGATCGCCTGCCCGTTTTATTCCGCACGATACTTTCTTTTTGGTTACTTTAAGGTCAACTGGTGACGGAGCGTTACTTGGTGCGACTCATGTTTGGAGTTGTTGCCAAATTGCTACGATTTTCGGACCAGATGTTTAAGAAGATGCCAGAGAAAATGACCGCAGCGCCGATCATGACCCAATGGTCGATGGGCTCGTGATACAGGATCATCCCGACCACTGCGATCGTGGGAAGACGGGCAAAATCGAAGGGAACCACGACAGTGGCCGGGGCAATGGCCAGGGCATTGGTGATGCAGAAATGCGCCAGCAATCCGGCCAAACCAACAAGAACCAGAAACGGAGCGGTGTTTGCGTTCGGCAGTGAAATCTGACCATCGAATCCGGCCGCTGCGGCACCCAGTACAGCCTGCATAGCCGTCAGCCAGAAAACGATGCATCCAATACTTGCAAACCGGGTGAGTTTCTTGGTGGTAATTGTTGTAAACGCGAAGAAAACAGCAGAAAGAGCCGCGGTAACAAGACCTGGGCTTAGCGGGGAAGAACCGGGGCGAGTGACAATCAGTACGCCTGCAAACCCAATAAGCGCTGCGACTATCTTAAGTGGGGTCAGACGTTCCTTCAGGAACAAAGGGGATAACAGTATGACCCAGAGTGGTTGCGTGAACTCAAGGGCAAAGACTTGTGCCAACGGCGCAACTGCTACGGCGTAGAACCAAAGGTTCTGTCCGGTGAAATGCAGTGTGTTTCGTGTCGCGTGCAGCCCCAGGCGTTTCGTTGAAACCTGCGCCCAGTTCTGGGTGATTGTCAGGACAAGCGCCACAACAAGAAACCCGACGATGCTGCGATACATCATGATCTCGAACGTGTCGTGGGTGAGGCTTAACTCTCGTCCGGCAACGGCCATGGATGAAAACGAGGCGATGGCACCCGTCATCCATAGAGCAGCCTTAAAGACGTGACTTTGCCCGTGGCTCATTACTAACGCACCCAGAATTAGTCGCGTGGCCAAACATGCGATGGAGTGCAAAGCCAGGCATTAGAAAAGACAGTTAAATGTGTCTAGCAAATCAAACGCCGAAGAAGGAGTGGATGCAAGAATGTTTCAGTGTATTTCTGTGGAAGCGCGTTGAACGCACACAACATTCCGCGCGTTCAACCTTTTATCTCAGTGCGGCGTTCGCCTATCATTCCCACTCAATCGTACCCGGCGGTTTTGAGGTAATATCATAGGTGCAGCGGTTGATGCCCTTAACCTCGTTGATGATCCGCGTCGCGGTTTCACCAAGGAACTCGTGGCTGAAGGGATAATAATCTGCGGTCATACCATCAACGGAAGTGACAGCCCGCAGCGCGCAGGCATAGTCGTAGGTACGGCCATCGCCCATGACGCCCACGGTGCGCACGGGCAAGATGGCGACAAACGCCTGCCAGATTTCATCATACAAGCCATGCTTGCGAATCTGGTCGATGTAGACGGCATCGGCTTCGCGCAGGATGTCCAGCTTTTCGCGGGTGATTTCACCGGGGCAGCGAATGGCCAGACCCGGTCCGGGGAAGGGGTGGCGGCCGATGAAACTCTGCGGAAGGCCGAGTTCTCGGCCCAGTGCGCGGACTTCGTCCTTGAACAGCTCACGAAGCGGTTCGACCAGCTTCAGCCCCATCTTCTCGGGCAGGCCACCCACATTGTGGTGCGACTTGATCGTCACTGACGGACCGCCCGAGAAGGACACCGACTCGATCACGTCAGGATAAAGCGTGCCTTGAGCCAGGAACTCGGCCCCTTCGATGGTGTCGGCATGTTTCTGGAACACGTCGATGAACAGCTTGCCGATGATTTTACGCTTAGTCTCCGGGTCGCTTTGACCTTCGAGCTCGCCCAAGAACAGCTCGGATTCGTCCGCATGGATCAACTGAATGTTGTAATTGTCGCGGAACATGCCCACGACCTCTTCGGCTTCGTTCTTTCGCAGTAGACCGTGATCGACAAAGACACAGGTCAGCTGGTCTCCGATTGCCTCGTGAATCAGAATCGCAGCAACCGAGCTGTCGACACCACCGGACAAACCACAGATTACCTTTTTGTCGCCGACCTGCTCGCGAATCTTGCGGATCATCTCTTCGCGATAGGCGCCCATGGTCCAGTCGCCCTTGAAGCCCGCCAGTTTGACGAAGTTTTCGTATAGCTTCGCGCCCTTGGGAGTGTGATGCACTTCGGGGTGGAACTGCACTGCATAGAAGTGGCGCGCAGGGTCCGCCGTGATCGCGTAAGGCGCGTTGGGCGAGGTGCCAAAGACCTCAAAGCCGGGTGCGATTTCACTGACGTGGTCGCCGTGGCTCATCCAGACCTGCTCATCCCCATCAGCGAACCAGCCGTCAAGAATATCCAACTTGTTTTCAGGGGTGACAAAGGCCCGACCGAACTCGGCAGTGCCGTGACCACTTTCCACCTTGCCGCCCAGTTGATGCATCATCACTTGTTGGCCGTAGCAGATGCCAAGAATTGGAACGCCGTAATCGAATATCTCTTGCGGAGCACGGGGCGAACCCTCGCGCGTCACGCTGTCAGGGCCACCCGAGAAAATCACGGCACGGGGGGACATTTCCCGCACAAAATCCATCGTGACATTCTGGTAAGGGTGGATTTCACAATAAACATTCAGCTCACGCAGGCGGCGGGCAATAAGCTGCGTTACCTGGCTACCGAAGTCGATGATCAGAAGGCGGTCGTGGGATGTCTGGGTCATGTCTGCGCCTTAGGGCAAGCCCGGTGATTTCGCAAGGGCGACGTCCAATTCCTTTGGATTTTCAGGCCTCGACAAAAACCCAATTGTAAAAGTTTTGTAACAAAAATATGACAATCTGAAAGGATCCAAGTCTGGATTCGTCTGGATAAGGATTATGAATTGCCGATTTCCATAGAAATTGCCGCGCTGAATCTGGCGCTTGCGTTGTTTTGCGGGGCGCTAATCGGGTCCGAACGGCAAGTCCGGCAGAGAATGGCCGGTTTGCGGACAAATGCGCTTGTGGCCCTGAGCGCCGCGGCCTTTGTTGTGTTCTCTGCTCTTTTTCCGGACGAGGTCAGCCCAACCCGCGTGGCGGCACAGGTCGTGTCTGGCATTGGCTTTTTAGGGGCCGGAATCATTTTCCGCCACGGATTCACGATCCATGGGCTGAATACGGCGGCAACCTTGTGGTGTTCGGCCGCTGTTGGAATGATGGCGGGGACGGGGGCTTGGCTATTCGCCTTGATGATGACTGGCTTCGTCATTTTTGTGAACCTTGGCCTTAGGCCCCTTGTCAAATGGCTCAAACGGACAACCCGCGCCGGCGTTCCGCTGACGCAGGAATTCAAGATTCTTTTGCAATGCAAGGAAGAGACGCAGGCCGATGCGCGCGTCGCGGTTCTCAAGGCGCTGGCCCAAAATGACATTCGCATCGTTGGGTTTGAGAAAGGGGACAGTGCTGACGGTTCGCAGACCATAGCGGTTCTTGTTTCGATGGAGGATCACCCCGAAGAGCTTCAACACAAGGTGGTTGCGCCGCTGATGTTGGAGCCGAGTATCGAAAGCATTGAGTGGGATAGTGTTTCAGAGGCCTGATTAACTTTGAGGAGGTGTTTGCTGCTCGGCAGGGTGCCAATGTCGCTTTTCCCCCCAGAGCGCCGCAATCCCGATGCCCGAGTTCTGGTAAACCTGTATCACAAGCTCCAATCTAACCAACCAGACGGGATTTTCTCATGGCAGAGGCAAACACCCGACGCAGGGCAAGAGGTGGCGGTGGCGCCGCCCGCCGTGCCGAGCGTACCGCGGTCCGTATCGAGACCGCGAAATACATTGAACGGAACATTCCGAATTTCGAGATCCTCAATGAAGAGGCGCTTGAAATCATCGAGAACAACGCGGAAACCGTGTTGGCAGAAATCGGCGTTAACTTCGTCGATAACCCCGCCGCGCTTGAACGCTGGCGCGATGCTGGTGCAGATATCGACGGCGAGCGTGTTCGCATCCCACGCGGTCTTGCGCGCGAGCTGATCAAAACCGCCCCCAGCGAGTTCACGCAGCACGCCCGCAACCCCGAGAAATCGGTGGTCATCGGTGGCCGTAATATGGTTCTGGCACCTGTTTACGGCCCTCCTTTCGTGCGTGATGCGCAAGGCGGCCGTCGCTATGCGACCATGGACGATTTCAACAAGTTCGTGAAACTGGCCTATATGTCCAAGTGGTTGCACCATTCGGGCGGCACGGTGTGCGAACCAACCGACATTCCGGTGAACAAACGCCACCTGGACATGCTGAAGGCGCATATGACCTTGTCAGACAAGCCTTTCATGGGTTCGGTGACAGATCCCAGCCGGGCGCAGGACTCGGTCGAGATGTGCGAGATCCTGTTCGGTAAGGAGTTCGTACAGGAAAATACAGTGATGACGTCGCTGACCAACATCAACTCCCCAATGACGTTTGACGATGTGATGATGGGCGCGCTGGAGGTTTATGCGCGCAACAACCAGGCTTGCATCATCTCGCCCTTTATCGTGGGCGGCGCGATGGCTCCGGTTTCGGTTGCAGGCACCCTGACGCAGGTTTTGGCCGAAGTTTTGGCTGGTGTGGCCTATAGCCAGATCATCCGCCCCGGCGCGCCAGCGATCTTTGGTGCATTCGTGACCTCGATCGACATGAATTCGGGCGCACCCACCTTTGGCACGCCTGAAGCAGCACACATTACGTATGGTGCGGGTCAGTTGGCACGGCGCTTGAACCTGCCTTACCGGTCTGCAGGGTCCTTCTGTGGTTCAAAATTGCCAGACGCGCAGGCGGCTTACGAGACAGCAAACTCGTTGAACATGGGCCTGTTGTCCGGCGTGAACTTCATGCTGCATTCCTGTGGCTGGCTTGAGGGTGGCCTTGTTGCCGATTTCGAAAAGTTCGTCATGGATGCAGACCAGTTGGGTATTCTGCATTCATTGGCCAAGGGTGTCACGTACGATGACAACGCGCAGGCCATGGACGCAATTCGCGAAGTGGGGCCGGGCGGTCACTATCTTGGTTGTGCGCACACGCAGGCAAACTTCAAGGAATCCTTCTGGAAGTCTGACTTGCTGGACTACAAGCCCTACGAAACCTGGCAGGAAGAGGGTGCACGTGACACGCGCGCATTGGCGTCCGCGCGGGTCGAGCATTTGCTGGCAAACTACCAGCAACCGCAGATGGATCCGGATACCGCCGCAGCGCTGGAAGCCTATATCGCCGAGAAAAAGGCTTCCATGCCGGATGCGTTCACCTGATCACTGAAAAGCTGAGGCGCGGTTGGCTTGATACAACTGCGCCTCACCCAACGGCGCGATAAGCAGATCCAGATGCCGCACCAGGGAATAGGCCGCATCTTCTTCTTTGCGCTGTTCGTTTACTTCTTTCTCCATCTCCATCAATCGCAGTAGGGCCTGTCCGGATCCGGGTAGCGACCCGTATCCCAGAATGCGCTGCAAGTGCCTGTCCCGATTGTAATCTCTGGCCCCGAACTTGGCCGTCCGCGCCAGCATACGAGGGCGGCGAAGGGTTGCGATCATCGTCATCAGGTCCTGCATATTTTGTCCCTTTACCTTAAGATTTCCGGGATCCCTTGTTGCACAATCTAAGCGGGTGTTACCTTTGCATCAGTCTCGCCGAACGATGGTTTCACGACTGTTTATCTTTTTGAATCAAATCTGGTTTGTGCCTCGTACGGTTAACGAACGAGTAACGAATGGACCTCTAGTTAGAATTGGTTAACCCGCATTCCGAGGGCGAAAAGTAGCAGTTTGTTTTGTCGATGAGGGCAAATAATGATGGAAAACAACATGGCTTTCACCATTCCGGCATGGGTTCCAGAGGGGGCGCAAAGATACCTTGCCCATACCGAAACCGGCCGCTCGATCCGCGAAATAGCGCGGTCAGCTGGATGCCATGCGTCAACCATCCTAAGGCAAATTCGACGTATCGAAATGCGTCGCGATGATCCTCTGGTTGATGCGGCACTGCAATCGCTTGCTGAAACGCACTTTTCTGTTTCCGGCACGGGTAACAGATCATTTGCCTCTCAGGATGAGGCTGCTGAAGAGCAAGAGTTTGAGCGCGAAGCTTTGCGTATTCTGCGTCGCCTGAGCGAAACCGGATCCGTGCTTGCGGTGGCCGAGGAGATGGACAAGGCCGTTGTTGTCCGCGACACAGGTGACAGCGCTGCAACCAGAACTGCAGTGGTCGATTGCAAGATTGCACAGGCCTTGGCGCTCAAAGGCTGGATTTCCTGCGACAATCCCGCGCGTATCTCGCGGTGTCGGATCTCGTCAGCGGGACGAACGGCATTGAGCCGTTTGATCGCTCAGGCCAAAAACCAAGCCCGGGCCGGGACAGAGCCTGGCTTTGCCGAAGCGCAAAGTGGGTTTCACGCAAAGCCGTCAGGTGGGCTTGCTCAAAGCATTAGTCGTATTCGATATAGCGCCACGGAAAGTCCATTGACCGCTTTGGCACGGTGCCGCGATCGGGACGGAAAACCATTTCTGGATGAAACACTCGTGAAGGCCGGAGAGCGTTTGCGCGAAGACTTCGAACTGGCGCAAATTGGTCCGCAGGTTTCACAGAACTGGGATCATTTCCTGACCGCGGATGGTCGCGGCACCTACGACAGTGATGCGCATGGCGGCAGGGGGTTTTCCGATGCTAGGGATAGAGTTGCGCGCGCACTGTCAGATCTGGGTCCGGGTCTGAGCGATGTTGCGCTGCGCTGTTGCTGTTATCTCGAAGGGCTGGAACTGGCGGAAAAACGCATGGGGTGGTCGGCCCGGTCCGGCAAGATTGTCCTACGCATTGCTTTGCAGAGGCTCAAACAGCATTACAAGGATCAGGCTGAACGTGACCGCATGATCGGTTGAGTGTCACCAGAGACAAAAAGGCCCGCGCAAAGCGGGCCTTTTTCATGCCTTAAGCCAGTGATCAGGCCAATTCCGGTTCCGCCGCTGCCTGAAGATGCGTCATCAGATTTTCCGGCGAAGACACGCCATAGGGATCTTCGGGGCAGTTATCCATCAGGCCGGGCTCTTCGAACCAAGCTTCGACCACGCCATCATTGACGATGGCGGCATAGCGCCACGAACGCATGCCGAAACCCAGATTGTCTTTGTCAACCAGCATACCCATCTTGCGCGTGAACTCTGCCGAACCGTCAGGGATGACTTTGACATTTTTCAAGCTTTGATCCTGCGCCCACTTGTTCATCACAAAGCTGTCGTTGACGGACATGCAGTAAATCTCGTCGATCCCTTGGGTGGTAAAATCGGCAAAGCCTTTCTCGAAACCCGGCAGTTGGTAGGTCGAGCAGGTCGGCGTGAACGCACCGGGCAGCGAGAACAGGATCACACGCTTGCCAGCGAAGTAATCGGCGGTTGTCTTGTCTTCCCAACGGAACGGGTTTGGGCCTTCAACAGCCTCGTCCCGGACACGTGTGTGGAAGGTCACGTCGGGCAGTTTCGCTCCGGTTTTCATGCTCAAGCTCCTGTGAGTCAGATGTGATCTGAGCGGGACTTAAAACAGTTCCAAAACACCTTCAATCGAAGAAGTTCTGCGCCTATGAAGTTTTTTTCTTGCCTTTGCGCTTTGAAAACAAAAGGTAAAAATATAGTTTAGCCTTAAATCATTTTGCTTGCGGAAAATACGCGCATAGCGGCTATGCGTCGCTGGTGTAACAATGGCGACTTGTTTATGTTATAGGTACACAAAGTTGACCCAAAGTCAGGATAACAGCCCGTGCGAGATCTCAAGATCCCAGAACAACGCCATCCGGAAAAAGCGCATCGCCCGGATAACGCGCAACCCAAAAAGCCGAACTGGATCAGGGTCAAGGCACCGGGTGGCAAGGGCTATGCGGACACCCGCAAGATCATGCGTGACAACAATCTGGTAACGGTTTGTGAAGAAGCGGGTTGCCCCAATGTTGGCGAATGCTGGAGCCAGGGTCATGCCACAATGATGATCATGGGTGAGATCTGTACGCGCGGCTGTACCTTTTGCAACATCGCCACCGGGCGACCTGACGAGTTGGATGCGTTTGAACCGGGTCGCGTGGCACATGCGGTTGAAAAGCTGGGCCTGAACCACGTTGTTATTACGTCGGTGGACCGCGACGACCTGAATGATGGTGGAGCAGAGCATTTCGCGCAGACCATTCGCGCAGTGCGCCACCGTTCCCCGAAGACCACGATCGAGATTCTGACACCTGACTTCCTGAAATGTGAGCCTGAGGTGTTGGAGGTTGTGGTTCAGGCGAAACCCGATGTGTTCAACCACAATCTGGAAACCGTGCCTGGTTTATACCCTGAGGTCCGTCCCGGCGCGCGGTATTTTCACTCGCTGCGTTTGCTGCAACGTGTGAAAGAACTGGACCCGTCGATTTTCACCAAATCCGGCATCATGGTTGGATTGGGCGAAGACGAGCAGCAAGTGCGTCAGGTCATGGATGACATGCGAGCCGCGGATATCGACTTTTTGACCATTGGTCAGTACCTGCAACCGACCCCAAAGCACCATGGTGTGGATCGCTTCGTCACGCCGGAAGAATTCGCCTCTTACGAAAAGGCGGCCTATGGAAAAGGCTTCCTGATGGTGTCGGCAACACCATTGACCCGTTCGTCTTACCACGCGGGTGACGATTTCGCCCGTCTGAGGACCGCGCGTCAAGAAAAGCTGCAGCAAGCGTGACCCCGGATCTTGTCGCACGGCTGACCCGCCTGCGCCGCGAATTGCACCAGAACCCGGAACTTTCGGGGCAGGAAGTGCAAACTGCGGCGCGCGTCGCTGATTTGTTGTGCGAAGCCGGAGCAGATCGCGTTCTGACCGGCATCGGAGGACATGGGGTTGCCGGTGTTTTTGAAAGCGGACTGCCGGGTCCAACTCTGGCCATTCGGTGCGAGTTGGATGGCCTTCCGATCCAGGAAGTGGCTGATCTGCCTTATGTCTCGCAAACAGATGGCAAAGGGCATCTCTGCGGCCATGACGGCCACATGACAATGGTTCTGGGTGTCGCTGACGCCTTGGGTCACAAACGTCCAAATTCCGGTCGCGTCGTTTTGATTTTCCAACCCGCCGAAGAGACAGGGCATGGCGCGGTCGCGTTCCGGGCAGATCCCCAATTTGCCGGGATTTCTCCGGATATCGTATTGTCCTTGCACAACTTGCCGGGGTTGGAGCTTGGAGCGGTCGAACTCTGCACCGGTCCGGCAAACTGTGCCTCGCGCGGTATGCAGGTTGTGCTGACGGGTAAGACCTCGCACGCGGCTGCGCCTCAAGATGGCGTGTCACCAGCGGGTGCCTTGGCCAAACTAATGCCAGCCTTGGCTGATTTGGGGGCGGGTGGCGACTTGAACGACGACTACGCCTTAACCACCGTCACGCACGCCAATCTGGGCGAGCGCACTGTGGGTGTTGCCCCCGGACGAGCTGAATTGTGGGTGACGCTGCGCACAGTCTCGGACCAACGGATGACGCGCCTGATCGACGAAGCTGAAGCGATGGTCCGCAAGACGGCGCAGGACGAGGGACTTTCGGTGGAGATCTCTTACGATGAGGTCTTCGAAGCTTGCGTCAATCACCCGGAAACAGTCTCAATTCTGAAGCGATCCTGTGTTGATCAGGGAATTGAATGCCGTTTGGTCGATCAGCCACAGCGATTTTCCGAGGATTTTGGGCAGTTTGGCAAAAGCGCAAAAGCCGCGATGTTCTGGTTGGGGTCGGGGCGGGATCACCCTCAACTGCACAATCCGGACTATGATTTCCCAGATGAGTTGATACCTTTGGGCGCTGGAATTTTCACCTCATCCATTCGGCAGATTTTGGGATAAGACTCAGCTTTAGGGTGTCGTGTAGCCTCAGGTAAACCGAACCTTACCGATAAAGGGTAGGTTTCTGTTTCGCTGCGCGTAGTCGATGCCGTAACCGACCACAAATTCGTCCGGGATCTCGAACCCGATCCAGTCTGACCGGAAATCCACTTCACGACGACTTGGCTTGTCGAGCAGAGCAATGGATTTCAGGCGTGCAGGTTTGCGGCTTTGAAGCAGTTTGGTGACGTGATTCAGCGTGTGACCTGTATCCACGATATCTTCAACGACCAGCACATCGCGCCCTTCAATAGCGCCGCGCAAGTCCTTGAGAATACGAACTTCCCGACTACTTTCCATGGCGTCGCCGTAAGATGACGCCTCAAGGAAATCCACTTCGATCGGTAAATCCAATTCGCGGACCAGATCGGCGATAAAAACAAAACTGCCGCGCAACAAGCCCACGACAACCAGCTTGTCGGTGTTGCCGAATTCTGCTGTGATTTCGCGACAGAGCTCTTCAATTCTGGCAGCGATGGCCTTGGCCGAGATCATCTCATCTATCACATATGCGCGGTCAGTCATCGTTGCCCCCTTGATCTTTGGCGCGCAACATACGACATGACGCGCCATTGTCACCTGCAAATACCGGACGTCATGCCTATCCATTCGGAAACTCGCCACCTGCCATACACGGCCCAGCAGATGTATGATCTGGTGGCGGACGTGGCCAAGTATCCGCAGTTTCTACCGTGGTGCGCTGCAGCTCGGATCCGCAAGACATATGCTGTGGGCGAGGCGCAGGTGATGGAAGCTGATCTGGTCATCTCGTTCAAAGTGTTCCGCGAACGTTTTGGCAGCCGGGTGACTCTATTTGCAGACCAGAAGAAGATCGATACCGAGTATCTGGATGGCCCCTTCAAATACATGAAGTCCGACTGGCAATTCGAGGATGCGCCGGATGGAGGCTGCAATATCTCGTTCCACGTGGATTTCGAGTTCAAGAACGCGATTCTGCAAGGGATCATTGGCGTCGTGTTCAACGAAGCCATGCAAAGGATCGTACGTGCGTTCGAGGCGCGGGCCCAAGAACTCTACGGCTAGGTCTTTACGCCGCAATTGCGCTCGCTAGACTGCGCCCATGACGGATTTCACTACATCATTGGCCGCGTTTGCGGCGGGACCGATTTCAACGACATCTCAGGCGCGGATTGTGACGTCTCTGTCCGTGCTGGACTGGGTTGCGGTTGGTCGAGCGGGTGCGAACGAACCTGTCTCATCCATCATTCGCAAGATGGTTCTGGAGGAGGGTGGTCAGGCACAGGCCCATCTATTTGGCGGCGGTGAAGCGCCATTGCGCGGAGCCGCGTTGGTGAATGGCACCGTGTCTCATGCGCTGGATTATGACGACACGCATTTTGCCCATATCGGGCATCCGTCTGTTGCCATCCTTCCGGCGGCGCTTGCTGTGGCCGAGTGGGATGATCGTATTCTGGTCGACTTGCTCGAAGCCGCTTTGATTGGGATGGAAACCTCAATTCGTGTTGGCCTGTGGTTGGGTCGGGGCCACTATCAGGTCGGGTTTCATCAGACAGCCACGTCTGGTGCATTTGGGGCCGCCGTCGCCGCAGGGCGATTGTTGGGCTTCGATGCGGGGCAGATGCGATCCGTTCTGGGGCTTACAGCGACACGGGCTGCGGGGCTGAAGGCTCAGTTCGGGACGATGGGAAAGCCCTACAACGCAGGTCTTGCTGCCGCTGCAGGGGTCGAAACTGCCTTGTTGGTGCATCACGGGTTTGAGGCCAATGCCGATGCACTGGAAGGCCCGTTTGGATTTGGCGCAACCCATCAGGGCGCGGCGGATTTAAGTGCGCTGGACGGTTTGGGCGATGAATGGTTGTTCGAAAGCGTTAGTCACAAGTTCCACGCCTGTTGTCACGGCTTGCACGCCGCGCTCGAAGCAGCGCGGGAACTGGACATCGCCGAGCCTGAAGTGGCCGAGATCAAGATCAAAACCCATCCGCGTTGGATGAGTGTTTGCAATCAGCTGACACCTGCAACCGGGTTGGGGGCTAAATTCTCATATCGCACTGTCATCGCGATGCAGGCGCTGGGATATGATACCGCATTGCCCGGCAGTTATACGGACAAGGTTTGCGCTGACCCACGCATTACGTCCTTGCGCGACCGCATCACGGTTGAAGCAGATGAAAGCTTGTCAGAAACGCAAGCCAATCTGGCTTTGCTGCGCCGCGATGGTATCCGCCGTGAAGCAACCCATGATTTGCTGAACCCTATATCGCTGTCTGACCGCGAAGATCGTGTACGTGCCAAAGCGGCCAAGTTGATCGGCACGGATAAGGCGGACGCGATCTGGTCAATGCTGCGCACCGGAGGTCGCGCCCGCGATCTGGCTGTCAAACTGACAGGTTAAACCACGCGCCAATGCAACGGAAAGCCGGGGTCGAAAACGGTGACGGGTCCGTCTCCGGTTTCGATCTTGTCGGGGTATTCGACTGGCTCGCCCTTGGTCAACGTAATGGTGCCTTCGTTCACGGGCAGGCGATAGAACGCAGGGCCATTCAGCGACACAAAGCCTTCCAGCTTGTCCAATGCGCCTTCGCGGTCGAACATCTCGGCCACCAGGGACATGGTGTTGGTCGCTGTGAAACATCCCGCGCAACCACAGGCCATTTCCTTGTTCTCATCCGTATGCGGCGCGCTGTCGGTGCCAAGGAAATAACGCGGATCGCCCGAGGTCGCGGCATTTAGAAGTTCCAACCGATGCTCTTCACGTTTGGCGACGGGCAGGCAGTAATAATGCGGTTTGATCCCGCCAACCAGAATGTGGTTGCGGTTGATGATCAGGTGATGCGCCGTGATTGTTGCGCCCAGGTTTGCCTCATTGGCTTTGACATACTGAACACCGTCTCGGGTGGTGATATGCTCCATCACCACGCGCAGACCCGGAGTGGCCTTTCGGATCGGGTCCAGTACACGGTCGATGAACACGGCCTCACGGTCGAAAATGTCGATCTCGGCATCGGTGACTTCGCCGTGCACACACAGGGGCAGGCCAATCTCGGCCATACGCTCCAGCACAGGACGCACGTTGTCAAAGTTCCGCACACCGGAATGCGAGTTGGTCGTAGCCCCTGCGGGGTACAGCTTCACGGCCTTGACCAAACCGCTTGCATGGGCAGCCGCCAGATCGTCCGGGTCCGTATCCTCGGTCAGATAAAGTGTCATCAACGGCTCAAACGTCATACCGTCGGGCAGCGCGGCCATGATGCGGTCGCGATACGCTGCGGCGTGCGCGCCGGTCACGACCGGAGGCACCAGATTGGGCATAATGATCGCACGGCCAAAATGGCGTGCAGTTTCGGGCAGAACGGCCTGCAGCATGGCGCCATCGCGCAGGTGCAGATGCCAGTCGTCGGGGCGGCGGATCGTGAGGGTATCGGTCATGGGCTTCCGCTAGCATAGCTGTTGAAAAAGACCAACCGCGACCGCACGCGTTGGTGAAAAAACTTGTCAACCAACCCGAACGTCGTAGCTGTGTCTTGGCGCGAGGTCTTGACGCGCAGGTCGGTGCATGACCTGTTTGTCCGCTAAGGAGAGAGGGGTCCATGACGCAACCAAATTCAATTGATGCCGTGCAGCAGATGTTGGGAGCCCAGGGCTATGTCTGCGGACGCGCCCTTGCGACTGTTGTTTTTCTGTCGTTGAAACTGGGCCGACCGCTGTTTCTGGAAGGTGAAGCAGGCGTTGGGAAAACCGAGATCGCCAAAGCACTGGCTGCGGGGTTAAAACGTCGCCTGATCCGCCTGCAATGCTACGAAGGTCTGGATGCGTCCTCTGCTGTTTACGAGTGGAACTTTCCGGCGCAGATGGTGGCGATCCGTACGGCTGAGGCGTCGGGCGGGGCGGACCGAAGCGCGCTTCAGGCGGAATTGTTCTCAGACGAATACCTGATCGAACGCCCCTTGTTGCAAGCGATGCGGCCTGATAAACATGGCGCGCCGGTTCTACTGATCGACGAACTGGACCGCACCGACGAACCTTTTGAAGCCTTCCTGCTTGAGGCCCTCAGCGATTTTCAGGTCACGATCCCGGAACTCGGCACCGTCAAAGCGCCCGAGCCGCCCGTTGTCATTGTCACGTCAAACCGCACGCGCGAGGTGCATGACGCCCTCAAACGCCGCTGCCTTTATCATTGGGTCGATTACCCGGACTTCGAGCGCGAGATGGCAATCCTGCACGCCCGTGCACCTGAAGCGGCTGATGCGCTCAGCCGTGAGGTCGTGGCCTTTGTTCAACGGCTACGCACCGAGGACTTGTTCAAGAAACCCGGTGTGGCCGAGACCATTGACTGGGCCAAATGTCTGCTGGCGCTGGATGTGATGAACCTCAGCCCAGAGGTGATCGGCGACACTCTGGGCGCAATCCTGAAATACCAGGACGACATCCAGAAACTGCAAGGGTCCGAGGCGAAACGCATTCTGGACGAGGCCAAGGCCACCCTCGAACCGGCCTGATGCTTCATCTTTTCACAAATACTCCGGGGGTATGGGGGCAGAGCCCCCATGGATGCTGATGGCAGAACAACTCCCTCTGGACATACCGGACAATCCAAAGCTGGCGCAGAATATCACGCACTTCGCCCGTGCCCTTAGAAAGGCGGGTTTGCCAATTGGCCCAGGGCGCGTGATTGATGCCATCAACGCCGTGCAGGCGGCTGGGTTTACTAGGAAACGAGACTTTTATTGGACTCTGCACGCCTGTTTTGTGAACCGCCCGGAACATCGAACGGTGTTCGCGCAAGTCTTCCGAATGTACTGGCGCGATCCGCGATACATGGAACACATGATGGCCATGATGCTGCCCGCCATTCGCGGCGTGCAGGAAGAGCGTAAAGCGGACGCGGGTGAAAAACGGGCGGCCGAGGCACTGTTGGACGGCGTTGAACGGGATATGCCTGAACCCGCCGCGCAAGACGAAGGCGAAACTGAAATCGAGATAGACGCCACTCAGACGGCGTCATCCGAGGAACGACTGCGCAATCTGGATTTTGAACAGATGAGCACCGCTGAAATAGCGCAAGCCAAACGCGTCTTGGCGCGGATGACTCTGCCGGTCAAACCCATCGAGTCGCGCCGGGGGCAGGCGAGCCATCTTGGGCACCGCATAGACCGGGCCCGCACCTTGCGCGGGGCTATGCGGCAAGGCGGCAAGCTGCACGATATCTACAGGCTGCAGCCCAAGCCACGCTGGCCTAACCTTGTGGCGTTGTGTGATATCTCAGGATCGATGAGCCAGTACAGTCGGATTATCCTGCATTTCCTGCATACGGTATCGAATGCCAAGGGGGCGGGCTGGGCCAAAGTTCACGCTTTCACTTTCGGCACCCGCCTGACCAACATCACCCGACATTTACGTCAACGGGATGTGGATGCAGCGCTTGCCGCCGCCGGGGCCGAGGCGCAGGATTGGGAAGGCGGCACGCGTATAGGAGAGTGCCTTCACCAATTCAACCGTGACTGGTCGCGCCGGGTCATGGGGCAGGGGGCGGTTGTTTTGCTCATTACGGATGGGCTGGAACGGGGCGAGCCTAAGGTTCTGCAGAAAGAGATCGAGCGCCTGCACCTGTCTTCAAAACGGCTGATCTGGCTGAATCCGTTGCTGCGCTGGGATGGGTTCGCCCCAAAAGCGCAAGGCGTGGCGACCATGCTGCCGCATGTGGACAGTTTCCGGGCAGGGCATTCCATTGCCTCACTCGAAGACCTGGCCGACGTGATTTCAAAAACCGACGACCAGGGTCAGAAAGCCCGGCTGATGGCCGCGCTTTCCGGTTAGTCGATTACGACAGCTGCTCGTCATTGCACTTACGCGCCATTTCCATGGCTTTGTATGTGCCGGTCAGATCAACAGTGAAGGCATACGCTGTCTCGGGGAACACGATCATGACCTTTTTCTTGGCCAGATCGTCCGCGAATTGAGGGTTGTCCGACAGAATGTAGCCGCCTGAATAACCCTTGGTGATGTTGCCTTTCATACCAGTGGCTTCACCCAAGTAGATGTTGTCACCAATCAGGATCGCAACCTCTTGCGTCTCGCCCCGTTTGATATCGGTATCGGCTTTGGTGAACACACCGACATAACCGACGCTGCGATCTTCGGTCAGACCCATCTGCACGACGTTTTCCGCATCATCCACGGCCTCGATCAGGCAGGATTTCCGTTCATTGTCGATGAAGACTTTCCAGCCCTCGACTTCTCCATACCGTTGGAATGTGTCAGCCCACGCCGCCGTCGAGGCCAAAAGACCTACTGCGGCACCCAGTGTCAAAAAACGTTTCAACTGCTTGTCTCCGATATATAAATTTTGGATACGCAGTCCGGTAAAATACCGGTTGCATGTGCAAGCTAGAGCTCTGACACCTAACAATCAATCCTATGATTTGTTGAATGCGGTTCAGCCATTGATAGCGTTGAAAAAGAGTAGACATAGACCTTTTGGCAAGACTGCCGCGCTTTTCTTCGCGTCAATCCTGCCTATGTTGGAAACGGGTGACATCTGGAGGGTTTGATGGAGCGATTCGACAACAGCCCGGAAACGGCTTTGGACTGGCACCGCAGCGGGCGGGGCGCGGCCTTGGCGACCGTTGTCGAAACCTGGGGCAGCGCGCCAAGACGCGTAGGGTCTCAACTGGTGATCGGCGGCGACGGGCGGATTGAAGGCTCGGTTTCCGGCGGCTGCGTAGAAGGTGCGGTGATCGTTGAAGCGCTTGAAGCCTTGGACGAGGGCGAAGCCCGGCTTTTGGAATTTGGTGTCAGCGACGAGGATGCCTTTGCCGTTGGTCTGGCCTGCGGCGGAACGATCCGTGTTCTGGTCGAACCCATTGGAAAGGTCCTGCCCGAGCCCATGCTGGCAGAATTGGTCGCAGCCCGTGCCGCACGCGAGCCGGTGGCGTATGAAGTGAATACAAACACCGGGCACAGGGCTTTGCGCCGCAACGTTTATGCGGAACGGCTGCGTATGGATCGGTCCGGTTTTGAGGAGGACGGCGAAACCTTTGTGGCGGTTCACAACCCACCTTTGCGGCTGATCGTTGTGGGTGCCGTCCATATCGCACAGGCACTTGTACCGATGGCGCGTATTGCGGGCTATGATCCGGCCATCATTGATCCGCGCGATGCCTTTGCATCCAGCGCGCGATTTCCGGGGGAAACGATCCTGACTGATTGGCCGGACGAAGCGGTGGCCAAGCTGGGGCTGGACGCGCGGACCGCCATTGTCTTGCTGACCCATGATCCCAAGCTGGACGACCCGGCGCTGCAAGCGGCACTTGATGCAGGTGTATTTTATATCGGCGCTCTGGGCTCGACGCGCACCCATGCCAAACGGGTGGATCGCATGAAAGCTGCAGGGTTCACTGAGGAACAGATTTCCAGAATTCACGGCCCGATCGGATTGGATATTGGTGCTGCGGGACCTGCAGAAATCGCCGTTGCTATTCTTGCTCAGATGACAGCGGTCTTGCGGGGCAAAGCATGAGGTTTGGCCCGGTTCCCGTAGCGCAGGCCGAAGGGGCCATTCTGGCGCATTCGGTCACTGCAGGTGGGCGCAAGCTGCGAAAGGGACTGGCATTGCAGCCCGAACATATCGTGCAGTTGACGCAAGCTGGTCTAAGCGAAGTCATTGTCGCACAGCTTGATACCGGTGACTGCCATGAGGACGAGGCCGCACGTAACTTGGCGGCAGCCCTTGCGCCTGATGCTGCCGCAGCCAACCTGCGCGTGACCGAGGCGTTTACCGGGCGGGTCAACCTTTTGGCCGATGGACCGGGGGTGGCCGTTCTGGATGTCGCTGCGCTTGAGCGGTTCAACCAAGTCAATCCGATGATCACAGTGGCCACGGTGCCCCAGCATCAGCAAATGGGACCAGGTGGTATGGTGGCGACCATCAAGGTCATCTCTTACGCTGTGCCGGCAGAGGATGTCCAACGCGCCGCCGGTTTGGCACAGGGCGCAATACGTTTGGCGCGTCCGGTTCACCAAACAGCCGGGCTGATCGTGACGGACATTCCGGGCGGACCATCAAATGAGAAAGGGATTGCCGCCATTCGAGGGCGGGTCGAGTTGCTGGATATGAACCTGTGTGATGTGCAGATCGTTCCGCACCGGGTCGAAGCTCTGGCCGAAGCAGTCTCGCAAAGCGATGGGGATGTGCTGATGATCCTGACAGGGTCTGCGACGTCGGACACTGAAGATGTAGCACCGTCGGCTGTGCGTCTGGCTGGCGGGCAGGTGGATCGCTTTGGAATGCCGGTGGATCCGGGAAACCTCTTGTTTTTGGGCGCCTTGCAAGATCGCCCGGTGATTGGATTGCCCGGTTGCGCGCGCTCTCCGGCGTTGAACGGTGCCGATTGGGTTCTATCCAGAATCGCGTGTGGAATTGAGACTAGGGGTGCAGACATTGCAGCGATGGGGGTTGGCGGGCTTCTAAAGGAAATCCCGACCAGACCGCAGCCCCGTGCTAAACGGAAAACCTAGCCGAATAGCTGCGCGCGGGCCGCGACGCAGCCAGGTTGTTAGGGCTTCCTGAGCTTTGGCAAAACACCGGGCCGCCAATAGGCGCCCGTGTCTTCCCTTGCTTTTTGATACTGTTCCACGCGGTCCCGGGCCTCTTTGCCGCTGGCCTCAAAAAGATGCCCGAGCAAACATTCCAACACGGCCATCGCGCCGGAAAAGCTTGAGAATGGGTGCAATGTCCGGGTGCTGACAGGCAGAACCACATCCGGTTCAACCCCGGGTGCGATCACCTCGCTGTCCGACAGCAACACGATGCGCATGGACCTGTCACGAGCAAATCGCATCGACTGGATTGTGTCGGCGGAATAGGGATGGACGGTGATGGCAAACAAACAGTCTTCATCTTTGGCCTCGACTAAATCGTCGATAGCTGACCCCATGTGGCGGGGCACCAGTTGCAATCCGGGATGGGCCATGCGGCCTGCGTAGTGAAAGTAATAGGCCAGGGCGTGGCTGGACCGGGTCGCGGTAACGTAACAGCGCCGCGCGGAAACCATGTGCCCGATGGCGTGTTGCGTCAGATGCGGATCCATCAGGCGCAGGGATCGCGAAACAACATTCATCTCGTTCTGAGCGAATTTGACTTGCGCCAGATGAAACGGGTCTTGTCCCGCCGGAGCTTCTAACCAGCCTTGCCCCAGACGGTCTTCACTGTCTGTCGTCAAGGCGCGGCGAAACGGTTGGCGAAAAGCGTCGAAGCTGTCAAAGCCCAGGCGCTGCGCAAGCCGTACCAACACGTTTGAACTGATGCCGATCCTGTCGGCGGTTTCGCGGATCGGGTTCAGCCCAAAGTCGCCAGGATGATCGACAACATACTTCGCCGCTACCTGCATTTGCGCAGGCATCTTATCGATCTCGCGCCTTAACTGATCCGTGAGTGCCATCAGGGTAGGGGTCATGGCTATAATAAAAACATATGTTTTCTATGGGGTAAATTGAAAACGAATGGAGTGGGGTCTAGGTGCAACCTTGTACAAGGAAAGAACAGATGAATCCCATCCCTGCCGACGACAACAAAACCCTCTATATTCTAGTCGCGCCCAATGGCGCGCGGCGAACTGCAGCAGATCATCCTGCCCTGCCGGTCACGATAGATCAGATCGTCAAAACTGCGCGGGCCTGCCACCTTACAGGGGCGCAGGGCATTCATGTTCATGTACGGGACGCGAAGGGTCAGCACTCGCTGGACGCTGGATCATATCTGGAAACGATCGCCGAATTGCGCCGCATTGCGCCGGGGTTGGATGTTCAAATCACAACCGAAGCGGCAGGGCTGTTCGACGTTCCTGCGCAGCTTGCCTGCTTGAAACAGGTGCAACCGGACTGGGCGTCGATTTCGGTACGAGAAATTGCGCGCGACCCCTACCTTGCACCGCGTGTCTATGCGCTCTGCGCCGATCAGGGAACGCGGGTGCAGCATATTCTGTACGATGCGGAAGACGCGCGGCTGTTGGATCAGTGGCAGCAGGACGGCATTGTCCGTAAGGATCAGACGGACCGGTTGTTTGTTCTGGGACGCTATAGTGAAGGTCAGCAATCTGTACCGGCAGATCTGGATGCCTTCCCGGATTGTCAAAACAGCTGGATGGTCTGCGCGTTTGGCGCACAAGAACACGCCTGTCTGGCCGAAGCAGCGCGGCGCGGGGGTGATGTGCGCGTTGGATTTGAAAACAGCCTGACGGGGCCGGATGGCACGCCGTGGGCGGATAATGCGGCTTCGGTCGCAGCTTTGGTTGAACTGCTTGGAAAGGCCAGAACATGAGTCACGTATTCCCGCGCCACACCAAATCGGACCTGCCCATCGCAGCAGGTGGGGATGGCTGCTATCTGATTGACGCGCAAGGCAAGCGGTACCTGGACTGCGGTGACGCGGCCGTGTCTTGCCTGGGGCATTCCAACCCTGCAGTGATCCGCTCCGTTCAAGAACAGGTGGAACAGATCGCCTTTGCCCACAGCGGTTTCATGACCTCTGAACCGGCTGAGGCGCTGGCGGACCTGTTGATCCAGCACGCGCCGGGCGATTTGGACCGGGTATATTTTGTGTCGGGCGGGTCCGAGGCAACCGAGGCGGCGATCAAACTGGCACGTCAGTATTTCCTTGAAATTGGTCAGCCCGAGCGTCGGCACGTCATCGCGCGCAAACAGAGTTATCACGGCAATACGCTTGGGGCTTTGTCTGCCGGGGGAAACGCCTGGAGGCGGGCTCAGTTCGCGCCCATGCTGATCGAGATGGCCCATATTTCGGCCTGTTATGAATATGCCGAAAAACCCGAGGGCGAAAGCAGCTTTGACTATGGTCAGCGCGTTGCCAACGAGCTAGAGGTCGAAATCCTGCGCCTGGGCCCCGAGACTGTCATGGCGTTCATGGCGGAACCGGTGGTTGGTGCAACGCTCGGCGCGGTTCCGGCGGTTGAAGGGTATTTCAAACGTATCCGAGAAATCTGCGACCAATACGGGGTGCTGTTGATCCTGGATGAAGTAATGTGTGGCATGGGGCGTACAGGTCACCTGTTTGCCTGCGATCATGACGGCATCGAGCCTGATATACTGTGCATCGCCAAAGGCTTAGGGGCCGGATATCAACCGATCGGAGCCATGCTGTGCACTGGTGCGATCTATGATGCAATTCGGGATGGGTCAGGGTTTTTCCAACATGGGCACACCTATATCGGTCACCCAGTTGCCACAGCTGCTGCGCTCGCAGTGGTCCGTGAGCTGACGGAACGAGACTTGCCAGCCCGCGCCGGGGTCATGGGGGACAAAGTGCAATCGGCCCTGGAGGCTGCGTTTGGTCAACACCCGAATGTGGGCGATCTGCGTGGGCGCGGGTTGTTCCGAGGTATTGAGTTGGTTTCGGATCGGGGCACGAAAGCTCCGTTCGATCCGTCCCTGGGCATCGCCGGAAAGGTGAAGAAGGCCGCAATGGCTGAAGGCCTGATCTGTTACACCATGGCAGGGACACGGGATGGGCGAAACGGGGATCACATTCTGCTGGCACCTCCGTTCATCATCGAAGACGCGCAGATTGACGAACTTGTTGGCAAATTGCAGCGGGCGTTGAACGCGGTCATCTAACAGTTGTAGAAACGAAAAGGCTCTCGCCAATCCAGCGAGAGCCTGTGATCTTGCAGCCTGTGTTTGGCTTATTTCTGGGGAAGCGGGCCGATCATCATGATCATCTGACGGCCTTCCATCTTCGGCATGTTTTCAACCTTGCCGATTTCCTTGATGTCCTCGGCCACACGCTCCAACAGCTCGCGCCCCAGGTTCTGGTGCGCCATTTCACGTCCGCGGAACCGTAGCGTGACTTTGACCTTGTCACCTTTCTCAAGAAACTTGACGACGTTCTTCATCTTGACGTCGTAGTCATGGGTATCGGTGTTAGGCCGGAATTTGACCTCTTTCACCTCGATGACTTTTTGCTTCTTGCGGGCTTCGCTTTCGCGTTTTTGCTGTTCGTATTTGTATTTGCCGAAATCCATGATCTTGCAGACCGGCGGGTTCGCATTGGGCGAGATCTCGACAAGGTCAAGGCCGGCATCGGCCGCAAGTTGCATGGCTTTGGCGGGATGAACCACCCCGACATTTTCACCTTCGGCACCAATCAGGCGAATTTCGGGGGCACGGATTCTGTCATTGACGCGCGGGCCGGTTTCTCGTTGAGGCGGCGCGTTGTGAGGTCTGCGAGCTATGGGTTCATTCCTTTGATAATTGCAGAATTTCGAGCCCGGAATTTAAACCGGGCTGCGCCGCACTTCAAGCGGCATAAATACAGGATGATGTGAAAAAACTTGTTTTATCGGGCATTCTTCGCGTTCAGAGCCGGAAAGCCCCGAACGCAGATTGGAATTACCCAACAAAGGCTTTTTCGATCACGAATTCCTTCGGGTCGGAATTTGCTCCTTCGCGCAGGCCGAACCCTTCGAGGATTTCTTTGATATCCAGGTTGAAGGCCAACGATCCACAAACCATCGCGCGGTCGGTTTCAGGCTTGATACCGCCTTCGATGCCCAGATCTTCAAACACGGTGCCGTCCTGAAGCAGGGTGGTGATACGGCCCATTTTGGGGCTGTCTTCCCGGGTAGTGGTCGGGTAATAGCGGATTTTGTCCGCAAACCCTTCGCCCATCAGTTCAGCCAGCAGTTCGTCCTGACGGATGTTTTCGATTAGCTGACGGCCATATTCCAGTTCGGCAACTTCGCGGCAGGTGTGGGTGATGATGACCTCGTCATAGTCCTCATAGGTCTGCGGTTCACGCAGCAGCGAGGCAAAAGGTGCAAAGCCAGTGCCGGTGGCAAAGAACCACAGGCGTTTGCCGGGCAGCAGGGCGTCATGCACCAGCGTACCAACCGGCTTGGGGCGCAGGATGATCTGATCGCCAGGCTTGATGTGTTGCAGTTTCGAAGTCAGCGGGCCGTTCTGAACCTTGATCGAATAGAACTCCAACTCTTCGTCCCAGGACGGCGACGCAATCGAATAGGCGCGCAGCAACGGTTTGCCGTTATCACCCAAAAGGCCGATCATCACAAACTCACCCGAACGAAAGCGCAGCGAGGCCGGGCGCGAGACCTTGAACGAGAACAGGCTATCAGTCCAGTGCTTCACCTCGGTGACAGTCTGGGCATCTGGCAGAACGGGGGCCTTAACGGCGGTTGCTTCACTCACGGATTTCATCTCTGTCATCATTTCACTGCCGGTCAGCTAAACCGACATCTCCGTTTAATCTTTGATCCAAGTCAGGAAAAGGGGACAGATTGCCCCCTTACATCACAAGCTGGCGATGGCGGTGTCAGCCGCGCAAGCGGGCCTGATAGTTGTTGTCTTGCCATTTGGAACGCGCCAACCACTGATCTTCGGGCTGACGATCCGCAAGGGCGTGATCAATTTCGACCTCATCGAAACCGCTGCGGCGGGCCATGGCGTATTGGTCCGCCAGCACGTGGCCTTTGGCGCGCAGGCGGCCTGTGTAGCCTTTCAGGCGCAGGACGCGTGCAATGGTAAAGCCGCGTCCATCCGCTGAGGACGGGAAATCGACGCGCACCATCTTGGCACTGCCCAAACGGTCTATCAATTCATCCGGGTCGGTGTCCGAAGCGACGTCCAGCGCGACCACATCATTGGCGGCATCGTCCAGAGTGACAAAGCCGTCGGTCCAGTCATCGGGCGAAAAGCCCTCATCCGTTACGATTACGTTCATGTTTTCTCTCCGGCGCGCATCATCTTGCCATCGACAAAATGGATGCCGCATTCTTCCTTGTTCTGGTCGCGCCAGCGCCCGGCGCGGGGGTCTTCGCCCTCTTTGACCGGCGAGGTGCAGGGCGCACAGCCGATCGAAGGGTATCCTTTGGCCACCAGCGGATGCCGGGGCAGGTTGTTTTCTTCCATGTAGGCGCGCACATCTTCGCGCGCCCAATGGGCCAGCGGGTTAACCTTGATCCGGCCCGTGCCGTCCTCGACCTCAAAGAAGTCAAGCGCGGCGCGAGTGCCCGACTGAAACCGTTTGCGCCCGGTGATCCAGCCGCAATAGCCCGTCAGAGCCTTTTGCAGCGGGAAAGTCTTGCGCAGGTTGCAGCACGCATCTGTATCCCGCAGACGTAACGCACCATAAGGGTCGTCACGCTGAACATCCTCATCATCTGTACGAATGATTTGGACATTCTTCAGGCCCAGACGCTCGCTGACCTCCTGCTGGTACTCCAGCGTTTCGGTGAACAGCATCTGCGTGTCTACGAACAGCACCGGGGTCATCTTGTCGACCACCGCGGCCATGTGCAGCAACACAACCGACTCAGCCCCAAAGCTTGAGACCAAAGCCAATTTGTCAATTTCCTCCAGCGCGCCGTGCATGACGTCATGCGCACTGTGGTGTCGGAACCGGGCGTTCAGCGTTTCGACTTTTTCGGTCAGCTCGCTGCGATCTTTGCCCAGTTCCGTCTGGATCAGGTCAAGCGGCATTCGCCTGAGCCTCGGGGTAGAGAGCGGCCTTGAACGGAGCCATACCGACGCGGCGGTAGGTCTCCAGGAAGGTTTCTTCAGCGCTCTCCCGCTGGGTCAGGTATGTGTCGACGATGCGTTCCACTGCCGGCACGATTTCATCATAGGCAAATCCGGGGCCTGTGCGGTCGCCGACTGCGGCGGTTTCAGTCGCGTCGCCACCCAGGGTGATCTGGTAATTCTCGACGCCTGCACGATCCAGGCCCAGGATGCCGATGTGGCCGACATGGTGGTGACCACATGCATTGATGCAGCCCGAGATCTTGATCTTCAGGTGGCCAATATCATGCTCCAGCTTCAGGTCTTCGAAACGCGTTGCGATTTCCTGCGCCACGGGGATCGAGCGGGCCGTTGCCAGCGCGCAGTAGTCCATGCCGGGGCAGGCAATAATGTCGCTGATCAGGCCGATATTGGCGGTCGCCAGTTCGTACTCTTTCAGCTTTGCATGGATCGCAGGCAGGTCCGACTTGTGGACATGCGGCAGGATCACGTTCTGCTCGTGGCTGATGCGCAGCTCGTCATAGGCGAACTGTTCGGCCAGATCGGCCATTACGCGCATCTGCTCGGCAGTCGCATCGCCCGGCGTCGCGCCATGTTTCTTGATCGAGATCGTGACAATCGCGTGGTCCGCGTTTTTGTGCGGTGCGATATTGGTGTCGACCCACGAACGGAAAACCGGATCGTTGGTGTAGGCGCTTTCGAACGACGCAACCGAACCTTCGCGGAAGGCAGGGGCAGCAAAGTGGCCCTTGATTTCTTCCAGCAGCGCCATGTCGGCACCTTTGAACTGCGGGCGAACCTGCAGGAAGCGCTCGTTGACCTTGGCGCGGATGGCATCGATACCGTGCTCATGCACGGTGATCTTGATGCGCGCTTTGTATTTGTTGTCACGGCGGCCGATCTGGTTCCAAACCGAAACGGTGGCTTCGAGGTAAGCCAGCAAGTCGTCAAACGCGACGAATTCGGACAGTTCCTTGCCGATCATTGGGGTCCGGCCCAGTCCGCCGCCCACGATCACGCGCGCGCCCAAAACACCATCACGCTCCACCAGTTGCAGGCCGATGTCGTGTGCTTTGATCACGGCGCGGTCGTTTTCGCTGCCGGTGATGGCGATCTTAAATTTACGCGGCATGAACTGGAATTCCGGGTGGTCGGTCGACCACTGGCGCAGCAGTTCTGCATAGGGGCGCGGGTCAGCGATCTCATCCGCGGCGGCACCGGCAAAGTGATCTGCCGTCACGTTGCGGATGGTGTTGCCCGAGGTCTGAATGGCGTGCATGCCGACCTCGGCAAGCGCGTCCAGCATATCTGGCACGTCGTTCAGCTTGGGCCAGTTGTACTGAATGTTCTGACGGGTGGTGAAATGGCCATAGCCTTTGTCCCACTTTTCGGCCAGCAAGGCCAGCTGGCGCATCTGCGCGCTGGACAGGGTGCCGTACGGAATGGCGACCCGCAGCATGTAAGCATGCAGCTGCAGATACAGGCCGTTCATCAGGCGCAGGGGTTTGAATTCATCCTCAGTCAGTGAGCCGTCGATACGACGCTCGACCTGCGCGCGGAACTGCTTGTTGCGCTCTGCCAAAAAAGCTGTGTCAAACTCGGAGTAGCGATACATGTCTAGCTGTCCTTGGTTGCAGCCCCGAACCTTGGGGCCAAAGAAGGGGAGAGAGAGGGCCTGAGGTCAGGCCCGGGGCTGCGAGGAAGATTCCTGTTTGCCGTGGGCATAGTTGGACGGACCAGTCCGGCGGAAGTCTTCCCGAAAATGGGTGGGCTCAGGGCCGTGTTCACCAGCGACGGCGTCAGCCAGATAGGCACCCACAATCTTGTTCGCCTGACGCTCGGCATCCAGCAGACGCACCTGAGCGTGCGCTTCATCGGTGATCAGTTCCGCATCGGAAAGATCGCGCGACCAGCGGTCATCTTCGGTTTGATAAATCACATCACCTTCCAGCAGATCATTTGCGGTGACGACTTTGGGGGTAAAAGCGCGGGCCATCAGGCAAGCTCCTTATTGAATTCAGTCACGGCCTGCGCCGCTTCGCGCGGGGCAAGGCCATAGAAGGTCAGGGCAGGGCCGTCCAATTCAGCGGCGGCCAGATCAGTTGGCAGTTTGTCCAATGTGGTGGCCAGAATGCGTTGGTTCGGGCGCGAGGCGTTTTCGACCAGCGTGATCGGAGTTGCACGATCCGCTCCATGCATGATCAGACGCCCTTGGATGAACCGGGCCGATTTCTTCCCCATGTAAATCGCAGCAACCGATCCTGCGCGCGCCAGCGCGGCCCAGTCATGATCGGCAAAGCCTTTCATGTCGTGCCCGGTCAGAAACCGCACGGAAGAGTTGCGGCCCCGACGGGTCAGGCTTTGCCCAATGCTTGCAACAGCCGCAGATGCAGCTGTAATGCCGGGGATGATTTGCCAGTCAATGCCAGCGGCCTCGACCGCTTCGATTTCTTCATCCAGACGACCAAACACGGTTGGGTCCCCTGACTTGAGGCGCACCACGCGCTTGCCCTTTTGGGCATAGTCCACCAGAAGCGCATCAATATCGCTTTGCTTCCAGGACGGCCCAAACCCGGCTTTGCCGACATCAACCAGTTCTGCGGTTTGGCCGGCCAAATCCAGCACAGGTGCGCTGATCAGGCGGTCATGCAGTACGATATCAGCCTGCTCAAACGCGGTGAGCGCTTTGAGCGTTAGCAATTCGGGATCACCGGGACCGGCGCCGACAAAGTCGACGTGTCCTTTGGATCTGATTGTGAGCATGTCCTGCATTGGATCGTCTCGGGTGTGGTTTGACTTGGCCTCCAATATAGGAAATATTCCCGCTAAAGTGCCATATGGGCGGTTAAATAAGAACACATGTTCCATTATTGTTGAGAATTGGAACGAAAACCTCGAATTGGAAGGAAAACTGGAATGTCGGTTCGAATAGACGAAACGGATCGGAAAATTCTGGCCGAGCTGCAACGCGATGCGGGTCAGTCGCTGGATGAAATCGCGGCCCGTGTAGGCAGTTCCAAGACGCCGGTTTGGAATCGCATCCGTAAGCTCAAAGGGGCCGGTATCATTGGTCAGCAGACAGTTTTGCTGGACGCCGAAGCGCTTGGATTCGAGGCGACATTCTTCGTCTTGATTCGTACGTCCGAGCACGAGGCCGAATGGCAGCGCAAGTTTCTGAAAGCGTTGCGCGATCACCCCGAAGTGCAAGAGGCACACAGGCTGGCTGGCGACATCGACTATATCCTCAAAGTCAGGGTCAAGAATGCACGCGCCTATGACGTTTTTTATCAATCACTGATTTCAGAGGTGCGGGTGCACAACGTCACGGCGCTTTTGTCGATGGAAGAAATCAAATCCACCACAATGCTGCCGTTGAACGCATTGGTTGATAAGGCGTAGCAGTGCGGGCTGACAGCAAGGTGGAAACGCGACTTCAGATTTGTACCAGAACCTGCTCCAAGCCATGGAAATGATAACTGTCCGAATAAGTCGGGGGCGCGGCCAGCCGTAGGTCTGGACAGGCATCGAACAGGATTGGAAGCGCGATACGCATTTCCAACCGTGCCAAAGGTGCACCAACGCAGAAGTGGATCCCGCCACCAAAGCTGGTGTTCACATCGATAGACCGCGTGGGGCGGAAAGCGTTCGGTTCTTGCCAGACAGCGGGGTCGTGGTTCGCGGCCCCCAGCAACAAAGCAACCTGATCGCCGCGTTTGAATCTATGCCCAAAAATATCGACATCCTCGTAGGCATAGCGCGTAAACATATGCAGGGGCGGGTCATAACGCAGGATTTCTTCGATGGTTGAGTCAATCTTGTCTGGTCGTAAGACGCTTGGGTCTGTTTGCGTTTCCAGTAAGGTTTTGACCCCATTCCCCAGGGAATGCACCGTCGCTTCATGACCGGCATTCAACAGCAGAATACAGGTCGCGACCAACTCCTCTCGGGAAAGTTTCTCGCCTTCCTCTTCTGCAGCGATCAATCGTGTAATCAGATCGTCACGCGGGTCACGCCGCCTCTGGTCGATGTAGTCTTCTAGAAACGTTGTGAATTCCTGCGCCGATTGTGCTGCCTTGTCTTCGGTGTCCCGCGTTCGATTGGCTTGGTACATTGCCACCATGTCGTGCGACCAGCGCAGCAAGTCCGGTGCCATGTCTTCGGGTACTCCCAGCAGACGACAGATCGTAATCACGGGGACCTGAGTGCAATAGGCATGCAAAAGGTCAAACGGCTCTTGTGGGAAATCCCGGATCAGATCATGACAAAGGGTTTCAATCGAAGGCTGCAGTGCGGAAATCGCCCGTGACGTGAAGGCCCGCATGACCAACGCCCGCAGACGCGTGTGCCGTGGTGGCTCGGCTTCAAGCAGCGAATGGGCTTCGACCGACAACCATGGGGCCAGATGTGCAGGGCCTTGTGTTGCGTGCTCGGGCGGAACTTCGCGCCCGAACCGGCGATCCTTCAGCAAGGTGCGGACGGCCTGGCAGGACACAGCGGCAACCATGCTGTAATCGGTCCAATAGAACAGATCTCCGGCTTGTCGGGCTGTGTCGTAAAACGGATAGGGGTTCTGGACGAAACCAGGTTCTGTCGGGGATTGTGAGAGCGACTTCATGCGACGCACACTTGCCACGCGCCGCGTTGAATGCAAGACCCTGTACATGCACAGGGTTTGGTTCATAGCCGGTTTTCTGATTGCCGTCGGGGTACTGTCCGGATTCGTCTGGTCTTATGGCTACCGTCAGGCGCTGTCTCAACTGAGTGAAAAGGCCGAAGCTGATCTTGAACTGGCGGCCGACCGGCTGAGCACGCAAATGCAAGTGTATCAAGAGCTTGCAGTGCTGATGGCGACCCATCCGATTCTGCAAGAATTAGATCAACAAGCCGACAAGCGACAAGCTCAGGCAATGTTGCTGGACGTTGCCGACAAGACAGCGGCAGTCAACATGATGTACTTGGACCAAAAAGGGCAGGTATTGGTTTCAGCGCAGCCTGTGTCTCAGCCCGACATGGCCGAACACCCCGCTTTCCGTCGTGCAATGCAGGGGGCCTTGGGCAGTGCGCATGAGGTTACGCCTGTCGGAGATGATCGGATCTACTCTTACGCTGCGCCTGCTTTCGGCCCATTTGGTCAGATCACAGGTGTACTGATGGTTGTTGCCGATGTTCAGGATGTAGAGCAGACGTGGCGTGGCAGTACCGAGGCGGTTTTCTTTGTTGATGCAGAAGGTGTTGTGTTCATCTCGAACAGGTCGGACCTGCTGTTTTGGTCTCGCGAGGAAGGAGAGGCAGGACTAACACCGCCCAATGGCGCGGCGGTCGACTTTGCTTCGACGCGCGTCGGTGGGCATGAGCTGTGGAAATTGAACTGGGGGCGCTATCTTCCGCGCGATGCTTTGCACCTTACCCTCGAATTGCCGGTCATCGATATGACTGCCGAGGTATTGGTGGACGTGGCCCCAGCCCTGCAACTTGCGCGACTTCAGGCAGCCGCAGTCGCAGCAATCTGTTTGGCATTTGGTGCAATGCTTTTTCTTGCGATGGAACGGCGGCGGACGCTGGCAGAAGCCAATGCGGTTCTGGAAAGTCGAGTCGCCAAACGGACCCTCGACCTGACGGTTGCAAACGACAGCTTGCAAAAAGAGGTCGCGGAACGACAGGAAGCCGAAGCGGCGCTGCGGCGCGCACAGGCGGATTTGGTCCAGGCCGGAAAGCTCAGCGCGCTTGGGCAGATGTCAGCAGGGATCAGCCACGAGCTGAACCAGCCCTTGATGGCGATCCAACAGTTTGCTGATAATGGCACAGCGTTCGTGGAACGTGGAAAACCCGAGAAAGCGGGCGAGAACTTGGGCCGCATTTCTGAGATGGCTGCGCGCATGGCGCGGATCATCAAGAACCTGAGGGCCTTTGCCCGCAACGAAAGCGAACCGATGGGGCGCGTGGATTTGGTGCAGGTTCTGAATACGGCCGTTGAACTGACCGAAGCCAGGCTGAACACGGAAAACGTGGCCATGGATTGGCAACCGCCAAACGCGCCTGTTTACGCTTGGGGTGGTGAGGTAAGGCTTGTGCAGGTCTTTGTGAACCTGATCAACAACGCCGCAGATGCGATGAGCCAGCAGGATGAACGCCTTATTCAAATAGTGATCAATAATGGCGAGAGGCTTTCGGTCACTGTGCGTGACATCGGCCCAGGCATCGAGAACACGGAAAAGCTGTTTGAACCGTTCTACACCACCAAGGCCGTAGGCTCGTCCGAAGGTATGGGGCTGGGGCTTTCGATTTCTTACGGGCTGGTTCAGAGTTTTGGCGGAAACATTCGCGGGACCAACGCGCCGACAGGTGCGATGTTTACTGTGGAACTGGAATACTATCGGGAAGACGAGGCGGCATGACCCGGAAAGTTCTTTTGGTCGACGATGATGCAGCCGTGCGCGAGGCTTTGGCACAAACGCTTGAGCTGGCGGATGTTCAACCAACTACGGCAGGCTCTTTTGTCGCGGCCAAGGATCATATCCGAGCGGACTTTCCCGGTGTCATCATTTCGGACATCCGAATGCCGGGTCGGGATGGGTTTCATCTGTTGACTTACGCAAGAGAGGTCGATCCCGATCTTCCCGTCATTCTTCTGACCGGTGAAGGGGATATTCCCATGGCTGTTGATGCAATGGGTAAGGGCGCGTTCGATTTTCTGGAAAAACCCTGTGCCGCTTCCGATCTGCTAGATGTGCTGGAGCGTGCATTCGCAGCCCGAGCCGAGGTTATCGAGCAGAGGGCAATGAGATCCGAACTGGAACGCGGTGACCCGGCCGCACGATTGCTGTTTGGCCTGTCGCCGCAGGCCGAGGCGTTGCGCGAAAGGGTTCGCGCCGTTGCACTCACACAGGCCGAAGTTCTGGTGACTGGCCCTCCTGGCAGTGGCATCTCAAAAGTGGCCGAGGTTGTGCACCTGATGTCATCTGTGGGGCAGGGACCGTTTGTGAAAAGACCGGCCTCGACGCTCAGCGCCGAAGATCTGGCCCGCAGTTGTGAGGATGCAGCGGGTGGGTCGCTGTTTCTTGACGAGGTTTCGGCCATGCCGCAGGCCACGCAATTTGCGGCGCTTGAACTGATCGAACAAGGGCCGGGTGGTCGGATCATTGCTGGCACCACCGCTGATCTGTCTGCCTTAAGTGCCGAAGGCCGTTTCAATGCCGATCTTTTCTATCGGCTGGACGTGATGCGCGTTCGGATTCCATCTTTGGCAGAGCGGCCAGACGATATTCCCGTTATCTTTCGTCACTACGTGGCTCAGGCAGCTGAGCAGGCAGGGATCCCGGTTCCTGAAATCTCATCGGAACATCTGGCAGCGTTGATGGCCAACGATTGGCCCGGGAACGCGCGGTCGCTCATGTCCGCCGCGATGCGCTTTGTTCTGGGGATGCCGGAAGAGGTCGCACAGGCCACAGATCTGGGCCTCAGTGAACAAATGGCGCGTGTTGAACGATCGTTGCTGATCGCGGCGTTGGGGCGGCACAATGGAAAAGCGTCTGATGCGGCAAAGGCGCTGAAGCTTCCGCGAAAGACCTTTTATGACAAGCTGGCGCGCTACCAAATCCGGCCAGAGGATTACCGCAGGTAATTCAGCCGACAAACGCAACCTCCATATTGATTCGCATGGATGATTCGGAAATTGTGCGGAAATCCGCACAAGTGGCTTTTTCATGTGTGCGGATTTTCGCACGTCGAAGAAAAGGTGATTCTTGGCGTTGTGTTTGGTTTGATGTAACACAATGAAATTACATGAATAAATGCCCTCATCTGACTGTCAGACGGAAATGTTGTGTGGTTGCGGCTGAGTCGGTTCACTGCACGCCATACGGCGCCAACCCGGCGCTGAACGCTTGTTTCTAGGAAGTCTGGGAGGAAAACAGATGAAGATTTTGACAACAGCCGCAACGGCTCTGGCGCTGACGGTCACCGCAACTGCGGGGATGGCGGCCTGTGACGACGGTGAGATTGTTGTGAAGTTCGCGCATGTGACGAACACCGATAAACACCCCAAAGGCATCGCGGCCTCGCTGCTGGAACAGCGCGTCAATGACGAGATGAACGGCGTGATGTGCATGGAGGTCTATCCGAACTCGACCCTCTATAACGACGACAAGGTGCTTGAGGCGATGCTGCAAGGCGACGTTCAACTGGCCGCGCCGTCCTTGTCCAAGTTCGAGAAATTCACCAAGCAGTTCCGCCTGTTCGACCTGCCATTCATGTTCAAAAACATTGATGCCGTAGACGCATTCCAGGCGTCGGCCGATGGTCAGGCAATGAAAGACAGCATGCAGCGCCGTGGCCTGCAGGGTCTGGCCTTCTGGCACAATGGCATGAAGCAGATGTCGGCCAACAAGCCGCTGGAAGATCCGTCAGACGCAAACGGCCTGAAGTTCCGCGTGCAGTCCTCGGACGTGTTGGTTGCGCAGATGGAAGCGATCGGTGGCAGCCCACAGAAAATGGCGTTCTCGGAAGTTTACGGTGCGCTGCAGCAGGGTGTTGTGGACGGGCAAGAAAACACCTGGTCGAACATCTACGGCAAGAAGTTCTTTGAGGTTCAGGACGGCATCACCGAGACCAATCACGGTATCATCGACTATCTGGTTGTGACCTCGGTTGACTGGCTGGACAGCCTGGACCCGGAAGTGCGTGATCAGTTCACGACCATTCTGGCCGAAGTGACCGAGACCCGGAACAAAGAAGCCTTTGCAGTGAACGAAGCGGCCAAAGCCTCGATCACTGACGCGGGTGGTATCATTCGTGAACTGACACCTGAACAGCGTCAGGCGTGGGTTGATGCGATGAAGCCTGTCTGGGATCAGTTCGCAGGTGACGTTGGTCAGGACAAGATCGACGCGGCACAGGCCATCAACGCCGGTTTCTAAACCGGATCGAGGCCACGCGTCCGGGGACTGGGGAGTATTCGACGCGTAGGCCGGGCGGGCTGACAAAGCCCGCCCACACACACTCTCTCATCATCAAAAAATGCGGGGACAGATAGATGTCTGGTGCGAAATCCGGCCAAGGCGGGCTGGTCGACCATATCGAAGAAACCCTGATTGCGTTGCTGTTGGGCCTGATGACGGTCGTAACCTTTGCCAACGTGATTGCGCGGTTTGTATTTAATTCCAATATCCTCTGGGCGCTTGAACTGACGGTGTTCACCTTTGGCTGGCTGGTGCTGCTGGGTGCGTCTTATGCGGTGAAGAAACATGCGCATTTGGGTGTGGACGCTATTCTGAACATGCTGTCGCCAGCACCACGACGCATTCTGGCGCTGATTGCAGTGGGCTGCTGCCTGGTGTTTTCTTTGCTGATGCTGAAAGGGGCCTACGACTATTGGGCCGTCTTTGCCGATTTGCCGCCCACATCCGGGCGCTGGTTCCCGACCGGGTTCAATTTCGACGCCCGCAGCCAGAGTTTTTATGAGGTCGACGACATTCCGATGGTCGCGCCTTTGAGGTTCCTTGAGGACCTGATCAACTACGGCGAGTATTACGAAAAACTGCCCAAGGTTGTCCCGTATTTCATCCTGCCTTTGTCGATGTTGCTGCTGGTCATCCGTTTTGCGCAGGTCGCAGTTCAAATTTGGCGTGGTGAGACGGATCGCCTTGTCGCCAGCCACGAAGTCGAGGACGAGATCGAAGAAGTCCGCGCTCAGCAAGGAGAGCATAACTGATGGACGTCATTCTTCTTTTCTCGATGGTCATCGGCCTGCTGCTGATCGGGGTTCCGATTGCGGTTGCGCTTGGCCTCAGCTCGACCCTGTTCCTGCTGATTTATTCCGACAGTTCTTTGGCCTCGGTCGCGGGAACTTTGTTCGAGGCGTTCGAGGGGCACTTTACCCTTCTTGCGATCCCGTTCTTCATTCTGGCTTCGTCCTTCATGACAACGGGCGGCGTGGCGCGGCGGATCATCCGGTTCTCGATTGCCTGTGTTGGGCACTTGCCCGGTGGTCTGGCGATTGCAGGCGTGTTTGCCTGTATGCTGTTTGCCGCACTTTCGGGTTCGTCCCCGGCAACCGTTGTGGCCATCGGTTCGATCGTCATCGCCGGGATGCGGCAGGTGGGCTATTCCAAGGAATTTGCTGCTGGTGTGATCTGTAACGCGGGTACACTTGGCATTCTGATCCCACCATCCATCGTGATGGTTGTCTATGCCGCTGCCGTCGAGGTTTCGGTTGGGCGCATGTTCCTGGCGGGTGTCATTCCGGGCCTGATGGCGGGTCTGATGCTGATGATCACAATTTACGTCATGGCCAAGGTCAAGAACCTGCCCAAAGGTGAATGGAAAGGCTGGGGAGAGGTCTTTATCTCGGCCCGCGAAGCCGGTTGGGGCCTGTTCCTGATCGTCATCATTCTGGGCGGCATCTACGGGGGTATCTTTACCCCGACTGAAGCCGCTGCTGTTGCCGCTGTCTACGCGTTCTTTATCGCCAGCTTTGTCTACAAAGACATGGGGCCGCTCAGCACAGAAGAAGGTCAATCGAACCTTTCATTGCTGAAGAAGCCATATGCGCTGGTGACGGCTTTCTTCCACTCGGACACGAAGCACACGCTGTTCGAGGCGGGCAAGCTGACGGTCACGCTGCTGTTCGTAATTGCCAACGCGCTGATCCTGAAACACGTGCTGACGGATGAGCAGGTGCCCCAGCATATCGCAAGTGCCATGCTGTCAGCGGGTCTTGGGCCGGTCACTTTCCTGATCGTGGTCAACGTGATCTTGCTGATCGGCGGTCAATTCATGGAACCCTCGGGACTGCTGGTCATCGTGGCGCCGCTGGTGTTCCCGATCGCCATCGAGCTGGGCATCGATCCTATCCACCTGGGCATCATCATGGTGGTGAACATGGAGATAGGGATGATCACGCCTCCGGTCGGGCTGAACTTGTTCGTGACCTCTGGCGTGGCCGGGATGCCGATGATGAGCGTTGTGAAGGCGGCGCTGCCGTTCCTGGCGGTCCTGTTCGTCTTCCTGATCATGGTGACGTACATACCGTGGATATCGACCTTCCTGCCCAACACCTTCATGGGGCCGGAAATCATCACAAACTAGTGGGCCTGACCCGTATCGCCGGGCGGTTGCGACTGCCCGGCCTTTTCATGCCTTGAAACACCCGTGCGGGTGCTTATCTAACGGACAGAGGACGACCTCCCCAACACGGGTAGATCATGCGGGACGACCCGCTTTGACAAAAGGTCATCTAATGGCATGGATCATGCTGCTTATTGCCGGAATTCTTGAAGTTGTCTGGGCGGGTGCGATGAAGCAATCCGCCGGGTTCACGCGGCTTTTGCCGACCGCGATTATGGGAGTGTCCATGATCGGGTCTTTCGGCCTGCTGGCGCTGGCGATGCGTGAACTGCCGCTGAGCACGGCCTATACGATTTGGGTTGGCATCGGCGCAGTGGGGGCTTTTGTGGTGGGGATTGCCCTGCTGGGCGAGGCGGTGACGCCGCTGCGGGTTCTGGCGGCGCTGCTGATCATTGCCGGAATTATTACCATGAAGCTGGCCTGATCCGTTGACGGTCGGGGCGTCATTGGGCAGGCTGCCGGTACACGCCCCAACCAAGGATCATTCCTATGTTGACCGAGACCGACAGCCGCCTGCTGCGCATCGCCTTTGATGAGGCGAAAGTCGGGTATGATGAGGGCGGCTGTCCCATCGGTTCGGTCCTGGCCCGTGGGGGCGAGGTTGTGGCGCGCGGACGGAATCAGAGAGTTCAGGGCGGTGATCCGATTGCCCATGGCGAGATGGACGCGTTACGCAAGGCCGGGCGGCAGAAAACCTATCGCGACACGGTGCTGTATACGTCGCTGTCGCCCTGCATGATGTGTTCGGGCACCATCGTTCAATTCGGTATTCCGCGCGTCGTGATCGGTGACACGCAGAACTTCGGAGGCAACGAAGACTTCCTGCGCGAGCGCGGGGTCGAAGTGGTTATAGCCAACGACCCCGACTGCATCGCGCTGATGCAACGATTTATCGAAGAAAAACCAGAGCTTTGGGCCGAAGATATTGCCGAATAACGACCGGGGTCAGATGCTTTCCAGCGCCTGAATAATGCCCGAGAAATCCGTAGCCTTCAGACTGGCCCCACCGACCAAAGCGCCATCCACATTCGAGACCGCAAAGATATCGGCCGCATTGCTGGGTTTGACGGACCCGCCGTAAAGCAGTCGCACTGACCGGCCCACGCCTTCGCCAAAACGACGTTCCAGCCGGGCGCGCATGAAGTCGTGAACCTCGCCGATCTCTTCCAGGGTGGGAACCTTGCCAGTTCCAATCGCCCAGATCGGCTCGTATGCGACGATCAGGTTTTCACCTGTTGATTGATCCGGGATCGAGCCGGACATCTGACCGCCGATAATATCGAGCGTGTTGGCCGCCTCACGCTGTTCCAGACTTTCACCGACGCAAATGACCGCTTTTAGGCCCGCGTCCATCGCCGCGCGGGCTTTGGCGCGTACGTCCTCGTCATGCTCTCCGTGATCCACACGACGTTCTGAATGGCCCAGAATGACCGAAGTCGCACCGGCATCCAGCAGCATATCTGCGCTGATGTCGCCCGTATGCGCCCCGGAATGCTCCGCGTGACAATCCTGCCCACCAACAGTTATCGCCGAGCCCGCCACAGTATCGGTGGCGCGGCTGAGCAAGGTGGCGGGAGGGCAGATCAGAATATCGACTGAGGCTTCGGGATGGCTTTGTGACAGCGTTTCAAGCTCACTCAGCGCCGCGCCGGTTCCGTTCATCTTCCAGTTTCCAGCCGCCAGCTTCCGCCGCATACCCGTATCTCCCTGATCATTCGATGATTTAAGGATGCGGATAGCATTGTCTGCGCAATCTTACAATTCCGCTTGCAGACCTGACAGGGACTGGTGCCTCGACCGATGATTTAGCTTTGCTGAGCGATGGTTTCGTCGAACTTGATCGATTCACCGCAGCCGCAGGAATCAACAACATTCGGGTTCTTGAACTTGAACCCTGATTCCAGCAGCGACACTTCGTAGTCGATCTCGGTTCCGAACAGGAACATTTGCGCCATCGGTGCGATCATCACCCGTGCACCATCTTGTTCGACAACCTCGTCATGCGGATCTGCCTGATCCACATATTCCATGGTATATTCCATGCCTGCACAGCCGCCTTTCTTGACGCCAATGCGCAGGCCAGCGTGACCGCCTGAATTCATCAGGCGGGTGATCTGCTCTGCGGCTTTAGGCGTCATGGTCACAGCCTGTTTGCCGGGGATGCCGAACATGTAAGTCTCCGTTGTCGCGCGTCATACCCAATTTAGGGCTCAATGGTCGCAGGCTCAAGATCGACCGGGTTAAAGATTTACGCAAGAACGCTCATATTGCGATGCAAGGTTGACGCCGTGCAACCTTGCATCGCGCCAGAAAGCGGGTTTAGCTGTGTCTGAACACGCAGATTGCAGTGTTGGGAGAGAACATTTTGGGATGGAAAGGATATTGTTATGAATAAGTTATTGAGCGTTTCTAAACCTGTTCTGCAAGGATCGATCTTTGCTCTGGCGGTTGCCGGTTTCCCATCCGGGGATGCATCAGCCGCCACGGACGCTGAAAGGCATCCGGTCAACTGTGCAACAGCCGAGGGCGATCTGCGCGCGATTGAGGCGGAAAAGAAACATGCCGAAGACAAGCAATTGGAAAGCGTTGCCTCGCTGACTCCTGCAGGGGCTTTGCTGGGTCTGGTCACGGGAACCGAGCACAAACACTTGCAAATGCTGTCTGGCGACTATGTCAAAGCTCTGAGCGACCGGGCGGCAGAAATCAAAGAAACCTGCAATCTAAATTGATTTGCATTCGGGCAAACAGGCAAAGCGCAGGGCTATTGGTTTACATAAAGCCTAGTTCCAGTCGCGCTTCGTCTGACATCATCTCCATGCCCCAGGGCGGTTCCCAGGTCAGTTCAACGTCAACTTCTTTGACGCCCGCGACCGGTTCGATTGCTTCCACGATCCAGCCGGGCATGTCACCGGCGACGGGACAGCCGGGCGCGGTCAGGGTCATGATCACCTTAACTGCGTTATCCGCAGTAATATCAATCGTGTAGATCAAGCCGAGGTCATAGATGTTGACCGGGATTTCCGGGTCGTAAACCGTGCGGCACGCTTCGACCACGGCGTCGTACAATGGGTGTTCAATTGTTGACGGCGCAATCAGCGGTGTGCCTTCAAACTGTTCGCTCGGGTGAGTCATCTTTGCCTCGGGTCAGTTGCCTGACTGATTATATAGGGAATAGCCGCAACAGCGTCCAGTGGTGGCGTGGCGCTCAGACGAGCGCCATCGCGATTCAGTCATTAATATCATGCTTGAAGGTTTTGACCTGACCATGCGGCAGCGCAAAGAGTTTGCGCAAGACAAGCCATGCGATCAACGACAGCACTGCAAAGACCAGCGCGAGGACATGCAGTGACATTGTCAGGCCCGGAATCACGAGAACAAGACCCGTAATCGCTGCGCCAATGGCGAAGCCAAGAAAGATAAACCCTGGCAGAACAATCTCGAGAATCCCCAGCGCCAGCGCGGCGGCCAGCCAGATCCACCAAGTCAGCCAAAAGGGATCAGCCATCATTTTCCTCCCTTCAGCATTTTGAACGCATCTCCAAATGCTTCAAGCGCGTTTGCGGGCACAACTATGGTTTGCTTGCCAGAACCGTTGCCCAAAGCATTAAGGGCTTCAACCTGTTTCAAAGCAACCTGATATTGCGCGGCCTCGATCCCGTTGTCCTGAATGGCCTTGGCGACCACGCCCGTAGCATAGGCTTCGGCTTCGGCCTGAATGCGGCGGGCCTTGGCGGTTTGTTCAGCGGCATAAAGTTCGGCATCAGCGTGCAGTTCCACAGCGCGTTTCTGACCCTCGGCCTCGGTCACTTGCGCGCGGCGGGCACGTTCCGCGTTCAACTGCTGCAGCATGGCATCACGCGTGGCCTGATCCAGATTTACATCCAGAATTTCAGCGCGGGTGACTTCGATACCCCAATCGTCAACGGCGGTTTCGACGCTTTCCTGAATGCGTGTGATCAACTGCGCGCGGTTCGATTGTACCTCGTCCAGATCCATCTTGCCGATTTCGGCGCGCACGATCCCGGCTACAGTGGTTGCAATCGCGCCGTCTACGTCCCGGATGCGGTAAACCGTCTTTTCCGGCTCAAGAATGCGATAGAAGACCGAGGTGTCGATCTGCACCAGCACATTGTCCTTGGTAATCGCGTCCTGCGTCGCATTCGGCAATTGGCGTTCAAGGATCGAGATTTTGTGGCGTGCAACATCCAGAAACGGAACGATGAAGTTAATGCCGGGGCCAAGCACCGAATGCAGGCGGCCAAACCGCTCAACCACGTATTTCTCAGACTGCGGCACAATCTTGATGCCTTTGAGAATAACAACAATCACCAGCACAGCGGCCAGCAGCAAAACAATGTTTGACGAAATCAATCCGATGATTTGATCTTCGGTCATTCTGTCCTCTTATTTTTGTGTACTATGGTATACATATTGGGATTGAGTCGCCCAATTTCAACTCTGGTATGAGTGGAACGGGCCGGTATGCAAATGCCTGAACGTATGAAAGTGGTCTGGAAATTTGCCGCTGTGGCGGCTTTGCATCCAACAACGTTTGCGGTATCGGGCGGGGATGAAACTGATTATCGACACTGATCCCGGCATCGACGATGCCATGGCCATTGCTTTTGCCGCCGCCGCACCGGAAATTGACCTGATCGGTCTGACCACGGTGTTTGGAAACACGTATGTTCACCAATCCAGCCGCAACGCGCGGTTTTTACTTCACAAGCTGGGGTTGGACTTGCCTGTGGCCGAAGGAGCTGCGGTGCCGATTGGGGCGGACACACACGCCCCGTCAGAGCACGTTCACGGCCGCGAAGGTTTTGGTGATCTGACCGATATCCCCGAGATCGGACAGAACCACGCGTTGCAAGCAGCCGAGTTTCTGGTTGAGATGGCCCGAGCCCACAAGGGCGAACTGGTGGTCTGCGCCGTGGGTCCCTTGACCAATATTGCAAACGCGATGCGCATGGACCCGGAATTTGCAGGCAACCTGCGCGAACTGGTGATCATGGGGGGCGCGGTCTATTGCCCGGGCAACATCACCCGGCACGCCGAAGCCAATATTTATCACGACGCTCTTGCCGCTGAAGAGGTCTTTTCCGCACCGCCCAACACTGTTCTTGTTGGTTTGGACGTGACGCTGAAGACGCTGTACGAAACGGCGGACTTCGAAGCATTGGCGCAAAAGTCACCCGATATGGGGGCGTTTCTGTGCGACATCTCCAGGTTCTATCTGAAGTTTTACAAAGAGATCGGGGGGCTGGAAGGCTGCGGCCTGCACGATTCAACAGCCGTGATTGCGTGTTCCCATCAAGCCATGTTCGACATGGTTGAAACCGGGCTGCGGGTTGTCACCGAAGGCGATCAAATGGGGGCGACACAACCAGATCCTGAACGACCCGCGATCCGGGTGTGCCGCGATGTGGACGGGACAGGGGTTGTACGTCTGTTCACGGACCGCGTGGCCTCGTTGCCCTGACGGGTTGCAAAGACGGAACGGATCGGGCAAAGCCTGCCCGGTTCGGCGATCCGAGGCGATGACATGACGCAGAAATTCTCATTTGAGCTTAAGGCAACAGACGGCAAGGCACGCACGGGCGTGATCAGCACGCCGCGCGGAGAGGTGCGGACGCCGGCCTTTATGCCTGTGGGCACAGCCGCGACCGTCAAAGCAATGATGCCCGAAAGTGTGCGTGCCACCGGGGCGGATATTCTGCTGGGCAACACCTATCACCTGATGCTGCGTCCAACAGCGGAACGGATTGATCGTTTGGGCGGGTTGCACAAGTTCATGAACTGGGACCGCCCCATTCTGACCGACTCGGGCGGGTTTCAGGTCATGTCCTTGGCAGGGCTGCGCAAGCTGACCGAAAAGGGCGTGACCTTCAAATCTCATATCGACGGATCAAAACACGAACTGACGCCCGAGCGGTCAATGGAGATTCAGCGCTTGTTGCGCTCGGACATTGTGATGTGTTTTGACGAATGCCCCGCGCTGCCCGCCGACCGGGATCGCATCGCCGAGTCCATGCGGCTGTCGATGCGTTGGGCCGAACGGTCGCGTGACGCGTTCGGCGATCGTCCGGGTCATGCACTGTTTGGCATCATGCAAGGTGGTCTGGAGCAGGACTTGCGCGAAGAAAGCGCCGAAGCACTTAAATCCATTGGGTTCGAAGGCTACGCAGTAGGCGGGCTGGCCGTGGGTGAGGGGCAAGAGGCCATGTTTGGCTGTCTCGACTACGCCCCCGACTTTCTGCCTGAAGACAAGCCGCGTTATTTGATGGGTGTCGGCAAGCCCGACGATATCGTTGGCGCTGTCGCGCGTGGGATCGACATGATGGACTGTGTGTTGCCATCGCGTTCCGGCCGCACGGGGCAAGTGTTCACTCGTCGCGGCGTGGTCAACATCAAGAATGCGCGCCATGCGGATGACCCACGCCCGCTGGACGAGAATTGCACATGTCCCGCCTGTTCGAACTATTCGCGCGCTTATTTGCACCATGTATTTCGGGCAAACGAGATGATCTCGGGCATGTTGCTGACCTGGCACAACCTGCATTACTTCCAAGAGATCATGCAGGGCATGCGCGATGCGATTGCTGCGGGAAACTTTGACGTCTGGCAGGCCGAGTTTCACGCGCAGCGTGCGCAAGGCGATATTGAACCCTTGTAACCTTTCCCTTCGGATGACTATTGCGCGGCTTTCTGGTATCCTGGGCCGACTTCAAGCAATGCCATTTTAGTTTCTGACCCCGGAGAGTATTTTATGTTTCGCCTTGTTCTCGGCGCAGCAATTTTCTGCGCGACGCCAGCCATGTCAGATGTCTGGACCTTTGAAACCCCATCCGAAAACATTCAGTGCTCGGTCGGGGAAAGTGCGTCGTCCTCGGATATTCAATGCACGATCATAGAAAAATCCGGCCCACCAGCGATGCCGCGCCCCGCGAATTGTCAATCGGACTGGGGGCATGATTTTCTGATGTTCGACACCGGCCCGGTAGAGATATTGTGCCAGCCGCTGAATCGTAACAAAGACGGCTATGATCGTGCTGAATATGGGGTCACTGGTCAGTTCGGAGGATTCACCTGCAGCTCTTCGACAAAAGGTCTGGAATGTCGCAACCAAGACGGTCACGGGTTTTTCTTGTCTCGCGCAGTACAGCGGGTGTTCTGACCTTTGAAGTGCATGTTGCCTATGCATGTCGTGTTAATTTCGGTGGATATGTTCCTTGGACGTCTTGCAGTCCCGAAAACCTCGGTTCATGCTGAAACACGATACACGGCGGTAAGGTTGAAAAAGGGCGATGAGGCCCCACCTTTATCGTCCAAGACAGGAGACGGCCAAAAGTTGCCTCGATGAGGGACAAGCGCCGTCTTGCCAACGATAAGGATAGAGCATGCAAGAGCCTCTGAATTCCTCATACCCCGTCCTGCCGCTGCGCGACATTGTGGTGTTCCCGCATATGATTGTGCCTCTTTTTGTAGGCCGTGATAAATCGGTCCGCGCGCTGGAAGAGGTAATGCAGGATGACAAGCAAATTCTTTTGTCCAGCCAGATCGATCCCGGTGTCGATGATCCCGATGTAGACGGTATCTATCGCTCGGGCGTTTTGGCCAATGTTCTGCAACTGCTGAAATTGCCCGATGGCACCGTGAAGGTGCTGGTCGAAGGGCAGGCACGTGTGCAGATTACAGAGTTTCTTGAAAACGAACAGTTTTTTGAAGCCCGCGCTGAATATCTGACCGAAATCCCTGGTGACGTTACCACAACCGAAGCCCTGTTGCGCACTGTCGCGGATGAGTTCGAGCGCTATGCCAAAGTGCGCAAGAACATCCCCGAAGAGGCGCTGGCAGCCGTGGGTGAAACCACCGAGCCTGCCAAGTTGGCTGACCTTGTGTCAGGTCATCTGGGCATTGAAGTGGAGCAAAAGCAGGAACTTCTGGAAACCCTTAGCGTCAGTGCGCGGCTTGAGAAGGTCTATGGCCTGATGCAGGGCGAGATGTCGGTTCTGCAGGTCGAGAAAAAGATCAAAACCCGCGTCAAATCCCAGATGGAGAAGACGCAGCGCGAGTATTATCTGAATGAGCAGATGAAGGCCATTCAGAAGGAGCTTGGCGATGGCGAGGACGGCTCGAACGAAGTTGCCGAGCTGGAAGAGAAAATCGCCGAGACCAAGCTGTCGAAAGAGGCGCGCGAAAAGGCCGAAGGCGAGCTGAAGAAGCTGCGCAACATGAGCCCGATGTCGGCTGAGGCCACAGTCGTACGCAACTATCTGGATTGGATCCTGTCCTTGCCCTGGGGCACCAAGTCCCGCGTCAAAAAGGATCTGGGCCGCGCGCAGGACATTCTGGATGCCGATCACTATGGGCTGGAGAAAGTCAAAGAGCGTATTGTTGAGTACCTCGCGGTCCAGCAGCGTTCGAAGAAGCTGAAAGGCCCGATCCTGTGCCTTGTTGGCCCTCCGGGTGTCGGTAAAACCTCGCTTGGTAAATCGGTTGCAAAGGCCACGGGGCGCGAGTTCATTCGCATCTCGCTGGGCGGTGTGCGCGACGAATCCGAGATTCGGGGTCACCGTCGAACCTACATCGGCTCGATGCCCGGCAAGATCATTCAGGCACTGAAAAAGGCGAAAACCACGAACCCGCTGATCTTGTTGGATGAAATCGACAAGATGGGGCAGGATTTCCGTGGCGATCCAGCTTCGGCGATGCTGGAAGTGCTCGATCCTGAGCAGAACAGCACGTTCATGGACCACTATTTGGAGGTCGAATATGACCTGTCCAACGTGATGTTCCTGACCACGTCGAACAGCTATAACATGCCTGGGCCTTTGCTGGACCGGATGGAGATCATCCCGCTGGCCGGTTACACCGAAGAGGAAAAGAGCGAGATCGCAAAACAGCACCTGATCAGCAAGCAGGTCAAAAATCATGGCCTGAAGGCCAAGGAATTTGAACTGACAGATGAGGCGCTGCAATCGATCATCCGCACCTACACCCGTGAGGCGGGCGTTCGGAACCTTGAACGTGAAATCGCCAAAGTGGCGCGGAAATCGCTGACCAAGATCATCAAGAAAGAGGCGGAAACCGTTGAAGTTACGCCGGAAAATCTGGATGAGTTTTTGGGTGTGCCCAAGTTCCGGTATGGGCTGGCCGAGCAGGATGATCAGATCGGTGTTGTAACAGGTTTGGCCTGGACCTCGGTTGGGGGCGATCTGCTACATATCGAGGCGCTGAAACTGCCGGGCAAAGGGCGGATGAAAACCACCGGTAAGCTGGGCGATGTGATGAAGGAGTCCATCGATGCGGCTTCGTCTTACGTGCGGTCTATCTCGCCCAAAATCGGGGTGAAGCCGCCACAGTTCGACAAGATCGACATTCACGTCCACGTTCCGGATGGGGCGACGCCCAAGGATGGTCCGTCGGCTGGTCTTGCGATGGTGACGTCGATTGTCTCCGTACTGACTGGCATTCCGGTGCGCAAAGATATCGCGATGACTGGTGAGGTTTCTCTGCGCGGGAACGCAATGCCGATTGGTGGTTTGAAAGAAAAACTGCTGGCGGCCCTGCGCGGGGGTATCAAGACAGTCCTGATCCCGGAAGAGAACGAAAAGGATCTGGCGGATATCCCGGACAACGTGAAGGAAGGGTTGGAGATCATCCCTGTCAAACATGTCTCGGAAGTTCTCGAACAGGCGCTGGTGCGTACACCCGAGCCGATTGAGTGGGACGAAGCGGCAGAGGAAGCTGCAGCTGCGGCTGCTGCTTCAACCAAATCCGCGGATGCATCTGCTACAGCGCACTAGGCTGCGTATACACAAAGGGAAAAAGGCAGAGCGTTCCTCTGCCTTTTTTTATAGTCCGATTACAGGCTGTTTTGGATCAAGTATTTCTTCTTCCGCTATGTATTTCATGAATTTTTCATCCGACAGCGCTGAACGTATGGCCAGCGCGAAGATGATGGCGGAAAACACGACGCAAAGCATAATATCCCACCCAAACGGGATCTGTTTCAAAGCCCCGGTTCCGAATTGACCCAGGAATGAAATTAACCCGAGCCCGGCAAAGTAAGGCATCAACCAAACGGCTTCGGTCAGGTCCATTTCATCAAGGCGTCCCCGGAACCGGATAAGCAGCAGAATTTTTCCGACGATCAGCGCGATCCCAAGGCGCCAGACGGTGTCCCAACCGCTCCAATACACAATCAGTGTTGCAATGGCGAAGGCGGTCAACGCGACCAGACGTACCGCTGGAATGCGGATCGAACGGGGTTGGTCTGGAAGAAGATCCCTTAAGCAAACCACGGCGATTGGGCCAACCGCGAATGACAAAACAATAGCGGCACCGTTCAGGGCAATGACGGTGGTAAAGGGAACGGTCAAAAGGAACAGGGTCCCGATCAAAAAATTCAACGCCAAGGCCCATACCGGAACCCCAAACGAAGACAGGTTTTGCAAACGTTTTGGCAGAAAACCGTTTTGGGACAGGGCAAGGGCAATACGGGCATTCGACCCGGTCGCGACCAATCCGTTGCCAAAGGGGCCAACGACTGATCCGACGTTCAACAGGCTGATGAACCAGACCAATCCAACCGATATGATTACAGCGTCTAACGGGCCTTCGCCGCCAAAATTCAACTGTGCCCAACCATTGGTTAGCAGTGACGGATCCAGCGCGCCGATGAAAGCTACCTGGAGGCCAAGATAGATTGCGGCGCACATGATGATCGACAGGACCAATGCTGCGGGGATGGCGAACTTTGGATTGCGCACTTCGCCTGCCATATCAACGACATGTCGGAAACCTATGAACGAGAAAATGACGCCTCCGGTCGAAACCGCGGCCATGATTCCCTGCAGCCCATATGGAGCAAAGCCGTCCGGTTGTGTGAAATTGTCGGCGTTGAAACGGCTGGCAATCAGCAATGCGGACAGGACCACTGGAATAGCTATCTTTGCCCAGGTCAGCGCCGCATTTACATGTGTGAAGAACTTGACCCCAAGCGCGTTGACCGCAACGAAAAGCAGCATGAAGACAAGGGCTACAAAAACTCCGGCTTCTGTTAGATCGCCGGTATCGGCAGCGTGCAGCCAGGGGGCGTAAGGCGCGAGGTATTTCAGCATCGCCTCCACCTCAATGGGGGCAGTGGTGTTGTAGCCAATCCATGCCGTCCACCCCATGGCCATCGAAACGATATTGCCGTGCGAAAACTGCGGGACCCGGGCAATTCCGCCGGGAATGGGCAGCATGGCCGAAATTTCCGCGAATGTGATCGCCAAGATGAACATCGCAGCCGCACCGATCAGCCAAGAGAGGATAGCCGCAGGCCCGGCGTGCTGAACCGCCAGAAGGGGGCCGAACAACCAGCCCGAACCGATGATTCCTCCAACCGAAATGAACGTCAGTCCGATCAGGCCAATGTCCCGCTTAAGCTCTGCCATGATGACCTCTGACGTTGCTGTCGGCACAAGGCTTGGCCGATAGTGCACGATAGTCATCCAGGTCGCGAGCTGGCAAGCCTTTCAATTTCAAGCGTAATCTTAGATCGGGAATGGTGGGTGATAAGAGATTTGAACTCCTGACATCTTCGATGTGAACGAAGCGCTCTACCACTGAGCTAATCACCCATGGGACGCGTTGATATCTGTCCTGTGGTTCGGCTGCAAGTGGATTTGGCTTTGTTCTGCGTGCAAAAAACGGCGGGCAAACAAAAATCTGGATTCTGACAAAAAACTTCAAAACGCCGCTTGACGCTGCCCGAGCGTAGCCATAATACACCCCAACGTTCAGCAATGAACGTGCAGCGGGCGGTTGTAGCTCAGTTGGTTAGAGTACCGGCCTGTCACGCCGGGGGTCGCGGGTTCGAGCCCCGTCAACCGCGCCATCGCTGCACTCCTTGGTCCAGGGTAAAGGCCACGAAAATAGATGCGCGGTTGTAGCTCAGTTGGTTAGAGTACCGGCCTGTCACGCCGGGGGTCGCGGGTTCGAGCCCCGTCAACCGCGCCATTTTCCCTTCAAAAAACATCCTGCGTCACTGAAACAGATCGCTTGGCGCATTGTAGCTGTGCATGATGTCAGGAAGTGTCGGCAATAATCCGTCTGTTCACAGTTTGTTCTAACTTTTCTGTTGGAGACTCAGCTCTGCTCGCCTATTTCTGAGGGACGTATTTGTTGGGGGCCGGAAATGGCTGAGCTGAAGAATATCGAGGTGCGCGGCGCGCGCGAGCATAACCTCAAAGGCATTGATGTTGATATCCCTCGGGATCAGTTGGTGGTGATCACCGGCTTGTCTGGTTCGGGCAAGTCCTCGTTGGCGTTTGATACCATCTATGCCGAAGGGCAGCGGCGCTATGTCGAAAGCTTGTCTGCCTATGCGCGTCAATTCCTCGATATGATGGAAAAGCCCGATGTCGATCATATCAGCGGCCTGAGCCCGGCAATCTCCATCGAACAGAAGACAACGTCGAAGAACCCGCGTTCAACTGTTGGGACGGTTACGGAAATCTACGACTATTTGCGCCTGCTGTTTGCACGCGCCGGGACACCCTACAGCCCTGCAACCGGACAGCCGATCGAGGCGCAGCAGGTACAGGACATGGTCGACCGGATCATGACCATGGAGGAGGGCACGCGAGGTTACCTGCTGGCCCCAATCGTGCGCGACCGCAAAGGTGAGTACAAAAAAGAGTTCCTGGAACTGCGCAAACAAGGGTTCCAGCGCGTTAAGGTCGATGGTGAGTTCTACGAACTGGATGAACCGCCGACACTGGACAAGAAATTCCGGCACGACATCGACGTGGTGGTGGACCGACTGGTTGTGCGAGAGGGTATGGAGACCCGCTTGGCCGACAGTCTGCGCACAGCCTTGGATCTGGCAGACGGTATTGCGATACTGGAAACGGCCCCGCGTGAGGGCGATCCGGAGCGGATCACCTTTAGCGAAAACTTTGCCTGCCCGGTCAGCGGGTTTACCATCCCCGAGATCGAACCGCGTCTGTTTTCCTTCAACGCGCCATTTGGGGCTTGCCCCGATTGTGATGGCTTGGGAGTTGAGTTGTTCTTTGACGAGCGGCTTGTGGTGCCTGATCAGTCGCTGAAGCTTTATGACGGGGCCTTGGCGCCGTGGCGCAAGGGCAAGTCGCCGTATTTCCTGCAAACCATCGAAGCCATTGCTCGTCATTATGAGTTCGACAAGAACACGCCATGGAAAGACCTGCCCCAGAAGGTGCAGCAGGTTTTCCTGCGCGGCTCTGGCGATGAAGAGATCCAATTCCGCTATGACGAAGGCGGACGCGTTTATCAGGTGACGCGCAGTTTCGAAGGCGTGATCCCGAATATGGAGCGCCGCTATCGTGAAACGGACAGCGCGTGGATTCGCGAAGAGTTCGAACGCTATCAGAACAACCGTCCATGCGGCACGTGTGAGGGGTATCGCCTGCGGCCCGAGGCTCTGGCGGTCAAGATCGCGGGTCTGCATGTCGGGCAGGTGGTGCAGATGTCAATCCGGGAAGCTCTGGCCTGGATTGAGGACGCGCCGAACCATCTGAGCGCCCAGAAAAATGAAATCGCGCGCGCCATTCTGAAAGAGATTCGCGAACGACTTGGGTTTCTGAATAACGTTGGTTTGGAATACCTTACGCTATCGCGTTCAAGTGGAACGCTATCTGGTGGTGAAAGCCAACGTATTCGTTTGGCCAGCCAAATAGGCTCGGGTTTGACTGGGGTTCTTTACGTGTTGGACGAGCCGTCTATCGGCCTTCACCAGCGCGACAATGACCGGTTGTTGGGGACACTCAAGAACCTTCGGGATCAGGGCAACACGGTGATTGTTGTCGAACATGATGAGGAGGCCATCCGCGAGGCCGACTATGTGTTCGACATTGGCCCCGGAGCGGGCGTTCACGGGGGGCAGGTCGTCAGTCATGGCACACCTGCGGACATCACGGGTGATGCGGCCTCGATCACCGGGCAATATCTGGCGGGGACGCGTGAAATCGCGGTTCCGGCTGAACGGCGCGCGGGTAAAAAGCAGAAAGTGACTGTGGTGAAAGCCACTGGTAACAACCTCAAGAATGTTACGGCCGAGTTTCCTTTGGGCAAGTTTGTATGTGTCACTGGGGTGTCTGGTGGCGGTAAGTCTACGCTGACGATTGAGACGTTGTTCAAAACCGCATCGATGCGTCTGAACGGTGCGCGACAAACTCCTGCGCCTTGTGAGACAATCAAAGGGTTAGAACATCTAGACAAAGTTATCGATATCGACCAACGCCCGATCGGGCGAACTCCGCGTTCGAATCCAGCCACTTACACCGGGGCCTTCACCCCGATCCGCGACTGGTTTGCCGGGTTGCCCGAGGCGAAAGCGCGTGGGTACAAGCCCGGGCGCTTCAGCTTTAACGTTAAGGGAGGCCGGTGCGAAGCCTGTCAGGGTGACGGTGTCATCAAGATCGAAATGCACTTTCTACCCGATGTCTACGTGACTTGTGAGACTTGCAAAGGCGCGCGCTACAACCGCGAGACGCTTGAAATCAAGTTCAAGGGCAAATCCATCGCGGACGTGCTTGATATGACCGTGGAAGACGCGCAGGAGTTCTTCAAGGCCGTGCCGTCGATCCGCGATAAGATGGATGCTTTGGCCCGCGTTGGGCTCGGCTATATCAAGGTTGGGCAACAAGCCACCACGCTGTCTGGTGGCGAAGCGCAGCGCGTGAAGCTGTCCAAAGAATTGTCGAAACGGTCAACCGGACGGACGCTTTATATCTTGGATGAACCGACCACGGGTCTGCATTTCGAAGATGTGCGCAAGTTGTTGGAAGTGCTGCATGAACTGGTCGATCAGGGGAACACAGTTGTTGTGATCGAGCATAACCTGGACGTGGTGAAAACTGCGGATCATATCATCGACATTGGTCCCGAAGGTGGCGATGGCGGTGGTGAGATTGTTGCCGTAGGCACACCCGAAGATGTTGCAATGGTCGAGCGCAGCCATACCGGTCGCTATCTGAAATCGATGTTGGACAACGCGCGCGTCGCGGCAGAATAGCTGCTGCGACGCCAGCTCAGTTCAGAATATCGGCAACCGCACCGATCAGGTTCAGCACTTTACGTGTATCGGGATCGACCCGGTACACATAGTCGCCAGCGCGGATGTAGGAATAGTTCCGGTTCAGCCCATACCTATAAGGATTGTCGACCCAACGATAATCGTTTCGGATGAAATCACCGTTTCTATAGATCTTTTTTGCTTGACCGGGCGGCACGCAAGGAATGGACTTTTTGGCCAAACCCGGTGGGCAATGTCCGTTTTTGTTTTTGGCCACGGCTGTAACTGGGGCAAGCGCCATGACCGCAAGCATCGCAATTGTCACCAGTGATTGTGTCATGCCGCTTTCCTTTGCGAACAGGCTGAAGACGCCTTGGAACATGACGGTTAGATGGCCTCTTGCCGCCTGTCTGTCAAACGGCTGGGCAAGAGGCCGCCGACGTTACTCTTCGCGCCCACGTTTTTCAAAACGTGGTAGCATCGCGCTGAAATCCCGGCCCAATCCGTCTTCATTTTCAACAAATTGTTCGTACAGGGCAGTCGCGATTTGACCCATCGGTGTGTCCGCATCAGCGCTGTCTGCTGCTTGCTGGCTGAGACGGAGGTCTTTCAGCATGAGCTCGGCAGCGAATCCAGGCGTGTAGTCATTGTCGGCCGGGCTTTGCGGGCCAACGCCGGGGGCGGGGCAATAGGCGTTCATCGTCCAGCTATAGCCTGACGACGTGCTGACCACGTCGAACATCTTTTGACGGTCCAGTCCCAGTTTGTCTGCCAGTGCAAAAGCCTCGCAGGTGGCAATCATGGTGACGCCAAGGATCATGTTGTTGCAGATCTTGGCGGCTTGTCCGGCCCCGGCTTCGCCGCAGTGAACCGCTTTTTGCCCCATGATCTCGAACAGGGGGGCAGCTTTTGCGAATGCGTCTTTCGATCCGCCAGCCATGAACGTCAGCGTACCTGCCGCTGCACCGCCGATACCGCCGGAAACCGGCGCATCCACGGACAAAAGTCCGGCTCCCATAGCCTGATCCGCAACCGCACGCGCGCTGTCCACGTCAACTGTCGAGCAGTCGACTAACACAGCCCCTTTCGACATGGCAGGAATGACCTGATCCGCAACGGCCCTTAGAATAGCACCGTTTGGCAGCATGGTGATGACCGCATCAGCACCCACGACCGCGTCAGACGCCGTTTCGACGTGGGTGACACCCTCTACATTGACGCCTGCGGTATCAAACCCCAGAACCTGATGCCCGGCCTTTGCCAGGTTGGCCGCCATGGGCGCGCCCATATTTCCCAGCCCAATGAAACCGATTTGCATCTTTTAGTCCTCCTCAAAAGTCAGGGTATCCGCGCCCAGCGGTTGCAGCATTTTCGAGACGGCCGTCAAAGGGACGTTCATATCGGGAAACTGCCAGTTCGGGCTGCGGTCTTTATCGATGATTTGCGCGCGAATACCTTCCAAAAAGTCTCCGTGTTCCATAGACCGGTGAGTAAAACGGTATTCCAACTCCAGGGCGCGTCGTATGGACAAAGCGGGGCCGCGCAGACGGTGCAGCATTTCAACCGTACAAGCCGTGGAAAGAGGGGCGTTTTTTCCCAGCGTCGACAGGGTTTTCTGTGAAAACGCCTGCTCACTGTTGCGCAGGCTCGTCACGATGTCGCCTAATGTTTCGCCTGAGAAATGCTGATCAATGTCGGCCTGCAACCCAGCCAGTTCTCCGGCGGGTGGGGTTTCGGCATGTTGTGAAATCAGCGCTGCGTCGCCAGAGGCTTCCAGCATCTCAATCAGATCGGACCAGTGCGATTGAAGGATGTAATGGTCCGCGAACCCTGCCAGAATTGCATCTGCAGGTCCCATTCGGAACCCAGTCGTTCCCAAAAACTCGCCCAACCGACCGGGGGCGAGCGCCAGCATTAGCGATCCGCCCACATCCGGTACCAGGCCAATCGAGCATTCGGGCATCGCAATTTTGGAGCTTTCCCCGACAACGCGGTGGCTACCGTGGCACCCAATGCCCACACCGCCGCCCATGGTAAAGCCCTGAAGAAAGCTGATGACCGGCTTGGGGTATTCAAAGATCATCGCATTCAGGCGGTATTCGTCGCGCCAGAATATCTGTCCGTAGGAATAGTCGCCCTTGGTACCGGTATCATAAAGCTCGGCAATGTCACCGCCCGCGCAAAAGGCTTTTTCACCTTCAGCGTCCAGAATGATCAGGTCAACGGCATCGTCTTCGCGCCAGTTGCGCATCGCCGTGTCGATCGCCATGCACATCTCGTAACTCAGTGCGTTCAGAGCATGTGGACGGGTCAGGGTGATGCGTCCGGCACGTCCTGTGGTGCGGATTTCGATGTCTGACATTGGGGCCTCAGCGGTTGGCAAGCATCTGGCGTGAAACGATCAAGCGCATGATCTCATTCGTGCCTTCCAGTATCTGATGAACTCGAAGATCGCGCACAAGCTTTTCGATGCCGTAATCGGCAAGATATCCGTAACCACCATGCAGTTGCAGGCACTGATCTACCACTTTCGATCCAGTTTCGGTTACGAACTTCTTGGCCATGGCGCAGAATTTCGTGGCGTCGGGCGCGCCGTTGTCCAGTTTCCACGCGGCTTGGCGCAGAAAGGTCCGTGCTGCTTGCAATTCAATCTCCATATCCGCCAGTCGGAACTGAAGGGCCTGAAACTGATCAATGGATTGCCCAAACGCTTTGCGTTCGGACATGTATTGCAACGTCATATCCAACCCAGCCTGAGCGGCGCCAAGCGAACAGGCCGCGATATTCAGTCGCCCGCCGTCGAGGCCCATCATGGCATATTTGAACCCGTCGCCTTCGGTGCCGACAAGATTGCCAGCCGGGATTTTGCAATCGTCGAACTGCACCTGCGCGGTGGGCTGACTTTTCCAGCCCATTTTCTCCTCCAGTGCTCCAAAACTGAGACCGGGTGTGCCATCCTCAACATAAACGGTGGAAATGCCCTTTGGGCCATCTTGGCCGGTACGCACCATGCAGACATAGGCGTCGGAATATCCGCCGCCTGAGATGAACGCCTTGGTGCCGTTCAACGTATAGCCTTCGTTCGTACGCTCAGCGCGTGTCTTCAAGGCCGCCGCGTCGGAGCCGGAACCGGGTTCGGTCAGGCAATAGCTCAGTACCGTATTGAGGCTGAGAACATCGGGCATGATACGTGCCTTCAGGTCATCATCCGCGAAGTTGTCCAACATCTTGGCACACATGTTGTGGATCGACAGGAACGCTGCGACCGAAGGGCAGGCCATCGACAACGCCTCGAATACCAAGGTGGCATCCAGGCGGGTCAGGTTCGAACCGCCGCTGTCCTCGGATACATACAAAGCCCCAAAGCCAAGCTCGCCGATCTGTGGCCACAAGGTTTTTGGAATGGTGCCATCGGATTCCCACTGCCGCGCAAAGGGTGCGATATTTTCCTGCCCAAACGCGTAGGCCATGTCGAAAATGGCTGTCTGTTCCTCGCTGAGTGCGAAATCCATGGCGTTCCCTCCCGTCGGCAATGAATTGAACGGTTGTTTATTTCCGAATTCTTACAGAAATTTTGCAGGCTCAACAATGGGTCGCGAAGAGGGCGGCGCAGCCTAGAGATCCGCGTGAAATTCCTCGATCAGGTGACGCACGACGGCTTGCCCGGGGTCGTCTCCGCGCGCGACAGCCTCGGCGTGAACCCGGCGTTGACGGGTGGCTGAGGTGCCGTTTTCTGCAATCTGCCGTAGACGCGCCAGTTCGGTCATCGTGCCAAGCGCTTCGGTATCTTCGGCCAACAACCCCATCAGGTCGCCAATCAGTTCGGACATCGGTTTGACTGAGCGGTCGCCAAAGTCAATCAACCCTTCGCCCACGCCATAACGTTGCGCGCGCCAGCGGTTTTCTCCGATCAGGAAGCGATCATATTGACGCCAACGCAGGTTACGGTCTTTCAGTCGGCACAGCATTCGGGTCAGTGCCTGAACCAGTGCCGCCAAGGACAGCGTGTGTTCCAGTCGGGGCTGTACATCCATGATCCGGGTTTCGAGCGTGGGGAAGCGATGCGACGGGCGCAGGTCCCACCAGATTTTGGTTGTGTCCTCGATCACGCCCAGATCCACAAGTATTCCCGTGGTGCGCTCGTATTCACTCCAACTGCCGAAGATAGGGGGAAGGCCTGTGCGGGGCAGGTTGTCGAACACGGTCAGGCGATAAGAGGAAAGGCCGGTATCTTCGCCGTTCCAAAAGGGAGACGATGTGGACAGCGCCAGAAGATGCGGCAAAAAGTAAGACAGCTGCGGCATCAGATCGGCGCGCAGGGCAGGGTCTTCGACCCCCACATGCACATGCATCCCGCAGATCAACATGCGACGCGCCACGCCTCCTAACGCGTGTTGCAGCGCGTCATACCGTTCCTTACGGGTGTGGTGTTGATCCTTCCAGTTGGCAAACGGATGACAGGACACAGCGATGGGGGACAGATTGTAGTCAGCAGCCCGTTTTGACACGCAAGATCGCAGGCGTTTCAGGTCTTCCCGCGCCGAGGCGATGGTGGTGTGCGGGCGCGTTCCGACTTCAATCTGACATTGCAGGAACTCGGGGCTCACCTGACCTTCGAAATCGTTTTGACAGGCCTCCATCAGCGCTTCGGGCGCTTCGGACAATTGCAGGCTGTCGCGATCTACAAGAAGGTACTCTTCTTCAATGCCCAGTGTGAATTCCTGCTGCATGGCGACCCCTTTGCCTGTCGTGCGATCCAGTGAATACGGAAATTTGCCTTTTGCCAAGGGTTTGCCCGGCTTGTCCTTGCACTGGTACGGGCGGCAATTGTAAGGAACGGATCAGCACAGACCGTGGAGCCATCGCCGTGAAACCCAGAAAATTCCCAAAGATTAACGCCGCTCTGGACGAGTTGGGGGTGAGGCTGATCGACAAGGTTACCGAAAAGGATGAACGCGCGCGGCTTGAGGCTTTTGAAGCTGCCGGAGGGCTGACACGCCCGGCCTACGCGTTATCTCCGGGTATGGAAGGTTTCGACATCGCGCAACTGGTGACGGAGTATGACCGTCACAAGGCGGATCTGCAGGCGTTGAAAGACCCGGCGCGCAATCAGACTGGCTATCGCACAGGCAACGGCTATTACGACAGCCCGGATGCAGATGCGTTGTATCTGATGAACCGCCGCTTTCAGCCCAAGCGCGTGATCGAGGTGGGGTGCGGGAACTCAACCCGCGTGACCCGGCAAGCGATTATTGACGGCGGGTTGGACACCACGATCACTGCCATTGACCCATACCCGCGGGCCGACATTGCCCATGTCGTGGACCACTTCGAACAAAAACGTCTTGAAGAAGTTGACCCGTCGCTTTTTGCCGAGCTTGAAGCCGGAGACGTTCTGTTCATCGATTCAAGCCACGTTGTACGGATGAGCAATGACGTCGCCCATCTGTTCTGCCGCATCATTCCGGCGTTGAAACCCGGCGTGGTCATTCATGTGCACGATGTTTTTTTACCCTACGAATATCCCAAACGTTTCTTCTATGATTGCCCCGGTTGGGGAGAGCAGTACATGTTGCACGCGTTGCTGCAATCTGGTGCGTATTCAATGCTTTGGCCGGGGTATTACCTTCAACAGGAACGCCCGGATGCCGTTGCCGCCTTACCGTTTCTGACTGAAGGACGAGCACAGAGCATCTGGGTGCAACTCAAAGAAAAATGATTTCAGAGTGATCCGCTGCGGCAAAAGGTCCGTACCCCTTTCCATAACACGCTGGAGAGGAGATGACAGCTATGTTCCGTCGCACATTCATGGGCGCAGCCGCCGCACTTGCATTTGCCATGCCGCTTAAGGCGCAGGCCGCTGATATTGTCGACACGGCCGTTGCCGCCGGATCGTTCAACACTTTGGTTGCTGCCGTTCAGGCCGCTGGTCTGGTTGACACGTTGAAGGGCGATGGCCCATTCACCGTTTTTGCCCCAACTGACGAGGCGTTCGCCGCTTTGCCCGAGGGTACGGTGGAATCCCTGCTGCTGCCCGAGAACAAAGATCAGCTTGTATCGATCCTGACTTATCACGTTGTGCCGGCCAAAGTGATGTCTGGCGACATTGCTGGCAAGCGCGCCAAGGTTCTGACCGTTCAGGGTGACCGGCTGAGTGTTAACGCCAAAAACGGTGTAAAAGTGAATGATGCCAAGGTTGTGCAGGCCGATATTGAGGCAAGCAACGGCGTGATTCACGTGGTCGACGCAGTTATCCTGCCGGAATAAACCACGGTTCAAAAACAACAAAGCCCCGGCGATTGACCGGGGCTTTTGCTTTTTGAGATTAGCAAATCAGACCAGACGTACCTGTGTCCCAATCTGAACCAGCGGATACAGCTCTTCCACGTGCTGATTATAGAGCCCGATACATCCCGACGAACTCTGACGACCAATTTTGCGCGTGTCATGGGTTCCGTGAACCAGGTAAGCTGGCCAGCCCAGATACATGGCACGGGTGCCCAATGGGTTGCCAGGGTCGCCACCTTCCATCCGTACAGGCAACGAGGGATCGCGCTCACGCATGGACGCCGTTGGTGTCCAGCTTGGGAATTCGGTTTTGCGTACGACTTTTGTGTAACCGCGTTTGGTGAGCTCTTCACTCATCGGGACCGAACTTGGGTAAAGCTTGTAAGTTCCGTCCGGGCTCCAGTAGTGCACAGCACGGCTGGTGATATCGGCCAGCAGGCAGCCCACGCCAAGCTCATCAAAGTGATCCTGCCAGTTCTGTTGCGAGAAGGAAGACACGTTGCGGCGTACCGGCAATTGCGTGCTGATGGCATCTTCCGTTTCTGGGAAAGCATCGGTGCTTTGTGCCCGAACAAGGGCAGGGGTTGCCACCAATGATGCTGCGCCCAACAGGGCGGAACGACGGGTCATACGGGAATGTGACAAAACTGCCTCCGATAATTTTACTGCTCGGTACACACTTGGCGGACAAAATATTTGTCTTCGAGGCATTTTTCCAGTGGGCCGTGTCTGAATTTCTTGTGATGGCGAGAACGCAGAGCGGTTTATCGGCGGAAAGATGCAAAAAACCCGGCCCACAATCGGACCGGGTTGGAAAACTCAATGGACGTTCAGATCAGTCCATGGCTTTGAAGTTAAACTCGCCACCTTCCTTTATGCCCGACGGCCAACGGGACGTGACGGTCTTGGTGCGGGTATAGAATTTGAAGCTGTCAGGGCCGTGCTGATTCAAGTCACCAAACATCGATTTCTTCCAGCCACCAAAGGTGTGATAGGCCAGCGGAACCGGGATCGGCACGTTGATACCGACCATGCCGATATTGATCCGGCTTGCAAAATCACGCGCGGTGTCACCGTCACGGGTGAAGATTGCGGTGCCGTTGCCATATTCATGGTCCATCGCCAATTTCAGAGCCTCTTCATACGAACCGGCACGCACGGTGGACAGGACCGGGCCAAAGATCTCTTGTTTGTAGATATCCATGTCCGGGGTGACGTGGTCGAACAGATGCGGGCCAACAAAGAAGCCATCTTCATAGCCCTGCAGGCTGAAATCGCGGTTGTCGACTACCAGCTTTGCGCCTTGCTCTACGCCCGAGTTGATCAGACCCAGGATACGTTCTTTGGCGGCTCCGGTCACAACCGGGCCCATGTCAACGTCGTCACCGGCGGTGTAGGGGCCAACTTTCAGCTTTTCGACACGCGGGATCAGCTTTTCGATCAGTTTGTCAGCGGTTTCTTCACCAACGGGAACCGCGACAGAGATTGCCATGCAGCGTTCGCCTGCTGCGCCAAATCCGGCACCGACCAGCGCATCGGCCGCCTGATCCAAGTCAGCGTCGGGCATGACGATCATGTGGTTCTTGGCGCCGCCAAAGCACTGGGCGCGTTTGCCGTTGGCGGTTGCGCGGCTGTAGATATATTGCGCAATCGGCGTCGAACCCACAAAGCTGACGCCCTGAATGATTTCGCTGTCGAGGATCGTGTCAACAGCTTCTTTGTCGCCGTTCACGACCTGGAACACACCCTTGGGCAGACCAGCTTCGATGAAGAGTTCAGCCAGCATCAGCGGAACGGATGGGTCACGCTCGGACGGTTTCAGGACCACGGCGTTCCCACAAGCCAGCGCCGGTCCAACATGCCAAAGCGGCATCATGGCAGGGAAGTTGAAGGGCATGATCGAACCAACAACGCCCAGAGGTTGGCGCATTGAGTACATGTCGATACCGGGGCCTGCGCTGTCAGTGAATTCACCTTTCAGCATTTGAGGCGCACCGATGCAGTATTCAATCACTTCCAGACCACGCTGCAGATCGCCTTTGGCATCGGGGATGGTTTTACCATGCTCGCGGCTTAGCGCTTCGGCCAGCTTGTCCATGTCGCGGTTCATCAGGCCAACCATGGCCATCATGACGCGCGCGCGTTTCTGCGGGTTGGTTGCGCCCCATGCGGGCTGGGCCGCGGCTGCCGCTTCAATTGCTGCCGTGGTTTCTGCCGCGCTGGCCATTGGGCATTTGTACTGAACTTCGCCGGTCGCCGGGTTGTAAACGTCGTCGAAACGACCGGATGTTCCGGCAACCATTTCGCCGTTCAAAAAATGGGTCAGGTCTTGCATCAAGAGCTCCTCCGATAGGTTTGCGCGCAGAATAGACTTGCAGAAATCCCGCGAACAGAGGCAATGTCCCAAAAGAGTTTTGCAAAAATGCAAAAGGGTTGTGGATGACACCGAACTGGGACGATATGCGGATCTTTCTGGCCGTGGCACGGGAAGAAAGCCTGTCATCCGCTGGTCGCATACTGAAGATTGATCCCGCCACTGTAGGGCGTCGCGTGGCCCGGCTCGAATCCACGTTGGAGTCCACTTTGTTCACCAAATCGCAGCAGGGTTATGTTCTGACGTCGGCGGGACAACGCCTTTTGGAACATGGGCTGCACGCCGAAGAGGCGATGCGCGCAGCCGCCGGGGCGGTGGCCGGGTCAACGAAATCGCTGAGCGGGCAGATTAGGATTGGCGCGCCGGATGGCAGTGCCAATTACCTGTTGCCGCAGGTCTGCGCAAAAATCAGCGACGCGAACCCTGATCTGGACATTCAGATACTTGCGCTGCCTCGGGTGATTAACCTGTCTCGGCGCGAGGCGGATATGGCCGTGACAGTGAGCGCGCCGACAGCCGGACAGTTGCGGGTGAAAAAAATCAGCGACTATAAACTGCACATGGTTGCCACGGACGACTATCTTCAAAAGTATGGTCCGATCCAATCTGTGGCGGATCTGAAAGGGCACAGGTTGATCGGTTACATCCCCGACATGATCTTTGACCGAGAGCTGGATTACCTGAATGACATAGGCATTGACCGTGTCGCGCTTGCATCGAACTCGGTCTCGGTCCAATTGCGACAGGTCACGCTGGGAACCGGGGTTTGTGTGGCTCATGACTTTACGCTGCCGTTCCACCCTGATCTTCGGAAAATCCTGACGGATCAAGTGAGTTTGACGCGCAGTTTCTATCTTGTTCGGCATGAAGGAGATCAGCGCAACGAACGGTTGAACCGCTTTGCTGATGCCCTGACACGCGGTATTCGCGAGGAAGTGCTTCGTTTGGAAGCAGAGGCCGACGCTTGACAGGTCGCCACAATCGCGCAACGCTTTGGAATAAGTGTCATTATTTCCGGAGGTATTCTTCATGCTTGTACAGGCCATCCTGAAGTCCAAGGCGACAGACGGCGTTGTGACTGTTGCGCCAACGGCGACGGTCTCGGAGGCCTCGAAGATTCTTGCGGAGAAGCGGATCGGGACGGTTATCATTTCCGAAGACGGCGGTGAAACGGCATCTGGTATCCTGTCGGAACGTGACATCGTCCGGGAACTGGCGGCCAGTGGCAGTGGTTGCCTGAACCAGCCGGTCCAGTCCTATATGACGCAAGATCTTGTCACGACGACGCGTCAAGCGACGGTCGAAGACATCATGTCCCGCATGACCGAAGGACGGTTCCGCCATATGCCAGTGGTGGAAGATGGCAAGCTGGTCGGTATCGTCACACTTGGCGATGTCGTGAAAGCGCAGCTGGCCGAATTGGCCATGGAAAAAGATGCTTTGGAAGGCATGATAATGGGGCACTGACGGCAAGGGTTGCCACAGCAATCACTTGCACCTGCAGCAAAGTTATGTTTGCTTGCGCAGAAATTTTGTTGCGCAGGAGGGCGCGATGCGGGTTGGATTGTATCCTGGAACCTTTGATCCCATCACCATGGGCCACATCGATATCATTCGTCGGGCGGCAGCTTTGGTCGACAAGCTGGTGATTGGTGTTGCCATCAACCGGGATAAAGGACCTTTATTTTCGTTAGAAGAGCGTGTGGCCATGATTGAAGCCGAATGTGCCCAGCTCTCTGAACAGACCGGGACCGAGATTGTCGCCCACCCATTTGAAAACCTGTTGATTGATTGTGCGCGGGATGTCGGTGCGCAGATCATTGTGCGCGGTTTGCGGGCGGTCGCAGACTTTGAGTACGAATTCCAAATGGTTGGAATGAACCGTGCTTTGGACGATTCAATCGAGACTGTCTTTCTGATGGCAGAAGCGCGCCATCAGGCAATTGCCTCGAAGTTGGTCAAGGAAATCGCCCGGTTAAATGGGGACGTGTCGAAATTCGTCACGCCCCGCGTCAACACCGCGCTGAAAGATCGGTTAGGCTAGGGCGCCCATTGCGGCGGCTGTATCCAGCATCCGGTTCGAGAATCCCCATTCATTGTCGTACCAGGCCAGTACGCGAACAAGTGTGCCGTCGGTGACTTTGGTTTCGGCCAGCGACACGGTCGAGCTGTGCGGATCGTGGTTGAAATCAATGGAAACCAATGGACGGCTTTCTGCCGCCAACACGCCGGGGATTTTGGCGGCGGCATCAATAAACAGCTGATTCACTCCCTCTTCGGTGGTTGGTCGGGAAACCTCGGCCACCAGATCAACGACCGAAACGTTCGGGGTCGGGACGCGGATCGCCTGACCCGTAAGTTTGCCTTGAAGTTGCGGCAGAACCAGACCAACTGCAGCAGCCGCACCGGTTGTGGTGGGGATCATCGACAACGCAGCGGCGCGTGAGAGGTAAGGGTCCTTTCCAACCAAGTCATGTACCGGCTGGCTGGCAGTATATGCATGAACAGTGGTCATATTACCGTGCTTGATACCAAGCCCAGCATCCAAGGCTGCGGCAACTGGAGACAGGCAGTTGGTGGTGCAGGATGCGTTCGACACGACCAAGTCTTCGGCGGTCAGTTCGTGATCGTTCACACCAAATACGACGGTCTTGACGTTGCCATCACCGCGGGCCGGGGCCGAGATCAGAACCTTTTTCGAGCCGTTCTTGAAGTGACGCTCAGCGGCCTCTCGGGTGCGGAACACACCGGTGCATTCGAGCACGACATCAATATCCGACCACGGCAGGTCTTCGGGGTTGCGTTCGCTGGTCAGACGGATCGGACCACGACCCACATCCAAACCTGCATCGCTGAGTGTAACCGGGTTGGCATAGCGACCATGCACACTGTCGAACTCAAACAAATGCGCGTTCATGTCCGGCTTGCCCAGATCGTTGATCGCCACAATCTCAACGTCTGTGCGGCCACTTTCCATTACCGCGCGCAGAACGCCGCGCCCAATCCGTCCAAATCCGTTGATCGCAAGTTTCAGGGTCATGGTCCGCTCCGTCGAAATTTCTCTGTCAGATTAGTTAGCGCTAACAACTCCAGATCAACGAAAGAGTCAAGAAAAACCTCGGTCAGCGCCAGAAAGCAAGCCAGTCCAGAAATTCGTAGAGCTTCTTGGCAAGGAACAGCAGGTGGTCGCCGCTATACAGCGTCATGTCCAGCATCACGCCCCCAAGCAGAAGTATGCCGAGCCAGATGGCGATTTGATTGGTCATGGCCGTCCCGAACAAAAATGCCCGCTCAGATAACCTGAGCGGGCATTAAGGTACAAGCGAAGTCCGAAGGGTCAGTTAAGGCGGCCCATCGCAACGGCCACATCGGCCATACGAACCGAGAAACCCCATTCGTTGTCATACCAGGCCAGAACACGGACCAGGCGATTGTCGACAACGCGGGTCTGATCCGGCGCGAAGATCGAGCTTTCTTCGGTGTGGTTGAAATCGGTCGAGACCAGCGGTGCGGGTTCAAAACCGAGTACGCGCTGCATCGGGCCTTTGGCGGCTTCTTCGACGATAGCGTTGACTTCCTCGACGGTTACATCGCGCGCGGCACGGAAGGTCAGGTCAACAGCCGAGACATTCGGGGTAGGGACGCGGATCGCGGACCCGTCCAGACGGCCTTTCAGGTTTGGCAGAACTTCGCCCAACGCCTTGGCGGCTCCGGTCGAGGTCGGGATCATCGACATAGCTGCGGCGCGGGCGCGGTACAGGTCGCTGTGGCGACGGTCCAGGGTCGGCTGATCTCCAGTATAGGCGTGGATCGTGGTCATGATGCCGTTTTCGATGCCAATACCTTCGTCCAGAACTTTGGCCAGCGGGGCTAGGCAGTTGGTGGTGCAGGAGCCATTTGAAACCATGTTGTCGTTTGCGGTCAGCGTGTTGTGGTTCACGCCGAAGACGATGGTTTTGTCGACATTCTTGCCAGGGGCGGACAATAGAACCTTGCCAGCGCCACGCTCAAGGTGGGTTTTCGCCTTGGTGCCGTCGTTAAACTTGCCGGTGCATTCCAGAACGACGTCGCAGCCTTCCCAGTCCAGCTCGGCCATGTCGTAGGTCGAGAACATCTGCATCGGACCGCGGCCCAAATCCATGGTGTTGCCTTCGATGGAAACATCACGCGGGAAACGTCCGTGGATACTGTCATATTTCAGCAGATGCGCCGAGGTTTCCAACGGGCCGGTGGCGTTGACTTTGATCACTTCGATGTCGTTGCGCCCCGAAGCGGCGATGTGCGACAGGGTGCAGCGGCCAATACGGCCAAAACCATTGATACCGACCTTGATGGTCATGTGATGTCTCCAGATGCGCTTGCTTTGTGGGCCATATAGCGGCGAAATGGGAATCTCAAAAGGGCAAAAACGGCATATTTTTAAGGTGTTAGCGCAAACCTGCGCCGATTGCGCTAACGCTTGCGCTAGCTGAGAGATCAGGTAGGGTCCGGGTGCGGCAGGTGACAGGAAAGGACACGCGATGAGCGGACTGTTGGCCCTTTTGGATGATGTGGCGGGAATTGCCAAAGTGGCGGCGGCTTCGGTCGACGACGTAGTTGCCGCGGCTGGTAAGGCCGGGGCCAAGACTGCCGGGGTGATTATCGACGACGCGGCGGTCACACCGAAATATGTTCAGGGGTTTGCGCCTGCGCGCGAGTTGCCGATCATCTGGCGCATTGCGCGGGGGTCGATTTTCAACAAGATCATCCTGTTGCTGCCGGTGGCACTGTTGCTTGCCAATTTCGCGCCTTGGCTGATCACCCCGTTACTTATGATTGGAGGGTCATATCTTTGTTTTGAGGGGGCCGAGAAGATATTTCACGTCTTGTTCCCCCATGGCAGCCACGCCATCGAACAAGACATGGACGTTCGTGACCCCGGTCATTTGGAGGAACAAAAGGTAAAAGGCGCGATCAAGACGGACTTTATCCTGTCAGCTGAGATCATGACCATTGCTTTGGCAGCGATCGAAGCGCCTAACCTGTGGATGCAGGCCGCTACGCTGGCCGTGGTCGGGATCGGGGTAACGGTCGCAGTTTATGGGTCCGTCGCGCTGATCGTGAAAATGGATGATGTCGGGCTTTATCTGGCGAGCAACGCGCCGACACCTATCGGTCGCGGTCTGGGCCGGGGGTTGGTCAAGGCAATGCCCGGCGTAATGAAAACCCTGTCTATTGTCGGAACTGCGGCGATGTTGTGGGTGGGGGGATCGATCGTCATCCACGGGATGGAGGTTCTGGGCTTTGGCTGGTTGGGTCATCACATCCACGATTGGGCATATGCCATTGGACATTCGGTGTCCGAACAATGGGTTGGGGCGGTTGAGTGGATTTCCAAGGCTACAATGGATGGCATTTTCGGTTTGGCATGGGGGCTGGTGTTAATCCCGATAGCGACCAAGGTTATCGGACCAGCGCTGGGTATGTTCTCTGGTTCTGAAGCAAAGCATTGAACCCTCACCGACAAGTGACGTTAGGTTGCAATGGCGACATGCCGCCAAAAGGTTAGTGTCGCCGAAGGTGCAACAGAACTGGTTTCCTCATGTCCGCTTATTCATTGGTCGATGTTCTTGAAGCGCGAGAGACAATTGACAACCGGCTAAAGTTTCCGGTCCCGGCGAACTGGATGCAGGGCCGCACGACTTTTGGTGGGTTTTCGTCTGCGCTGATGCTGGCTACCATCTTCGAACGGCACGACGGGTTACCTCCTTTGCGGTCCGCATTGATCAATTTCACGGCCCCGATCGGCACCCCGCCAACGATTGGCACCGAAATTCTGCGGCACGGCCGTAACGTGACGATCATCAACGTTCGAGCCGAAATCGAAGGAAAAGTCGCGGCGCTGGGTACGTTTTCGTTTGGTGTCCCTCAGGACAGCCACGTCGCGTTTGATCATCCTGCGCAACCAGCCCCGAAACCCGAAGAAACCGAACCCTATTTCCCGCCGGGTTTACCCCGACCACCCATTCCGTTTCTTGAGAATTTCGATGTCAGACTTGTTGACGGTGCTTTGCCGTTTTCAGGAGCAGAGAAAGGGTACTTGCGCCTTTGGGCGCGTCACAAAGATCCGCGGATGTGGAGCCGGATGGAAGGGTTGATCTCGGTCGCGGATCTGCCGCCGCCTGCGATCTATCCGACCCTCAAGAAACCCGGCCCAAATTCTTCGATGAACTGGATTTTCAATGTGTTGTCAGAAGAAATTGAGACGCGTGAAGGGTGGTTCCTGTTGGAACATCAACTGACAGCTGGGCACGATGGCTACAGCTCGCAAGTCATGCGTGTGTGGAATACTGACGGTGATCTGATTGTGGACGGGATGCAGTCAGTTATTATTTTCGTCTAACAAAAAAGCCCCGGCAAAAACCGGGGCTTTTTTAACTGATAAGCAGGGATTAACCCAGCAGTTCTTTGACCTTGGCAACAGTCGCCTCTGCGGTGATACCGAAATGCTTGTAAAGCTCGCCTGCCGGGGCTGACGCGCCGAAGCTCGACATGCCGATGAATCCGGCCTTAGCTTCGCGGCCACGCTCGCCCAACAACCAACGGTCCCAGCCACCTGCGCGAACAGCGGCTTCGATGCCAACGCGGACTGGGCCAGCGGGCAGAACGCGCTTGCGATAGGCTTCGTCCTGTTGCGCGAACAGCTCCATACAGGGCATCGAGACGACGCGGGTGCCGATGCCTTCGGCCTCGAGCATCGCTTTGGCTTCCATGGCCAGCGACACTTCGGACCCGGTGGCGATCAGGATGGCCTGACGCTTGCCCTCGGCTTCGGCCAGAACATAAGCACCTTGTGCAACAAGGTTCTTGGTCTTGTGCTGGGTGCGCACTGTCGGCACACCTTGGCGGGTCAGCGACAGAACCGAGGGGCTGTCCTTGAAGGTCAGCGCCAGTTCCCACGCTTCAGCCGTTTCAACCGTGTCAGCGGGGCGGAACACATAGGTGTTCGGCGTTGCGCGTGAGATGGCCAGATGCTCGACCGGTTGGTGGGTCGGGCCGTCTTCGCCCAGACCGATCGAGTCATGGGTCATCACGAAGACCGACGGGATTTTCATCAGGGCCGCCAAACGCATGGACGGGCGGGCATAGTCGGTGAAGGCCATGAACGTGCCGCCATAGGGGCGGATGCCACCATGCAGTGCCATGCCGTTCATCGCAGCGGCCATGCCGTGTTCGCGAATACCGTAGTGGATGTAGCGCCCTTTGCGGTTTTCCGGCAGGAACACACCCATATCGACCGATTTGGTGTTGTTCGAGCCGGTCAGGTCAGCCGAACCGCCAACGGTTTCGGTCATGATCGGGTTAACGACGTTCAGAACTTTTTCCGACGAAGCGCGGGTAGCCAGCTTTGGTTGATCTTCCGAAACTTGCTTTTTGAAAGAACGAATGGCGCCAGCCAGCTTTTTAGGGGCTTCAAACGCGTAGGCACGATTGAACTCGGCCTGCTTGCGTTCGGAAAGTTGTGCGAAACGCTCTTCCCAGGCTGCTCGTTCTGCAGCACCACGTGCGCCAATGGCTTCCCATGCGGATTTCACGTTTGCAGGCACTTCGAACGCGTCATGAGGCCAGTCATAGGCTTCTTTGGCTGCTTTCAACTGATCCTGATCGGTCAGCGCGCCGTGGCCTTTTGACGTATCCTGTGCTGCATGACCCAGCGCGATGTGGCTTTCACATGCGATCATGGTCGGTTTGCTGGATTTCTTCGCGTCAATAATGGCCGCATCAATGGCTTTTGGATCATGGCCATCGATCTCGATCACATGCCAGCCCGAGGCTGCGAAGCGGCGCACCTGATCGGTGCGGTCGGCAATATCGACGGTGCCGTCGATGGTGATGTTGTTGTTGTCCCAGAAGACGATCAGTTTGCTTAGTTCATGACGACCGGCCAGCGTGATCGCTTCTTGGCTGACGCCTTCCATCAGGCAGCCGTCGCCCGCGATCACGTATGTGTAGTGATCAACAACCTTCTTGCCGTAATGCGCGCGCTGGATTTCTTCGGCCATGGCAAAGCCCACAGCGTTCGAAATGCCCTGACCCAGCGGGCCGGTGGTGGTCTCGATACCGTCGACCAGGAAGTTTTCAGGGTGGCCTGCCGTTTTCGCGCCCAACTGACGGAAGTTCTTGATCTCTTCCAGTGTCACGTCTGCGTGGCCGGTGAGATACAGCAGCGAGTAAACCAGCATCGAGCCGTGACCAGCCGACAGGATGAACCGGTCGCGGTCGGGCCAGCTTGGGTTTGATGCGTCGAATTTCAGGTGCTTTTCGAACAGTACGGTCGCGACATCGGCCATGCCCATGGGCATACCGGAATGGCCGGAATTGGCGGCAGCGACGGCATCAAGGGTCAGGGTGCGGATGGCCGCAGCTTTGTCCCAGTGTTCGGGGTTGGCATTGCGCAGCGCAGTCAGGTCCACGGGCGTTGTTCCTTTGGGTTTTGAAGCAGATTGCGCGCTCAATACCATTCAATACCCAAAGTGCAAGCGGAACCGGGGTGAATCGGGGTGGGATGCATGAAGAGCGGGGCTCAAGTCGTTGAAAGCAAACAGTGGGTATTTTCTGTCGCATTCCGCTAGACTGTTAGAAGGCGGGATTCGGTTTTGATTCGGATCGCATCGAAACAGAATGAACCTTGATAAAGAGGTGACAGGGGCATGAGCCAGATAGAAGACTTACAGCACCGCATTATTGCTGCGATGGACCGCATCGGCGCGGGTGTCGATGCATTGGGCGCTGCACCCCGGGATATTGCACCGGACGAGGGGCTTCAAACGGCACTTGAGGACGAACGCGTCGCCAACGCGCAGCTTCAGGAACGGCTGAAATCTCTGAAACAACAGCATGAACAGCAAGTTGATGACTTGCGCGCCGATCTTGAGGAACTACGCGCTGCCCCGTCTGACAGCGCTGAAACCGACGCACTGCGCGCCGAGCTAGAGGAAGCCCGTGCCAAGATCACTTCGGTGGAAGCGGCACGTGCCGAGCTGGCCGAAGCCAAGGCAGCGCTGGACAACAGCGCGGAGCTGGACTCACTAAAAGCCGAAAACGAAAAGATGCGGGCAGAGTTGGACGCATTGGAAGATCCTGAGCCGTTAAAGGCGGAACTGGAACAGCTGCGCGGAATGCTGGATCAGGCCAAGGCGGTTGAGGCGGAAAACAACCGCCTAAAGACCGAGTTGGAAGATACCGTGCGTGTCGATGATCTGAGCGCTGAGCTGGAAATGTTGCGTGCTGAACGGGCCAGTCATGGGGCAGCAATGTCTCGTCTGGATGACGATTTGCAGCGCATGCGCAAAGCGAATGAACAATTGCGTAGTGCCGTTGACGAATTGCGTGCGGCGGCCACCGAGGGTTTGACAGACGCGGAACTCTTGAACCGCGCAACAGTCGCCGAACTAGAGGCCACGCGCGCGGCGCAAGCCTCGGACGCGGCTGAAGCGCAGGCTGTTCTGGCGCGGCTGGAACCTCTGCTGTCGCAGGCGAAACTTGTAGAAGGTGAGGTAGAATAATGCCCGAAGTGACCATAAATATCGGCGGTCGCGGCTTTGACGTCTCGTGCAGGGACGGTGAGGAGCCCTTTCTGCATTCCGCAGCCAAAATGCTGGACGATGAAGCTCAGGTTTTGTCCGATCAGATCGGCAGGATGCCTGAATCCCGGATGCTTCTGATGGCCGGTCTCATGCTGGCTGACAAAACAGCGGCGACAGAAGACAAGGTGAAATCGCTTGAGGCCAAGCTGGCCGAGGCTGAGGCTGAACTTCAGGGCCTCAGGAACGCTCCGCCGCCAGAGCCGGAGCGGGTCGAAGTGGCGGTGGTTCCGCCCTCTGTCACGGACACACTGGCAGAGCTGGCAGCACGGGCAGAAGCCCTTGCAGCTGTCGTCGAGGAGAAGAAAGCATAATGACTTTGTTGCGAAACGCGCTGTTCGCTGCTGCGCTGGCTTTGCCTGCAACATCTGCAATGGCAGAGATTGACATATTGTCCGTCATATTCACCTGCGAGAACGGCATACCTTTGCCTGTGACTTACTTCAACGCGCCAGATGGTTCGGGTGCGGCGGCAACAATGGTGGATAATACTCTGGTCGCCATGCGCCAGGTGGAAAGCGGATCAGGCATCCGGTACGAATCCACCGGCGATGAGGGAACCTATATCCTGCGCTCAAAAGGCTGGAACGCGTCGATCAGCTATTTGGCGGCAGGTGCCGCCAATGAGCAGACGATCTATCAGGACTGTTCCAGCCGGTAATTTGGCTTAAGCGTTTGCTTCACGAATTTTGTCGGCTGCATCTTTGTTGTAGCCGACACCGTTTTCGTCAAACAGTGTGTCCAGTTCACCCGACAAGGTCATTTCAGTGATGATGTCGCAACCGCCAACGAATTCGCCTTTGACGTACAGCTGCGGCACGGTCGGCCAATCCGAGTAGTCCTTGATACCCTGACGGATTTCTTCGTCTGCCAGAACGTTCACGTCGGCATAGTCGACGCCCATATAGTTTAGTACGCCTGCCACACGGGATGAGAAGCCGCACTGCGGCATCTCTTTGGTGCCTTTCATATACAGCACCACGTCATTGGCTTTGACGGTTTCATCGATCTGGGTTTTCACATCGGTCATTTCGCGTTTCCTTTGCTCTTCGGCATTATTGCTTTGGCGTAGTTTTGTGGGTCTTTGGGGATATGGGTCTGCGCCGAGCCAATTGCACCGTCATGTGATGAGTAAGATGAGTGGAGAAGGTGGTTTCCACGTCCAGGTGACGATCCTCGGTTTGTATTGCGCCCAGTCTTTGAATGGTTCAACGCTATCAGCGCGATGAGCACGACAAAGACGGAAACAGCAATCAAAATAACGATCGCGTGCTCCATATCACTCCGGCACTTTGGTGGTCAGCGCCAGCGCGTGCAGTTCTCCATCCGGGCCGTCCATTTTGCCTTTCAGGGCCGCGTAGACAGCGCGTTGCTGTTGAACGCGGTTCTTGCCGCGAAAGCTTTCGTCCACGACCATGGCGGACATATGCACGCCATCGCTGCCGCCAACCTGAATTTCCGCGTTGGGAAAGCTCTCGCGCAGCAGGGTTTCAATCTCGTGGGCGCTCATCGGCATGTAGGTTCACTCCTGAAAGTCTTTCCCAAGATGTAGAGCGATGGGGCGGGGCGTGCAAGATGGCACGTGTCGACAAACTCGGCAAATCCTACCCGCGGTTAGACGCATAGGATTTCCGTGTTTGAGACGAGCTGAAGCCTGTATTTTAGGCCACAGCCGCGGCAAAGCTGGTGCGGAAGGTGTCCGTCAGCTCGGCAAGCGGAGCCTCGGAGCCACCGATTTTCACGCTATCACCGGTGAAGCGTCCAACCGAGACCAGCGGAACACCGGCCTGACCGGCAGCAATCATCAGTGCCTCGGCCTGGTCGAAGTTGCAGGCGACCAGATAGCGGGCCTGATCTTCGCCAAACAGGAATTCGGTCGGGGCCTCGTCCAGGTGAACACCAACGCCAGCCGCTTCGGCCAATTCAAAGGCGGCCAGTGCAAGACCGCCATCGCCAAGGTCGGTACACGCTTTGATCATCTCGCGGTTGGCGCGAATGAAGTCACCGTTGCGCTTTTCAGCATCCAGATCGACATGCGGCGCATCGCCGTCTTCGCGGTTGAACACTTCGGCAAGCAGGGCGGATTGACCAAGATGGCCTTTGGTTTCACCAATGATCAGCGCTACGTGGCCTTCGCGAACCTCGTTGCCGATGATCTCGTCCGAATGGGACAACAGGCCAACCGCACCGATGGTCGGTGTTGGAAGGATCGCTTGACCGTCGGTCTCGTTGTACAGCGACACGTTGCCCGAAACGATAGGCATATCCAACGCGCCGACGGCAGCACCGATGCCCTGAATGGCGCCAACAAACTGGCCCATGATCTCGGGTTTTTCAGGGTTGCCGAAGTTCAGGTTGTCTGTGGTGGCCAGCGGTTTGGCCCCAACAGCGGTCAGGTTGCGATAGGCTTCGGCCACAGCTTGTTTGCCGCCTTCAACCGGGTTGGCGCGCACATAGCGTGGGGTCACGTCACTGGTGAAGGCCAGCACCTTGTCGGTTCCATGGACGCGTACCATGCCTGCGCCCAGACCCGGTGTGCGGGCGCTATCCGCCATGACCATGGTGTCGTATTGTTCGTACACCCACTGCTTGCCCGCGTAGTTGGGCGAAGAGAGCAGGGCGCGCAGCCCGTCAATAGGGTCGATCTGAGGGACTTCGGCCAGTTCTTCGGCCTCGGGCGTCGGTTCCCATGGGCGGTCATATTCCGGCGCAGTCGAAGACAGTTTGGACAGAACCAGATCGGCTTTCACCTCGCCATTGTGCATGATCAGGAAGCGGTCCTCGGCAATGGTCTCTCCAACAATGGCAAAGTCCAGATCCCATTTCTCGAACACGGCGCGGGCCTCAGCCTCTAGTTCGGGCTTGAGAACCATCAGCATGCGTTCCTGAGATTCCGACAGCATCATCTCATAGGCTGTCATATTCTCTTCGCGCTGAGGTACGTTTTCCAGATCAAGACGTACGCCCAGGCCACCCTTGTCGCCCATTTCAACAGCGGAGCAGGTTAGGCCAGCGGCACCCATATCCTGGATTGAGATCACGGCACCGGTCTGCATCAGTTCCAGCGTCGCTTCCATCAGGCGCTTTTCCGTGAAGGGGTCGCCGACCTGAACGGTGGGGCGTTTTTCTTCGATGGTGTCGTCAAACTCGGCAGACGCCATGGTCGCACCCCCGACGCCGTCACGGCCGGTTTTTGCGCCCAAATAAACGACCGGCATACCCACGCCGGAGGCGGCCGAGTAGAAAATCTTGTCGCTGTCGGCCAGACCTGCCGCGAATGCGTTCACGAGGCAGTTGCCGTTATAGGCCGGGTGGAAACGGACTTCACCGCCCACGCAAGGCACGCCGAAGCAGTTGCCATAACCGCCAATTCCTTCGACCACGCCATTCACCAGCTGGCGGGTTTTGTGGTGGCCGGGCTCGCCGAAGGACAGAGCGTTCATGGATGCGATGGGACGCGCACCCATGGTGAATACGTCGCGCAGGATGCCTCCGACACCGGTCGCGGCACCTTGGTAGGGTTCGATATAAGACGGGTGGTTGTGGCTTTCCATCTTGAAGACCACGGCCTGACCGTCGCCGATGTCAACCACGCCGGCGTTTTCACCCGGACCACAGATCACCTGAGGGCCCGAGGTGGGCAGGGTGCGCAGCCATTTCTTGGACGACTTGTAAGAACAATGCTCGTTCCACATGGCCGAGAAGATACCCAGTTCGGTAAAGGTCGGTTCACGCCCAATGATCTCGAGGATCATGTCGTATTCCTCGGGCTTGAGCCCATGTGCAGCAATCAGATCGGGTGTGATGGCGGGCTCTTGCATCTTCTGTCCTGTGTCCAAGTGGGCCGAGATTGCGCGCCTTTTAGGGCAAGCGGGCGCGTGTGGAAAGGGTCAAGACGGCGCAGGGTGCGTCTTTCAAAGAAAAACGGAACCGACGGTAGGGTCGGTTCCGTAAAAGGCACTTCGTAACAAGCGCAAATCTTGGAGGCAAACCGCGAAGGTTACGCTGAACCTTGATCCTTGTTGAGTTCGGCTGCCGCTGCGGCACCGACTGCCGTCTTCTGTTCCGGTGTCAGGTTCTCGGCCTCGTCCAGACCCGGGATCGCAACGCGCACCTCGCGGCGGGCAAAGTCGATGCCGTTTTCCTTGAAGGCGGCCTTGACGCGGTTGAAGATCTCCTTGCGCAGGGTGAACTGCTTGCCGGGCTTGGCCATGAACTTGCCGCGGATGATCATGCCGACATCGTCAAAGTCGAAGACACCCTGAGACTTGAAGGGCTGAAGGAAACCATCCTTGTGGGTTTCGTCCTCCATCATCTCGGCACCGATCTTTTTGAAGATCTTTTTGACCTTGTTGGGGTCGGTGTCGAAAGGCACTGTGAACTTGAGCTTCATGATCACCCAGTCGCGGCTGAAATTGGTCAGTTTCTGAATCTCACCGTAAGGAATGGTGTGCACCGGACCGCGGTGGTGACGCAGTTGCATCGACCGGATCGAGATTTTCTCGACTGTGCCCATCGTGCCTCCAACATCCACATACTCGCCCACGCGAAAGGCGTCGTCGATCAGGAAGAAAATACCGCCCACGATATCGGCAACCAGTTTCTGCGCGCCAAAACCGATGGCCAGACCCAGAACACCGGCACCTGCCAGCAGCGGCGTGATGTTGATGCCCAAAGCGCCCAAAGCCAAAAGGCCGAAGATGACCGCAATGGTGATCTGAGCGGTGATCCGCAGCAGCGGCAGCACCGTTGCCAGACGCGATCCACCAGCGCCGCCACCTTCGCCGCCGGCTTCTTCATCCAGCGCTTCTGCCGCTGTTTGTTCACGCGCCAGACGCCTGTTGATGTAGAGCGACACGAACTCGTTCAGAATATAACCGACAGCGATGATCAGCAGGAACTCGATCACGGCGCCACCCACTTCGGCGCTGACTCCGGCCGAGGCGACATTGCGTAGATCCAGCTGCCAAGCCCTTGCAATCATGAAGACCACAAACAGACCAGCCACAACGCGCCCGATGCGGATATAGCTGCGCTTGGCAGATCTGTAGGCCCGTTCGGCCAGGGGGCCTTCGCCAGACATCGGAGGTTGCAGGTGACGCACCAACCCGCGGATGAGCGTGTCGAGCGCAGGTGCAATCAGCAACCAGAACATCGTTGCGAAATGCGCGCCGCCGACAAGCAGTCTGAGCGTTGCCGGATTTCGCTGGGCAACCAGAAACTCGACCAGCAGCCAAATGACCACCGAAACCCCGATTGCGAAGTAGGGGTAATACCGGGCCACTTCCTCGTCGAACTTGGTGTAATCGGGGTCTGTTCCCAGCATCATCTGCGACAACCCTTCGCGGGCGGTCCAGGCGATCCAACCGATATAGATATGGATAGCCGCGTTGAGCCAGAACCCGATCCGTGTCTCGTCACCCGAAATGCCGTTCAGCGCGTTGAAGCGCAGGATGAACAACGTAAAGCCAATCAGGACCAAAAGTCCGATCAGGTTGCGGTGAAGGTATTTTGCCCAATGGTCGTTGATATTGACCAACCTATACTGTGGTTTCTGCGGGGCCAGCACGAACCGAGAAACCGCCGCGCCCAAGCGTGGAACCCAGATCAGGTAGAAGACAAATGGAGCAGCATAAGTGATCTGTTCAGGTGTCAGTAGACCGCGACCAACTGCGCGTATGACGACGTAGAAAACGATCAACCCGGCAATTTCTCGGCAAAAGCGGCTGAAAAGGTAGCGCGCGGCGCCCCAAAGATCCGCTTCGTCCGCCACCTCGGTTGTTTTGTGCCAACGGCGGGTGAACAGGCCGAACAGCTTTTCTGCGATATACCCAACCACCAGGACCGAAAGGATAAGCCCCAGTAGGGTAAAGACCCCGGTTGTTCCAAATGTCCCAGAAAAATTGCTGAACGCAGTTATTTGAGCTGTGACGATATTTGGCATCGTCGTCATTACATGAGTCCAGGATGAAACCATTTCGGCCCAGATCTCATTGATCTCGGTCAGAGGATCTTCCTGCTTCTCTTTTTCTTCGGCTTGTTTCTTGGCGACGGCATCCAGACGTTCAAGCAGGATGGCGCGCACCTGATCGTCCGACATGCGTGCGACCAGGTCGTCTACTTGTTCAGGGGTCAGATTTTCTGGAATGGAAACTGAGGATGCCGACCCGGACGAGGCGGTATCCTGTGCAAAAGCTGGAAAAGAAAGAAAGAAAATGGAAACCAGCGCCAAACAGAGGCGGAGTGGATTAAGCATTGATTTGTTGCCCTCGATCACGAGATTTTTGGTTGTTTTTCGGGATCATATGAAAAATCGCGCCGGTTTCCCAGAAGATTTCGCTTTGTGAAACGGGGAAATTGCGACAGCACGAAAAAAAAGGCCGAGCTATAAGCTCGGCCGTAGTCCAACAGGGAGGTATGAAGATGATGAGCGTTTCAGCATCACCGCCTTCGATTGCTCATTTAGGGGTCAGTTTGTGAACGTTCAAGGAATTTAACCCTGTAAAGACTTCATGTCCGATATGCTATGGGCGCATAGCTAGAGTTTTCCCATCTGTTTCAGTTGCTTGCGCTGTGCAATGATCTCGTCCTGGACAAAATCTCGGAACGCACCAACGCGTTTAGAATGTCTGAGTTCTTCGGGGTAAGCCAAATAAACAGGAACATCAGCGGTTTCGATGTCAGACAAGACTGGGACAAGATGCGGAAAATCCTGGGTCACATAGTCCGGCAGAACGCCAATGCCCAAATTGTGCAGAACCCCTTGCAGGACACCGAAATAGTTGTTCACGGTCAGCAATGAGCCGGGATTATAAGTCATCAGGTGACGTACCATGGCGGCACTTGCACCGACCTGTGGTGCCGCAGGGGTCTGGCAGATCAAGCGGTGATCTTTGATTTCCTCAAGCGATTTCAGCATTCCGCCATGGGTCTCAATATAGTCCTGAGTCGCGTACAGCATCATTTGCACTGTCATCAGGCGCTTGCGAACCAGATCGGCCTGGCTGGGCTCTTTCATTCGAATGGCAACATCTGCCTCGCGCATGGGCAGGTCCAGAACCCTCTCTTCCAGCATCAGATCGATATTGAGGTCGGGATATTCCTCGTACAATTTTGGCAGGCGCGGGGCCAGCCAGAGTGTGCCGAAACCAAAGGTCGTTGTGACGCGCAAGACGCCAAAAACCTCTTCCTCACTGTCCCGAATGCGCGCGGCTGCTGCATCAAGACGTTTTGACATGGCGGAAGTGGCGTCGAAAAGCAATTCACCCTGCTCGGTGAGAATCAGCCCTCGGGCGTGACGGTGGAAAAGGGTGGAATCCAGCGATTCTTCCAGGGCACGGATCTGCCGGCTCACGGCAGATTGAGACAGATTGAGCTTGTCACCCGCATGGGTGAGGCTGCCTGCATCGGCTACTGCGTGAAATATTCTAAGCTTGTCCCAATCCATCGCCGCAACTTTCGTTATCCATTTGAACGCCTATATGAAAGAGGTGACAAGTTCCACATTCAAAGGGCGAAATCGTTACTTATCAGTGGATAAATCCTATACAGGTCAGAAATTATGACCTAAAATGCACCGAAATAAAGCACACTGATCTGACGAGGGGAGACGTCTGATGAGTCAGCCACAGATAACATTGAACGACAGGTTCGATCTTGAGAAAAACCCCGTTCTGTTGAACGGAACTCAGGCGCTTGTTCGGTTGATGCTGATGCAAAAAGCCAGAGATCGGCAGGCGGGCCTGAATACGGCGGGTCTTGTAACTGGGTATCGGGGGTCGCCCCTTGGCGCTGTTGATCAGCAAATGATGCGGGCTCAAAAACCGCTGGCCGAAAACGACGTGACGTTTCAGTTCGGCTTAAACGAAGATCTCGCCGCGACCGCCCTGTGGGGCAGTCAGCAAGCAGGGTTGCGGGGCGACGGCAAGTTCGACGGGGTTTTCGGACTTTGGTACGGCAAAGGTCCAGGGGTTGATCGATCCGGTGACGTTATGCGTCACGCGAACATGGCCGGTACGGCCAAGCACGGCGGCGTCCTTATGGCAATGGGCGATGATCACACCGGCGAAAGCTCGACCGTTCTGCACCAGTCAGAATGGTCTCTGGTCGATATGTATATGCCGATTGTCAGCCCCGCTGGCGTTCAGGAAATTCTGGACTACGGCATATACGGCTTTGCTCTTAGTCGTTTTGCTGGCGTTTGGGTTGGCTTGAAAACGATGAAAGACACGATCGAGGTCACATCGGTTGTGGACGGTAGCCCTGACCGAATGCAGGTTGTTTTGCCCGAGTTCGACATGCCGGACGGCGGGTTGAATATTCGTTTGGGCGATACCCCGCATCTGCAGGAAACGCGTGTCATCGACTACAAGAGGTTCGCGGCCGAAACGTTTTCCCATGCCAATAAGCTCGACAAGCGGATGTGGGGCAAGCCGGGGGCCAAGATCGGATTCGTCGCAGCAGGTAAAAATTGGTTGGACCTATCCCATGCTCTGTCGCTTTTGAATATCGACGAGGCTGAGGCCGAACGGCTGGGGATCACCACGTACAAAGTTGGGCAGACCTTCCCCCTGGATATGGCCGGGTTCCATGACTGGGCCGAAGGGCTGGACTTGATTGTGATCGTCGAGGAAAAGCGCAAGCTGATCGAAGTTCAGGTCAAGGAGGCCATCTTTGACGACCGGCGCGGCCGCAGAGTTTATGGCTGGTACAAAGGTGGGGCGGGGACGCTGCACCGGGAAGAACTATTCCCCACGCGTGGCGCGCTTGATCCGATCATGATCGCCGAAAAACTGGGTGAAATCCTGATCGAAGAGGGGCGCGAGACTGAAGGCATCAACGCCGGGCTTGCATCCTTGTCCGAAGCTCGCCGGGCCGACAACGCGCAGGAAATCGCGACACGGCTTCCGTATTTCTGCTCGGGCTGTCCGCATAACAGTTCCACCAAAGTGCCGGATGGCAGCCGCGCCTATGCCGGTATCGGCTGTCACTATATGGTTCAGTGGATGGACCGCGAGACGACAGGTTTCACCCAAATGGGCGGTGAAGGCGCGAACTGGATAGGTGAAGCTCCGTTTGCGACTACCAAACATGTGTTCCAGAACCTGGGCGACGGCACTTATAACCATTCGGGCGTTCAGGCGATCCGGGCGGCGTTGTCTGCAGGAACGAACATCACCTTCAAAATCCTGTTCAACGACGCGGTCGCCATGACCGGCGGGCAGGACAACGAAGGCGACCTGACTGCAGAACGGATCGTTGCCGAGGTCAAGGCGATGGGCGTCCGCGAGGTCGCTTTGGTCTATGACGAAAAGGAAGACGTAAACTTCAAGGCGCTGCCTGCAAGCGTTCAGACATATGAGCGCGCGGATCTTATGCAGGTGCAGGAGAAATTCCGCGAGATCGAAGGCGTCTCGGTCATTGTCTATGTTCAGACCTGCGCGGCTGAAAAACGTCGCCGTCGCAAGCGAGGCACATTCCCAGACCCGGACAAACGTGTGTTCATCAACACCGATGTTTGCGAAGGCTGTGGAGATTGTGGGGTGCAGTCGAACTGCGTGTCGATCGTGCCGAAACAAACTGAACTGGGCCGCAAGCGAGCGATTGATCAGTCAAGCTGCAACAAGGACTTTTCCTGCCTGAACGGGTTCTGCCCCTCGTTCGTGACCCTTGAGGGTGCGAAAATCCGCAAAGAGGCAACGACCGAGATCGATCTGCCGGATTTGCCGATGCCGGAGCTTCCCGCGATCAAGGGAACGCACAACGTGGTCATCACGGGTGTTGGTGGTACAGGCGTCGTCACCCTTGGTGCAATTCTTGCTCAGGCCGCGCAGATCGATGGCAAAGGCGCCGGCATGATGGAAATGGCGGGCCTGGCGCAGAAAGGTGGCGCGGTTCATATCCACTGCCGTCTGGCCAATCGTCCCGAAGATATCAGCGCGATCCGCGTTGCCACAGGCGAGGCCCATGCACTGATCGGCGGTGATTTGGTGGTTTCCGCCGGGGCGAAGACCTTGGGCCTGACTCGCACCGGACGCACCGGCGCAGTCGTAAACAGCCATGAAACGGTTACGGGCGATTTCACACGCAATACAGAGTTTCGCATTCCAGCCGATCAGTTGGAACTGGCCTTGCAGGCGCGGCTGAAAGAAGATGTCTCATTGTTTGACGCAACCGATCTGGCGCGCGCCGTGATGGGGGATTCGATCTATTCCAACATGATGATCTTTGGCGCGACCTGGCAGCGCGGGTTGTTGCCCGTCAGCCATCAGGCGATCTTTGACGCCATTGAGTTGAACGGAACGGCGGTCGAACGAAACAAGCGTGCGTTTGATATCGGTCGTTGGGCGGTGCTGCATCCGGATGAGGTGCAGTCCATACTGTCCCCAACCGTGGCCGAGATGCCCAAAACGCTGGACCAGATCATCGAGTTCCGTGCGCAGCACCTGACTGATTACCAAAGTGCCCGGCTGGCAAAGCGGTATCGTAAGTTGGTGGACAGTGTAGAGGATTCCGAGGTGCGCGAAGCGGTGGCAAAGGGCTATCACAAGCTTCTGTCATACAAGGATGAATACGAGGTTGCTCGCCTTCTGCTGACCAGCCGGGAAAAGGCAGCCGCCGAGTTTGATGGCGACTTCAAGATGACGTTTCATCTGGCGCCGCCGATTTTCGGAGGATCGGGCAGTAACGGCAGGCCCAAGAAGCGCGCATTCAGCGAATCTGTCATGGGTCCATTGAAGCTGCTGACCAAGTTGAAGGCCCTGCGCGGCACGCCGTTCGATGTCTTCGGGTATTCGTCCGAACGCAAGATGGAGCGTGCTTTGATCCGGCAGTACGAAAAAGACATGCGCGAAGTGCTGCCTTTATTGTCGCAGGACACGCGTGATGCGATCTCTGCGTTGGCTCGACTGCCGCTGGATATCCGTGGTTTCGGACCTGTTTTGCAGGAAAACGAGGCCAAAGCAGCCAAGCGGCGCGAGGAGTTGCTGGCATCGATCCGAAGCGGTGGGCCTGAGTTGAAGGCTGCGGCGGAGTAACTCGTCACAACCCTGTCACGATGGCTAGGCAAAATTGTTACTTGCACTTATTTTGCAGGCAACAAACCGGAGACCCAAATGCCTTCTCGTCGTCATGCTGTTCGTGACATCTCTTATGCCCATTCCGCTGAAACCAAAGGCGGGCGAATGGTTATCAAACTTATGGAGAATACCACGGGTCGAATGCGCCTGATCAAACGCGCGGATGGATACGAGAAAGACGTTGCCAACGGGCGCGACTTTTGGGCCGTTATGGTCGAACGCTATGGTCTGACATTGGATGTTGTGGGCGGATCTCTTGCGAACATTCCGGCAGATGGCCCCCTGATCCTGATTGCCAATCATCCCTATGGCATTCTGGATGGCCTAATGATGGGGCACATTCTGTCGGAGACACGCGGAGATTTCCGCATTTTGGCGCATCGGGTGTTCCGCAAGGCCGAGGATCTGAACCGCATCATTCTGCCTATTTCGTTTGATGAAACGAAGGAAGCGATGAAGCTGAATTTGGAGACGCGCAAAACGGCTCTCAACTATCTGGGCGAGGGCGGGGCGATTGGTATTTTCCCCGGAGGCACGGTCAGCACCGGCGTCAAGCCGTTTGCCCATCCTATGGATCCGGGTTGGCGCGGCTTTACCGCTCGGATGGTGGCAAAGTCCAATGCCACCGTGGTGCCGGTTTTCTTTGATGGGCACACGTCGCGCCTGTTCCAGATCGCAAGCCATTTGCACAACACGCTGCGCATGGGCTTGCTGATCAAAGAATTCAAAAAGCGCGTGGATACGCCTGTGAAAGTGGTGATCGGAGAACCTATAGGGCGCGACGTTCTGGATCCATTGGGTAAGGATACGCGCAAGATGATGGATTTCCTGCGCAAAGCCACGTATGAGCTGTCTCCAGAGCCGTTGGAGTCATATGACTACGGCTATGAATTTGAGGAACGGCATCGCGCCTGAAGGGGCAAATGGCAGTAGGTATCTTTGATTCCGGTTTGGGCGGTCTGACCGTCCTGAACGCCGCGCAGCAACGGCTGCCCGACGTGGATTTCCTGTATTTTGCGGACAGTGCACATGCACCTTACGGTGTGCGTGATGCCGAGGATATCTATCAGCTGACCCGTAAGGCCGTGCACGCGCTGTGGGATCGCGGGTGCAATCTGGTGATTCTGGCCTGCAACACCGCAAGCGCTGCCGCCTTGCGCCGGATGCAGGAAGAAGGCGTGCCCGACGGCAAGCGGGTGCTGGGCGTCTTTGTTCCCTTGATCGAAGCCCTGACTGAGAGGCAATGGGGGGACAACTCTCCACCACGCGAAGTGGCTGTCAAGCACGTGGCGTTGTTCGCCACGCCTGCCACTGTGTCCAGCCGGGCCTTTCAACGGGAACTGGCATTCCGCGCAATCGGTGTGGATGTCGAGGCGCAGGCCTGTGGCGGCGTGGTCGATGCTATTGAAGATGGCGACATGATCCTGGCGGAGGCTCTGGTGCGTAGCCATGTGGATGCTTTGAAACGAAAAATGCCCGAGCCGCAGGCCGCGATTTTAGGCTGCACACACTATCCGTTGATGGCCGAGACCTTTCAGGCCGCCTTGGGTTCAGATGTTCAGGTCTTTAGCCAAGGGGATCTGGTGGCCGAAAGCCTGGCCGATTATCTGCAACGCCACCCCAATATGTTGGGCGATGGCGCAGGTGGCTACCTGACCACGGGCAAGCCGGGTTTTGTCAGTGATCGTGCAACGCAATTCCTCCGACGACAAATCTCGTTCGAGGCGGCCTGATTTAGGTCAAGGACGCACTTCCCCGAATTTTCTAATTCAAAGACCGTCACATCGGCGGTCGTGATATGTGACACATGCAAAGAAGAGGTCTGACATGACCCACAAAATCGCAATTCTGGGCGCTTCTGGGTACACCGGCGCTGAACTGGTGCGGCTGATCGCCGAGCACCCGAACATGGACATTGTTGCTTTGGCTGCCGAACGGAAGGCGGGCATGAACATGGCGCAGGTGTTTCCGCATCTGCGGCACATGCACTTGCCGGATCTGTGCAAGATTTCCGAGATCGATTTTTCCAATGTTGATCTGTGTTTCTGCGCTTTGCCGCACAAAACTAGCCAAGAGGTGATCCGGGACCTGCCGAAAGACTTGAAGATCATTGATTTGTCAGCGGATTTCCGGCTGCAGGACCCGGATGAGTATGAGAAGTGGTATGGCAACCCGCACAGCGCTTTGGAACAGCAGGAAGAAGCCGTTTATGGTCTGACCGAGTTCTATCGGGATGAAATCAGGTCAGCGCGGTTGGTCGCTGGTACAGGCTGCAACGCGGCAACAGGGCAGTATGTGCTGCGTCCGTTGATCTCTGCCGGTGTCATTGATCTGGATGATATTGTGCTGGATCTGAAATGCGCCGTGTCGGGCGCTGGCCGGTCGCTGAAGGAAAACCTGCTGCACGCAGAGCTCAGCGAAGGTGCCAATGCCTACGCTATCGGTGGCACGCACCGGCATCTGGGTGAGTTTGATCAGGAATTCTCGAAGCTTGCAGGTCGCACTGTGCATGTACAGTTCACGCCGCATTTGATTCCGGCAAACCGGGGCATTCTGGCAACGACCTATGTAAAGGGTGATCCACAAAGCGTTTATGAAACGCTGGCAAAGATTTATGCAGACGAGCCCTTTATCCAGATGCTGCCTATGGGAGAGGCACCTTCGACCCATCACGTCAGAGGGTCGAACTTCTGTCATATCGGTGTGGTCGCAGACAGAATCGAACGTCGCGCAATCGTGATTGCCGCGCTGGATAACCTGACAAAAGGTAGCAGTGGCCAAGCCTTGCAGAACGCCAACCTGATGTTAGGTGAGGATGAAACTTTGGGCCTGATGATGGCCCCTCTATTCCCGTGAGGACGGTATGAAAACGCTCAAGAAACGTCGTCGAGTACAAGTCATTCTGGTAGCGGTCGTTGCCTTGGTGGCATCGACGGCTTTGATTGGGTGGGCCTTGCAGGATGGCATCAACTTTTTCCGTTCACCCAGCGAGGTAATTGCCGAGCCGCCGAAACCGACCGAGGTGTTCCGCATTGGCGGGCTGGTGGAAGAAGGCTCGATCATTCGCGGGCAGGGTGAAACCGTGCATTTTGTGGTTACAGATGGGGGCGAGAGTGTCCCGGTTTCGTTTACCGGTGTCCTGCCTGATCTGTTTACCGAGAACCAGGGTATGGTTGGCACCGGAAGCTATGTGAACGGCGTGTTCGAAGCGACTGAAATCCTTGCCAAACATGATGAAACCTACATGCCGAAAGAGGTTATGGACGCGCTGAAAGAGCAAGGCGTTTATAAAGAAGCAGAGGGAAGCTGAACGCAGCTGTGCTGCGTGCCTCTGGCAGAGGTATTTTTGAACAGAAGAAGCGGGGCGTTGCGCGCAATTGGCGGGCAGCGCCCTTTGCAATTACCGTGTCGTAAGGCGTTTGCAGGACCGTTGCTCTGATCAACGAGTTGGGGAAGATGATGCAAACGGTTCGGCAGATCGCGAAAGAGATCGTGGCGCGGGAAGGCGGGTTTGTGGATGATCCGGACGATCCCGGTGGGGCCACAAAATATGGCGTAACCATTCACACTATGCGGCGTTTGGGATTGGATTTGAATGGCGACGATGTGGTTGACCGACGTGACGTGGAGGGATTGACCCATCAGCAGGCTGTCGAGATATTCGTACGTCATTACTTTGTGAAGCCAGGCATCTCGCGGTTGCCTGATCTACTGCAGGCTTCGGTCTTTGACATGTATGTGAACGCCGGGGCGCAGGCGATAAAGATCCTGCAGCGGTTGTTGCGGGACATGGGATTCAACGTGGCGGTGGATGGCGTAATTGGTGCCAAGACCGCAGCAGCTTGCGAAAAAGCAGCGCAACCGGAGCCAATTGCTTTGCGGGATGCCTACGGGGTGGCGCGGCGGAACTACTATTTTCGCCTTGCTGATCGGCGACCGGCCTCGAGGAAATATGCGCGCAGCCGGTCGGGGGGCAAAGGTGGCTGGATCAAACGCGCGGAAGAGTTTTTGTCAGAGCGATACCATCTTTCTGACGCCGAGTTTCAGGGAAGGGTTGCGGCATGGGGTTGATCTCGGGTGTTTTGGCGCTGTTGTTCGGGAACGGGCGGAACGCGGTTCGGGAAACCGTTGAGATTTACCGTGAGAACACTGAAGCAAGTGCGCAGAGAGGTGCCGAGGCGCAAGCGCAGGCCATGTTGCAGTTTGGAGGCGAGTTTCAAACTGCGCAAAAAGGATCATTTGACCGATTCATGGATGGGGTAAACCGGTTGCCGCGCCCGGCTTTGGCCTCGGGAACATTGGGTTTGTTTGTGGCCGCCATGGTGGACCCGTTGTGGTTTGCTGCAAGGATGCAGGGCATGGCCTTGGTGCCAGAGCCCATGTGGTGGTTGTTGGGTGTCATCGTGTCCTTCTATTTTGGGGCGCGGCATCAGTTGAAAACGCAAGAGTTTCAGAAGGATATCAGTGCGACCATGCTGCAATTGCCTGCTGTTCTGAACAATCTCGAGCAGCTGCGCGAACTGCGCAGCGATAGTCCGGGCGCTGCAGGTCCCGGATCAGGTTCCGATTTGTCGCAGGATATTACGCACCCCGATGCCAACCCGGCGCTGGATGATTGGCGCAAGCATCGCAGGGCGTGACCCGCGACACTATGTGCCCCCGGATCGGGCGAAAGTTATTGGCCCCCGGATTGGCCCCGGAGTATATTCCGGGGCATGATTACAGAACTCGGCCACTTCGCCCTTATCCTCGCCTTCTTTGTCGCCATCGTGCAAAGTGTAGTGCCCTTGATCGGGGCTTCGAAACGTTGGGCCGGATGGATGGCATTTGCCGAGCCTTCCGCCATCGTTCAGTTCCTTTTGACGGCGTTTTCCTTCGGTGCGTTGATCTGGGCTTTTGTCGTGTCGGACTTTTCCCTGAGGATCGTGGTTGAAAACAGCCATTCGGCCAAGCCGATGATCTACAAGATCAGTGGCACATGGGGGAACCACGAAGGATCCATGTTGCTGTGGGTGTTGATTGTCACCTTGTTTGGCGCATTGGCCGCGTTCTTTGGAGGTGGGTTGCCGCCGACGCTCAAGGCGCGCGTGCTGGCGGTGCAATCGTCGATAGCGGTCGCGTTTTTTGCCTTTATCCTGTTCACGTCGAACCCGTTTGACCGACTTGCAATTGCGCCGTTTGACGGGCGCGACCTGAATCCGTTGTTGCAAGACCCGGGCTTGGCGTTTCATCCGCCCTTTCTGTATCTTGGTTATGTGGGTCTGAGCATGGCGTTCAGCTTTGCCATCGCGGCCCTGATCGAAGGGCGTGTCGATGCAGCATGGGGGCGTTGGGTACGACCCTGGACACTGGCGGCCTGGGTGTTTTTGACCATTGGTATCGCGCTGGGGTCATGGTGGGCTTACTACGAATTGGGCTGGGGTGGGTTCTGGTTCTGGGATCCGGTCGAGAATGCGTCGTTCATGCCCTGGCTTCTGGCAGCCGCTTTGCTGCACTCTGCCATCGTTGTGGAGAAGCGCGAAGCGCTGAAAAGCTGGACTATTCTGCTTGCGATTATCGCGTTCGGATTTTCACTGATCGGCACGTTCATTGTGCGTTCGGGTCTTTTGACTTCGGTTCATGCCTTCGCCACCGATCCTGAACGTGGTGTGTTCATCCTGATGATCCTGGTGTTCTTCATTGGTGGGGCGCTGACATTGTTTGCCGCGCGCGCCCAAGCGATGGAGGCCAAGGGCGTCTTTGGCATGGTCAGCCGCGAAAGCGCTTTGGTGGCCAACAATGTTCTGCTGGCCGTCAGTTGCTTCGTTGTTTTTGTGGGCACCATGTGGCCAATGGTGGCCGAGATGATGTTCGACCGGAAGCTTTCGGTCGGGGCTCCGTTTTTCAACGCCGCATTCTCTCCGTTTATGGTGCTACTCGGGCTGATCCTGCCGATCGGTTCGATGCTTCCTTGGAAACGTGGAAGGATTGGAAAGACGGCTTGGTCTCTGCGTTACGCCTTTGGGCTGGCGCTGGCGATTGCGTTGCTTGTTTGGGCGATGCAGACCGGACGCAGCGCGCTGGGGCCGGTGGGTCTGTTCCTTGGGGCGTGGATTACGTTTGGGGCCGCCATCGATTTGTGGAGCCGCACGGGCCGCAACGGCAGCCTGAAACGCCTGTTCCGCCTGCCGGGTGCAGATTGGGGTAAAGCGGTCGCGCATACGGGTCTGGGCGTCACCATCTTTGCCGTGGCTGGTCTAACCGCTTGGGAGGCCGAAGATATCCGCGTCGCGCAACCCAATCAGCCCTTTGAAGTGGGGCAGTTCACGCTGACTCTACAAGACGTGCGATTGGTTGAAGGGCCGAACTATTTCTCGACCACGGCAGATGTTCTGGTTGAAAAGAATGGACGCCCGATTGGGACACTTCACCCTGAAAAGCGGGACTATCCGGTTGCCCGCATGCCCACGACCGAGGCCGCGATTGATTACCGTTTCCTGGGTGATCTTTACGTTGTGATCGGTGATCAACAGGCAGATGGGGGCTGGGTCATGCGCACTTATATCAAGCCGTTCGCGAACTGGATCTGGGCTGGCTGCATCCTGATGTCACTTGGCGGTATCCTCAGCCTGTGTGACAGGCGGTTCCGGGTGGCTGCGGGGGCGCGAAAAACCCCGGTTGGCGGAGTACCCGCAGAATGAAACGCCTTGTACTGATCCTGATGATGCTGGCGACACCCGTGTTTTCGGTGCAGCCAGACGAGGTTTTGGATGATCCGGTGCTAGAACAACGGGCTCGCGACCTCAGCACCGGATTGCGTTGCCTTGTTTGTCGGAACGAAAGCATCGACGAAAGCAACGCCGATCTGGCGCGTGATTTGCGTTTGCTGCTGCGGGAACGTCTGGTTGCAGGTGATACCGACGAACAGGCCATCGCGTTTATCGTTGATCGCTATGGTGAGTACGTTTTGCTTAAGCCAACCACCAGCGGCTCGAACCTGTTCCTTTGGCTCGCTGGCCCTATCATGCTGTTGATTGCGGCTGGGGTTGGGCTGAACTTTCTGCGCAACCGTGCCAAAGCTCATGCGTCAGTTGAAAGCACGACGCTGAGTGAAGACGAAAAGGAGCGTCTGCGCCGAATTCTTGAAGACTGACGTTTGGTTCTGCCTTTACCTTCTTGATTGGGCCAGTAAGTGTTCGAAAACGCTTGGCGCGACGGGAGGGTTTTCATGCATTACGAAACAGTTGTTCTGGACATTACGGACTGTCTGGCGGTTCTGACCTTGAACAGACCTGACAAAATGAACGCTCTGACAACTCAGATGCGCGCTGAAATTACCCATGCAATGAAAGACGCGGCAACCCGAGCCCGGTGCATCGTGATCACCGGCGCTGGTCCCGCTTTTTGCTCCGGGCAGGATCTGGGCGATGCGTCCTCAACCGGCAAGATCGATTTGGAGCGGTCCTTGCGCGACGAATACGAACCAATGCTGGAAACGATCCACAGCTGTCCGGTTCCCACAATTGCGGCTGTAAACGGTGCTGCGGCCGGGGCAGGGGCGAACCTCGCCCTTTGCGCGGATGTTGTGATCGCAACTGAAAGCGCGTATTTCCTGCAAGCCTTTGCGCGGATCGGTTTGTTACCGGATGCCGGAGGAACTTGGTTCATGCCGCGCCAGATGGGGCTGGCCAAGGCGATGGGTGCGGCGTTGTTCGCCGACAAGATCAGCGCGAAACAAGCGGATGACTGGGGCTTGATCTGGGAATCTGTGCCCGATGACATTTTCGCCGCGCATTGGCGGAAACGGGCAGAATACCTGGCCAATGGTCCGACAGCAGCCTACGGCGCGATCAAACAGGCCATTCGTGGAACTTATGAAAACACATTGCCTCAGCAGCTTGCGACCGAAGCGCATCTGCAGGGCGAATGTGGTCGCTCGCGCGATTTCGCCGAAGGTGTGGTGGCTTTCATGGGAAAACGCCCTCCGAAATTCGAAGGGCGCTAATTCATTCAGGCGCGGCGGCGGCGGCGCGTGCGGCGTTCAGGGACAGCCTCGTCGCCCGTTCCATCAGAGGCCGACGTGAACGGACCTAACGCATCAGTGATCTGATCCAAAGTCGGGCGTTCGCCGCGCGAGGTGGTATCCAAAGCTTCACGCATCTTGCGCAGGTGATCTGGCATTGTTCCGCAGCAACCGCCAATGATTGTCGCGCCGGCATCGCGTGCCATAGCTGCATACTGGCCCATAAGTTCGGGCGTGCCGTCATAATGGATGTGACCATCCACGTATTTCGGAATGCCCGCGTTACCCTTGGAGATCAGGGGACGCTCTGTGCCTTGCGCTGCAAAGCCCAGAATTGTGCGCAAAATGTCTGATGCGCCGGTTCCACAGTTTGCACCAAAGGCGATGGGTGGGTTGGACAGCGTTTCGACTATTTGCGCCAAATCGGCCGAGGTCACACCCATCATTGTGCGCCCAGCGGTATCAAAGCTCATCGTGCCACACCACGGCATGTCAGCCAGTGCAAATGCTTCGGCCGCGGCTCGGAACTCCTCAGGGGCGCTGATGGTTTCCACCCAGAGCACATCAACACCGCCTTCTTTCAGCGCTGCTGCTTGTTCGTGGAACATTTCCACCGCGTCGGAATGCGTCAGGCTGCCGACCGGTTCCATGATTTCACCGGTTGGTCCAACAGATCCTGCAACCACGACGGGACGCCCGGCCTTGTCTGCCACCTCGCGTCCGAGTTCAGCACCGATGCGGTTTAGCTCGCCCACGCGATTCTGAGCTTCGTGCAGCTTGAGCCGTGCGGACGTACCGCCAAAGGTGTTGGTCAGAAACAGGTCACTGCCCGCATCCACCGAACCCTGATACAGCGCTCGGATCTTGTCGGGGGCGTCCACGTTCCAAAGTTCGGGCGCGTCACCAGACTGCAAGCCCATGTTGAACAGATTTGTTCCGGTGGCACCATCAGCCAAAATGGCATCTTTGGTTTCCAGAAGCTTGCTCAGCGCGTTTGTCATTGGGTTATTCCAGAAAAAGGCGCAAAGCGCCGTTAAAAATAGAGACGCCCCATGTCACATGACAGGGGCGTCAAATCAAATTCATAAAACTCATGAAGATCATGAGCTGTGTAAGAAAACCTTAGTCGGCCTCGCTCATGACCTGAGCTTTGGCTTCGGGCAGAATCTCGGCCATCTTGGCGCGGATTTCTTCGGCCGAAGACAAATCACCCAGATCACCGGCGACTTTGCGGACAACGTCTTCGTGTCCGGCTTCTTCGAAGTCGGCGACTACTACGGTCTTGGCATATTCTTCGGCTTCTGCGCCGGATTTGCCCAGCTTTTCTGCCGCCCACAGGCCCAGCAGTTTGTTGCAGCGGGCCTGCGCCTTGAACTGCATTTCTTCATCATGGGCAAACTTGGCTTCAAAAGCGTTTTCGCGTTCGTCGAACGTGGTCATTGGGTGAGGACCTCTTGGGTTACATCTTCTTTCCTGATGATATGACCATACGACGTCCCGGGCGCAAGGTATTTGCGCTGCGTCAAAGCCTCTCGGGTGCATGAACTTGCGGGAAAAGAGTGCTTGCACTATGAGGACGCCAACGAGAGGGGACTCATTCCCTTTGCTCAGACTGGAAAGGTCGCTTATGGCGCGTCGCAAGAAAATCTACGAAGGCAAAGCCAAGATTTTGTATGAAGGCCCCGAACCGGGCACGATCGTGCAGTATTTCAAGGATGACGCCACAGCATTCAACGCTGAAAAGAAGGATGTGATTGACGGCAAAGGCGTGTTGAACAATCGCCTGTCCGAGTTCTTCATGAACGGCCTGACCCAGATCGGTATTCCGAACCACTTTATTCGCCGCCTGAACATGCGCGAACAACTGGTGCGCAATTGCGAAATCGTTCCGTTGGAAGTGATCGTTCGAAACTATGCCGCCGGATCGATGTCTAAACGTCTGGGCATAGCCGAAGGGACACAGCTGCCGCGCCCGATCGTTGAATATTGCTATAAAGACGATGCGTTGGGTGATCCTCTGGTCACCGAAGAACATATCGCTGCCTTTGGCTGGGCCAGCCAGCAGGACATGGACGATATCCTCAGCCTAGCGCTGCGCGTGAACGACTTCATGAGCGGTGTGATGCTGGCGGTTGGTATCCGCCTTGTGGACTTCAAGATCGAAATCGGACGCATTTTCGAAGGGGATTATCAGCGTTTGATCGTGGCTGACGAAATCAGCCCCGACAGCTGCCGCCTTTGGGACATCGAAACCGGCCAGAAGCTGGACAAAGACGTGTTCCGTCGTGACCTGGGCAATCTGACCGATGCGTATTCAGAAGTTGCGCGCCGTTTGGGTGTGCTGCCGAATACCAATGTCACCAAGCCGACACTTATCAACTGACCCGTTCAGGGAACTTTTGTTTCAACTAAAGTGCGCCGCGGCAAAAACCACGGCGCATTTTGGGTTTTTGCGGTCTAGGCAGGTTCATCTGTTGATCATCAATGGGAAGACTCGCTTTGCGTGATGACAACTGCGGCAAACTGCTTGGGAAACAGGGTTGTCGAAAACGGTCAGGCACGCTATCCCCCGCGCAACGAAATGGGCCATGGATAGCGGCCCGAAGGTGGAGTTGCCAAAATGAAAGCACGGGTTCATGTGATGCTCAAGAACGGGGTACTGGACCCGCAGGGCGAAGCAGTTCGGCACGCATTGGGCGCAATGGGCTTTGATCAGGTCGAAGGTGTCCGTCAGGGCAAAGTGATTGATCTTGAACTGGCCGATGGCGCGACCGAGGCAGATGTGACCGAAATGTGCGAAAAGCTGTTGGCCAACACCGTTATCGAACGCTACGAGATCGAACTGGTCTGATCGAATGCGGGCCGCGCGTCTGATCACCTACCGTCAACCGCTTGAGGTTGCGACCGTGCCCGATCCCGAACCCGCCGAAGATGGTGTTGTGGTTCGGGTTTTGGCGTGTGGCGTGTGCCGATCCGATTGGCATGCATGGTCAGGCGCGGACCCGGACGTAATCCTTCCGATGACACCCGGTCATGAATATTGTGGTGAGGTTGTCGCGGTCGGTTCTCGGGTCACCCGCTGGCGGGTGGGCGACAAGGTCATCGCGCCGTTCATTCTGGCTTGCGGGCATTGCGCAGACTGCGCGCAGGGGCACCAGACAATCTGTAATGACCAGATTGTTCCTGGGTTCACCTGTGATGGTGCTTTTGCGGAATATATCGCAGTGGCCCATGCGGATGCGAACCTCACAACATTGCCCGATAGCATTGCGCCCGAAGTTGCTGCAGCCTTGGGGTGTCGTGTGACAACGGCCTGGCAGGCTTTGGTCGGACGGGCGCAGGTTCAGGGTGGGGAATGGATTGCTGTCTTCGGCGGCGGCGGTGTTGGAATTTCCACGCTGCTTTTAGGCAAGGCTCTTGGCGCACGGGTCGTCGTGGTCGACATTGCGGATGACAAGCTGAACTATGCACAGTCTTTGGAGGCTGATGCGGTTGTCAATGCCACAACATGTGATGCGCCGCAGGCTGTAAAAGACATCACTGGCGGCGGCGCGCATGTTGCGATTGAGGCTTTGGGCATCGAAGTCACAACCGTATCTGCGATGCGGTCACTGCGCAAAATGGGCCGCATGGTGCAGATCGGCATGCCGGCCGGTGATCACACACAGATGGCTTTGCCGATGGACGTGCTTTATTCCGGCCAGCTTTCTGTTTTCGGAACGCGGGGCATGCCAAGCTGGCGCTACCCGTCTTTGTTGTCGCTGATCGCAGGGGGCAGGATTGACCTGAGCCCGCTGGTCACGCGCAAAATAACTCTTAACCAGGTGAGTGCTGAGCTTGCCGCCTTTGACCACCCAACCCCTCCGGGTGTTGCAGTGGTTACAGATTTTGTCTCGTAGGAGGGCCCGCCATGCGCGCAGCCGTAATCGTATTCCCCGGATCCAACTGTGACCGAGACCTCGCCGTCGCCTTTGAGCAGGCCGGTTTCAAGGTTGATATGGTTTGGCACAAAGACGCGGCCTTGCCCGACGGTGTTGATATCGTGGGCGTACCGGGTGGCTTTTCCTATGGAGACTATCTGCGCTGCGGTGCCATCGCCGCCAAATCTCCGATCTGTAAGGCGGTGGTCGAGCATACCGAACGCGGCGGCTATGCCGTGGGTATCTGCAACGGGTTTCAGGTTTTGACGGAAACCGGCATCCTGCCTGGCGCGTTGCTGCGCAATGCCGGGCTGAAATACATCTGCAAAACAGTGGGCTTAAAGGTCGAAACAAGCGACAGCGTGTTTACCGGGGGCTATAATGCAGGCGACGTGATCGGTATCCCAATCGCGCACCATGACGGCAACTACTTCGCGGATGATGTAACACTTGCGGCCCTGAAGGATCAGGATCGCATCGCGTTCACCTATACCGAGAATCCCAATGGCTCGGTTGGCGACATCGCTGGCATCCTGTCCGAAAACCGCCGCGTACTTGGGATGATGCCTCACCCCGAGCGTGCGGCAGATGAAGGGCATGGTGGCACCGACGGAGTGGCGCTGTTCCGCGCATTGTCAGGCGTGTTTGAAGCAGCGTGACTTGAGGTCGCGCGCGCCCGCGCGTAACGTCTGGCCATGAACTCGGACGTGCGATCAGCTTGGTCAAATATGTTGAAACCGCTTCGCGGTGCTCCGCTGGGCTGGCGGTTGCGCGTTGCCGTTCTTGTTCTGCTGCTTGCAACAATTACCACGGTCTGGATCACCAATAGCCTGTTGACCGACAGGTTCACGGAATCCACGCGAAACCGGGCAGAGCTGCGACTGGCACTGTATTCCGGCAACCTGCTGAGTGAGTTGCGTCGAAACTCGATCGTGCCACAGTTGCTGGCACGAGACCCGACCCTGATTTCAGCGCTGCAATCCAGTGATTATACGTTGTCGACCCAGCGCCTGATTTCCTTCGTTGAAGAAATTGGAGCGGCCTCGCTGATGCTCTTGGACAGTGATGGTCGAACCGTTGCTGCAACGGATCGGAACAAGCTGGGTGAGGGGCACAGAAATACAGCTTATTATGTGGATGCCATCCGGTCTAATGCCACGATCTTTTCGGTCATTCCCAGGGAATCCGGCGGATACAGCTTTGTGTATTCCCGGCGACTGGAAAACGGATCGGAAATTCTGGGGGTCATCGTTGTCGAGGTTGACCTTCAGAAATTCGAACGCGCCTGGGCCGGTATTTCGGACGCGGTGATGGTCACCGACAGTACCGGAACCATCATCCTGTCTACCGAGCCCCGCTGGCGTGGGTTGGAAGAGAGCACGGCGATGCTGCGGCAACCGCCGCAAGGCGCAATTCAACGCGCTATTCGGGCTACTACCGATTGGACGGCTTTGCCGCCGGATGCCTACCTGCAAGGCGAGGCCGTGATGCGCATGGAAACACGCATCCCGTTCCGGGGTTGGCAAATGACGTCGTTCACCACCTTTGAGTCGATCCGCGAAAAGGTGAACAGCGTGCTTGCGCTGGAAATCATGGGATTTGCGATTCTTCTGGCGCTGACGTTTTATGCGCTCAGCCGTCGGGCCACCTTGCGCATGGCCCTGTTTCAGCGCGAGTCGGCAGAGCTTCGCGCATTGAACGCACGGCTACAGCGGGAAATTGCTGAGCGGGAACGGGTTGAAAAGACGCTGGATTTGGCGGAACAGACCCTTGCGCAAAGTTCGAAACTGGCCGCCTTGGGCGAGATGTCGGCTGCGGTCAGTCACGAGCTTAATCAACCTCTGGCTGCAATGAAAACATATCTCGCCGGGGCGCGTCTGTTGTTGCGGCGCAACCGACCGGAAGAGGCGCTTGCAAGCTTTGGACGCATCGACGGTCTGATCGAGCGGATGGGGGCGATTACGCGCCAGCTCAAGTCTTATGCCCGCAAAGGGGCGGATGCATTTTCGCCTGTAAACCTTGGTGAAGCGCTGGCCTCGGCCTTGTCCATGATGGAGCCGCAACTGCGTCAGCGTCATGTGAAGATCACTCAGATCCTGCCGGAAGAACCTGTCATGGTGATGGGGGACCGGATGCGGATCGAGCAGGTGATGGTCAACCTCTTGCGAAACGCGCTGGATGCCACCAAATCGGTAGCAGAGCCGGATGTGGAAATCATCCTGGCGGCGGGCGACATGGCGGTTCTGACCGTGCGGGACAACGGGCACGGTATCGAGGATATCGAGAACCTGTTCGAGCCGTTCTATACTACCAAACAGCCTGGCGACGGGGTTGGACTGGGGCTTGCCATCTCGTCGGGGATCGTGAACGACCATGGGGGACGGCTGACTGCGCGCAACGGCCAATATGGTGGCGCGGTGTTTGAAATGCAGTTGCCAGCACTGGGAAGCGACGGCCTTGAGGCCGCGGAATAACGAGGAATGACTATGGCACAGGCCATGAAAATTGCCATTGTGGATGACGAACAGGACATGCGCCAGTCGATCAGCCAGTGGCTTGCTTTGTCCGGATACGACACTGAAACCTTTGCCAGCGCGGAAGATGCGCTCAAGGTTCTGGGACCGGATTATCCGGGGATTGTGATTTCGGACATCAAGATGCCGGGGATGGATGGAATTCAGCTTTTGAAAAAGCTGATGGGGGCCGACAGCACCCTGCCAGTCATCATGATCACGGGGCATGGCGACGTTCCGATGGCGGTTGAGGCGATGCGCGTTGGTGCGTTCGATTTCCTTGAAAAGCCGTTTAACCCTGATCGCATGTCCGAACTGGCCAAACGCGCCAGCAATGCACGCCGTCTGACACTGGACAACCGGGCGCTGCGGCGTGAGCTGTCGGGTGGCACGCAGATCATGAACAAGCTGATCGGTGCCAGCCCGGTTATGGAAAGGCTGCGTGAGGATATTCTGGATCTTGGGCAAGCCGACGGTCATGTGTTGATCGACGGTGAGACGGGAACCGGCAAAACGCTGGTGGCGCATGCGCTGCATGCGGTGGGTAGCCGCGCAGGCAAGAAGTTTGTTCTGGTGTCCTGCGCCGCGTTAGAGGAAGACGCGCTGGCCAAACGCCTGTTTGGCCCGATGATGCCTGAGGATGCGCAACTGCCGGCCATCGAAGAAGCACGCGGCGGGACACTGGTGCTGGAAGATGTCGAGGCGCTGAGCGATACCTTGCAAGCCAAACTGCTGAGCGTGATGAACGAGCAGGGCACCCCTGCTGAAACGCGGATTGTTGCGATTTCGAACCTGCAGGAAGCGGGGAAGACATCAGAAGACGTTCTGCGCCCCGACCTGTTCTATCGGTTGGCGGCATTGCGGATCACCATGCCGCCACTTCGTCAGCGCGGCGAGGATATCCTGACCCTCTTCACGCGCCTCAGCGAGCAATTTGCAGAGGAATATGGCTGCGATGCCCCTCAGGTCAGTGCGCAGGAAGCGGCGCAATTGTTGCAGGCCCCGTGGCCAGGCAATGTGCGTCAACTGATCAATATTGCCGAGCGTGCCGTGCTACAATCACGTCGAGGATCAGGAACGATTGCGTCATTGTTGATGTCCGACCATGAAGAGATGCAGCCGGTGATGACCACCGAAGGCAAGCCGTTGAAGGAATATGTCGAAGCGTTCGAGCGGATGCTGATCGACAACACAATGCGCCGCCACAAGGGGTCGATCGCGTCGGTTATGGACGAATTGTGCCTGCCGCGCCGGACGTTGAACGAAAAGATGGCGAAATACGGGCTTCAGCGATCAGACTATCTTTAAGCGTTGCGAATGGGGGCTCTGCCCCCGTCGCCTTTGGCGACTCCCCCGAGGTATTTTAGGCCAGATGAAGAGATCCCGCGCTGCGTCGGCGGTCTTGATGCAGTTTGCCCATTGTCTTTTCCACAGGACTGCTTTTATTGTGTTCGGACGGGCCGGGCCTTTTTAGCGCTCTTAAGTCCCGAATCTTTGAGTTTCGCTGCTTTGCTGCACGTTAATTTCGCTGCGAAGCAGACCGATTGTGCCCCGATTGCGGGCAGTGGAGTACCTGAGCCCGATACGTCGGGTGAAAGGAATAAATGGGCGGGCTGCAGAAACTGCGCCTGTCGGAGAAGAACCGCGATGACGCGCGCGCAACGATTGAGAGACCGGGCAGGGGGCCACAGCGCCAGACCCTGCCGCGCGCCGTCTGAAATCGCCCTGACAAGACACCTCCCCAAAAGCGCCTGTCCGCCTGGACAGGTCAGGACAACGCGTTTGGCGCGGTGCACCAAGGAAACATGGCTAAGAAAATGCTTATCGATGCCACCCACGCGGAGGAAACCCGCGTCGTGGTGGTCGACGGAAACAAGGTCGAGGAGTTCGATTTTGAATCCGAAAACAAACGCCAGCTTGCAGGCAACATCTACCTTGCAAAAGTAACACGGGTTGAGCCGTCGCTGCAGGCGGCGTTTGTCGACTATGGTGGGAACCGTCACGGATTCCTGGCCTTTTCGGAAATTCACCCGGACTACTATCAGATCCCCGTCGCCGACCGTGAGGCGTTGATGGAGGAAGAGCGCGCCTATGCCGAGGCAATGAAGGCGCGTGACGAAGCCGAAGAAGCCAAGCCCAAAAAGCGGCGGTCTCGGTCGCGTTCCAAGGCGGCAGATGTGAAGTCGGACGATCCGGTTGAGACAATGGAGGTTTCGACCGAGCCAACCGGTATGGAAACCATCGATTTGGCCGATGGCGAAGATGCAGATGCAGAGGTGCCCGAGGGAACCTCTCCGATGGAGATCGTGGCTGAAACACCGGTAGAAGAGCCGGAAGACAGCGATGCGACTTCGGCAGAAACTGCGTCAGATAACGCGGCAGAAGAATCTGCTTCTGAGGTGGAAGACACGTCTGCATCGCCCGGAGAAGCCGGCGACGACACAGGTGAAGTCAGTAAAGACGCTGGTGAGGCCTCAAGCGATGAGACAGAAGTAAGCGCAGAAGCTGATAACGCATCGGCAAATGAGGCAGAGACGGAGGCGGTTGCTTCTGACGATGTTGAGACATCGGGTGAAGCTGCTGCAGATGCAGACGGCGATCAGGGTGCGGAAGACGAGGATGCTGAAGGCAAGAGCGCTGATGCCTCGTCGAAAGACGACTCGATTGAATCTGTGGCTGACGAAGATGACAGCGAAGACATCCGTCCGCCACGCAAACCGCGCCCGCGTCGTTACAAGATTCAGGAAGTCATCAAGGTTCGTCAGGTCCTGCTGGTGCAGGTGGTCAAGGAAGAGCGCGGCAACAAGGGTGCTGCACTGACAACCTATCTGTCTTTGGCCGGTCGCTATTGCGTATTGATGCCGAACACCGCGCGCGGTGGCGGTATAAGCCGTAAAATCACCAACGCCGCCGACCGCAAGAAATTGAAAGAAATCGCGGCGGACATTGATGTGCCGACCGGGGCTGGTCTGATCATCCGCACTGCGGGTGCCAAACGCACCAAGTCCGAGATCAAGCGTGACTATGAATATCTACAGCGTTTGTGGGAACAGATTCGCGCACTGACTTTGGAGTCGATTGCGCCAGCGAAGATTTATGAGGAAGGCGATCTGATCAAACGGTCGATCCGCGATCTTTATAATCGAGACATCGATGAGGTTCTGGTTGAAGGTGAAGGCGGTTATCGCATCGCCAAGGACTTCATGAAAATGATCATGCCGTCCCACGCCAAGAACGTGAAGCGGTATGAAGATGCCCTTCCTTTGTTCGCGCGCTATCAGGTGGAAAGCTATCTGGCGGGCATGTTCAACCCGACGGTTCAGCTGAAATCCGGTGGCTACATCGTGATCGGCGTGACCGAAGCCCTGGTCGCGATTGACGTGAACTCAGGGCGCGCGACCAAAGAAGGTTCGATCGAAGAGACCGCGCTGAAGACAAACCTGGAGGCCGCCGAAGAGGTGGCACGCCAGCTGCGTCTTCGGGATTTGGCCGGTCTGATCGTCATCGATTTCATCGATATGGACGAGCGCAAGAACAACGCTGCGGTTGAAAAGCGTCTGAAGGACAAGCTGAAAACTGATCGGGCGCGTATTCAGGTCGGCCGGATTTCGGGCTTTGGCCTTTTGGAGATGAGCCGTCAGCGCCTGCGCCCTGGTATGATCGAGGCCACGACGCAGCCATGTCCGGCCTGTCACGGCACCGGTCTGATCCGTTCGGACGACAACATGGCTCTGTCGATTCTGCGTCAGATCGAAGAGGAAGGCACACGCCGTCGTTCGCGTGAAGTTTTGGTGCGCTGCCCGGTCAGCATTGCCAACTTCTTGATGAACCAGAAGCGTGAGCACATTGCTCAGATCGAAGCCCGGTATGGCCTGTCTGTGCGGATCGAAGGCGACATCCACTTGGTGAGCCCCGATTTCTCGATGGAGAAATTTAAAACCGCCAGCCGGATTGTGCCTGAAGCCACTGCGCCTGTCGTTTCTGTGGATGCGTCTCTGATGGACATGGTGGACTCGTCTGACGAGGAAGAGGTCGAGGACGATACCACCCCAACCGAAGATGATGCCAAGCCCAAGCGCAAACGTCGCCGTCGTCGGCGCAAGAAGGGTGGGGGCAATGGTGATGCCGCAGAGCAATCCAACGAAAGCTCCGAAGGAGAGGCGCAGGAGAACGCTTCTGGTGATGCCGCCGATGAAGAAGGTGCGGCTGACGTCGTAGAAGCGGAAGCGGCAGAGGAAGAAAAGCCTGCCAAGCCCAAGCGTAAACGTGCTCCGCGTCGCCGGAAAAAGGACGTTGCGGCCGAGGAAACGGTTGAACAGGCTGAAGCAACTGAAGGTGTTGAAGCTGAGACCGTAGCTGAGGCGCCTGTGGCCGAGGACGCTGCAGAAAACCCTGAGGCCGAGGTGCCCGAGGTGGCTCAGGAACAAGGCGAAACTCTTGAGGCGGAAGCTGAGACTGTTGATGTTGCACCAGAGGAACCGGTGAACGCAGAAGAGGCCAGTGTCGAGGATGCGCCAGCCGAAGAGACGTCTGGTGTTGTGGAAGAACTCGCGGCGCAAGCGGTTGAAGAGGTCACTGCTGATGAGGTTGAGCCCGCAGTAGAAGCTCCTGTGGAAGAGACGCCTGAGCCTGTGCTGGAAACAGTAGCAGAAGAACCGGAACCAGGCCCCGCCAAGCCGAAGCGACGCGGGTGGTGGTCGCTGGGTAAATAGCGAAAAGGCGGGCTGAGGAGCCCGCCTTTTTTGTAACCCGAAGGATTTTTAGACGGCTTTTTGGATCAGATAAACCTGATGCGCCCCGTCAAGTTCTTGAGACAGAAGCTTGTGTCCGGCCTCGGAGCAAAAATGTGGAACATCGACGATAGCCGCAGGATCATCGGCCAGCACCCGCAGTACGGCCCCTGCAGGCAAGGATTTAAGCCGTTTGCGGGCTTTGAGAACGGGCAGAGGGCACAAAAGCCCGAGGGCGTCCAAAGTATCAGTAATCTCGGTCATGCATTTCGGGATAGGACCAAGTTGAAATATTGTCCAGATTCCAACCACGAGGATGTGACTGAATGGCCCCGTGACGGATCGACATTCATCACTTATGTGCAGAGACATGTTCGGAATTGAAATCATAGACGCGGGACTGTTGCCCGCCATGTTTGTCGCGCTGTTGGGTGGCTTGATCAGCTTTCTTTCACCATGCGTGCTGCCCATCGTGCCGCCTTATCTGGCGTATATGAGCGGCGTTACAATCAACGAGATGCAGGACGAGGCCCGTGCGCGGCGCAAGGCAACGATGTCGGCTTTGTTCTTTGTGATGGGTCTGTCGACCGTCTTTCTGCTTTTGGGCTTTACCGCGTCTGCCTTCGGGGCATTTGTTCTTCAGAATCAGGTGCTTTTTGCTAAGCTTTCGGGTGCGGTGGTGATCGTGTTTGGTCTTCACTTCCTGAACGTATTCCGCATCCCGTTTCTGGACCGCGAAGCGCGGATCGATACCGGTGATTCCGGTGGCTCGGTTTTTGGGGCGTATATTCTGGGTTTGGCGTTTGCCTTTGGCTGGACGCCCTGCATTGGGCCTCAGTTGGGTGCGATCCTTTCGCTGGCGGCGAATGAGGCATCAGTGGCGCGTGGTACGGTTTTGCTGGGCGTCTATGCAGCAGGGCTGGGTATTCCATTCCTTCTGGCGGCGATGTTCCTGAACCGATCGATGACCGTTATGAACCGCATCAAGCCTTACATGGGTACGATCGAAAAGGTCATGGGTGGATTGCTGTTGTTCGTGGGCATCATGCTGATCACCGGCCTGTTCACACGGTTCAGCTGGTGGTTGCTGGAAACCTTCCCGGCTTTGGCAAATTTTGGATGAACTGCTGACCCCCTTACCTTGACCTCAAGCCTGCGTTAACCTGCACGGCAGAAGGTAAGGGCATGAGCAGTCAGACAAATCAGCCTCAGGTGCGCAAACGTCGGGTGTTTTACATTCCCGGTTATGATCCGTTTCCGCCCAGACGATACCGGGAGCTGTATCGGTCTGAGGCACAGGCCCAGGCTGAGATTTCCGGCTATGAGATTTCCGTGTCAGCCAAGCCGCGAGCTGACGTCTTTGGCTGGCATGTCACATCGCTTCAGGATGGCGAACGGGTGCACACGGATGTCGATGTGCTGGTCTGGTCGGATATCGTGCGGGACAGCATGACGGGATCGATCCTGTCCACCTATCTGCAACTGGCGCGAACCGCTTGGACCTACATCTCAACGGGTACTCTGCGTCGGTTGATGGGGCTGAGAAAAGGGCCGGTGATTGCTGCGCTATATCCGGTTGGCATGTTGCTTTTACAATTGCTGGTCGCGCTGCTGTTTGCGTGGGCGACGGCGAAACTGCTAGTCCCAATGGTTGGGCTGTGGGCTTTGGTTCCGGCGGGTGTTCTGGCTTATGCGGTGTTACGTTGGTTTCGCACAATCGACAACCGGCTGTTTGCCTATTACCTGATGCATGACTACGCATATTCCGCGCAGTTAAAGGGGGAAACTCCGCGGCAGTTGCAGTCGCGATTGGACACATTCCAAGACCTGATCAAAGACGCTTTGACTGAAGAGGTGGACGAGGTTTTGGTGATCGGTCACAGCTCGGGCGCGCATCTGGGTGTGTCGGTGCTGGCCGATCTGATCCGTGATAGTGATGTGTCTGACCAAGGACCGGTTTTGTCGTTTCTGACTTTGGGGCAGGTGGTTCCCATGGTTTCCTTCCTGCCAAACGCACACCGTCTACGCGCGGATCTGCAGTTTCTATCCAAGCAACCCACTGTGGCATGGGTCGATTTTACCGCCCCCGGCGATGGCTGCGCCTTTGCGCTATGCGACCCGGTTGCAGTCAGCGGTGTGGGCAGCCCTGATAAGAAGTGGCCTCTGGTTTTGTCGGCAGCGTTTACTCAAACACTGTCACCTGAGCGCTGGAAGGCTGATCGTTGGCGTTTCTTCAAACTGCATTTTCAGTATCTCTGCGCCTTTGACCGTCCGGGTGCATACGATTATTTTCGGATCACCGCGGGCCCCCAAACCTTGGCTGCACGATTTGCCGGGCGGGCGCCTTCACCGTCACGTATTGATCAGCCCGTTTCAAAATACACTACGGTTCACGCATGATCCCGCCAAAACCGACCCCACGCCCAGACAAAGTTTCGCTGTGGCAGTATCTGAGACTGTTTCGGAAAGACCTGCTTTCGGCACAGCCCCAACGGCTCTATCGCGCGTGGATGGCGGAATTTCGAACGCCGTTCTTTAGATCTTACATGATCAATCAGCCGGAACTGGTTGATCTGGTTTTGAAAAAGAGGCCCGAAGATTTCCCGAAATCCAACCGGATCAGCGAAGGTTTGCGGCCGCTTTTGGGTGAGTCTGTATTTCTGACAAACGGTGAGGCATGGAAGCGACAACGTCGTATCATTGATCCAGCGTTCGAAGGCGGGCGGTTGAAAGACACGTTTCCGGCGATGCGAGACGCGTCACAAGCCTGCGCGGATCGGCTGTGCTCCAGTGTTGGAATGGAGATTGAAGTTGAAGAAATCACCAGCCATGTCGCCGCAGATGTCATTTTCAGAACACTGTTTTCGGTGCCTATCGAAAATGAAATCGCAGCCGAAGTGTTCCAAAAATTCCGCGCCTATCAAAGGCGGCAACCGCTTTTGAACCTTGCAGCCTTTTTGCCCCTGCCTCGTTGGGTTCCTCGTCTACATGCCGGCGACACGCGGCGGAATGCGCGTGATATCAGGCGTTTGATCCAGAAACTTACAGCGGTTCGCGCTGCGGCCATTGCTGATGGGACGGCACCAAACGATCTGGCCACAAAAATCATGACAACACCCGATCCCGCCACTGGGAAGTGTTTTGAAACCGACGAGATGATTGATCAGGTCGCGATCTTCTTTCTGGCGGGCCATGAAACCAGCGCTTCGGCTCTGGCCTGGACGCTTTATCTGCTGGCCCTGTACCCTGACTGGCAAGAGAAAGTCGCCGAAGAGGCACAGGCAAATCCGGATCCGTCCTTTACGACCATGTCCAGGCTGAACGTCGCCCGAGATGTATTTCGCGAGGCGTTGCGACTTTATCCACCGGTGCCAATGATGGTGCGGGAAACGCAATGTCCTGAACAGTTTCGCGATCGAGAGGTTCCGAAGGGTGCACAAATTGTCGTCAGCCCGTGGCACCTGCATCGGCAAGAACGGCTTTGGGACAATCCCGACGGGTTCGATCCCTCGCGCTGGAAGACAGAGAATGGCAAAACATGTCAGCGCAATGCCTACATCCCGTTCTCTGCCGGACCAAGAGCGTGCACGGGGGCGGGATTTGCGATGGTTGAGGCCCCCCTGATCCTGTCGATGCTGTTACGTCAATTCAAATTCGAAACAATCCCCGGAAAAACGCCGGTTCCGGTGGCGCATCTGACCGTTCGGTCCAAGGACGGGATTTGGTTGAGGTTGGTTGAGCGCTAACAAACTACCATCGTCCATCACCGTGCTGTATGCGAGGAATGAAATCGGAATCATTCTTGAACGGGAAATCATTATGTCGAAAGCAGAACAGCGCGCACAGATGTCCAACGGAGCAGGCTTTATCGCCGCACTGGATCAAAGTGGTGGATCGACCCCCAAGGCGCTGGCGCTGTATGGGGTGGACGCATCGGATTACGCCTCGGAAGAAGAGATGTTTGGTGAAATCCAGAACATGCGCGCGCGGATCATTCTGGCGGACGACTTCACCAAGGATAAAGTGATCGGTGCGATCCTGTTTGAACGCACGCTGGGTGAAGAAATCGACGGCCGCAAGGTTGCGGATTACCTATGGTCGGTCAAAGGCATCGTTCCGTTCCTGAAAATCGACAAAGGTCTGGAAGAGACCGCGAATGGCGTCCAGATGATGAAACCGATCCCGGGTCTGGCCGAAACGCTGGCCACGGCAGAGGGTGTGTTTGGCACCAAGGAACGTTCGGTGATTCATGAAGCCAACGCCGAAGGCATCGCTGCCGTTGTGGCGCAGCAGTTCGATGTGGCCCGCGAGGTCGTTGCCGCAGGCATGGTTCCGATCGTCGAGCCCGAGGTTAACATCAACTCGGAAACCAAGGCCGAGGCGGAAGACATCCTGAAGGCTGAAATCCTCAAAAACCTGAATCAGTTGGCCGAGGGGCAGGACATCATGCTGAAACTGACGATCCCCAGCACGGCAAACCTTTATGATGAAGTGGCTGATCACCCGCGCGTGGTGCGCGTGGTTGCCTTGTCAGGTGGGTATTCGACCGAGCAGGCGTGTGATTTGCTGGGCCAGAACGGCAAGATGATCGCGTCGTTTTCGCGTGCGCTGACCGAAGGTCTGTCGAAACAGCAATCTGATGCCGAGTTCAATGCCGCCCTGGGCAGCAACATTGAAAAGATCTTTAAGGCTTCTGCTTAAGTCGCTGATAAAACAAAAGAAGCGGCGTGCATGCGCCGCTTCTTTTTTCTGACCGCTCGGCTTAAATCCGGTATTTGATTTCAAAATTCCGCAAAGCTGAGCGTTCAGTTTTAACGCCGAAATAGCGCCATTTGGCGGAAGCTATCTCGTGTTGGGCTCCTCAGGATACCGGACACGTGCCCCGGTCAAATTTTTGAACCGCGCCTTTGACCATCATGTCGTATTTCAAGCTGTCATAGTTCACGACAAACGTGACGACCTGCCCGTCCTGCATCAGCAAAAACGTCATTGATTCTCCGACAGGATAAATTGCGGCTTCGCCTTCAAGGTCGCCTGTGGAAAGATGGCCTTTGTCCGAACCGCCTGACCGTTTCAAAGTTACGTTGCTGCCGTCCACATCTGACACACATTCAACTGAAAAATCATCTTGTTTCAGAGCGTTATTTGCCAAAGCAGGGGTTGCTGCCGCAGCCGCAACCGCGAGCACGCAGAGGTATTTCTTTGCCATTTTGAAGTCCAAAGTTGGGGGTTTTCTGTTCGCTGGGTCCGGCAATATGGGCAATCATTACATCCGAACCTGACGAGCAGGTGCCTTCCATTTGCGCCAGGAATGAGGCGTATGTTTGAACTTTAAGTGTCGTTGGAAATACCGGGTCAGCGCGCATTGCGCTGATGGGGAAACTTCGCAATTCAAGCTCATATATGCGGTTTGAGGCGGTCAGACCGGGCGGCGGCCTTGACAATCAGCGTCTCTGAATGAAACCTCACAAGGGTTGGGAGAAATTGGAAAATTCAAAGAGTTGTACCTGTTGCGGGACGGGCCGGATTGTATTATCGGCACGCTTCCCTGAGCAGGCCGACCCATTTGGGTTCCAACTGCCAGATAAAAAATTGGGAGTTAAAACATGAAAAACAGCAGCAAACTGAGCCTTGGCGCGTTTGTGACGGCGGCCATGATGGCACCAGCCGCGTATGCGGAAGAGTTCATCACAATCGGCACCGGTGGCGTAACCGGCGTGTATTACCCGACCGGCGGTGCGATCTGCCGTCTGGTAAACAAAGGCCGCAAGGAACATGGCGTGCGCTGCTCGGTCGAATCGACCGGTGGTTCGGTCTACAACATCAACACCATTCGCGAAGGCGAACTGGAGTTTGGTGTGGCACAGTCAGACTGGCAGTACCATGCCTATAACGGCACCTCGAAGTTCGAAGAGGCTGGCCCGTTCGAAAACCTGCGCGCCGTTTTCTCGGTTCACCCCGAGCCGTTCACCGTTGTGGCCCGCGCCGATTCCGGCATCACCAATTTTGAGGACCTGAAAGGCAAGCGCGTCAACATCGGCAACCCCGGTTCCGGTCAGCGCGGCACCATGGAGGTTCTGCTGGGTGAAATGGGCTGGACCACGGGCGATTTCGAACTGGCGACCGAACTGAAGGCGGCTGAACAGTCGGCTGCACTGTGCGACAACCAGATCGATGCGATGGTTTACACCGTCGGTCACCCTTCGGGTTCGATTCAGGAAGCCACCACCGCATGTGACTCGGTTCTGGTGAATGTCAGCGGCGAAGCCGTGGACAAACTGGTCAACGATAACTCGTTCTACCGCACCGCAACCATTCCCGGTGGCATGTACCGTGGATCTGATGGCGACACGTCGACCTTTGGTGTGGGCGCAACCTTTGTGACGTCAGCGGACGTATCGGAAGATGCGGTCTATGCGGTTGTCAGCTCGGTCTTCGAGAACTTCGATGACTTCAAAAAGCTACACCCTGCATTTGCCAACCTGAAGCCCGAAGAGATGATCGCGGACGGCCTGTCGGCACCGCTGCATCCGGGTGCTGAAAAGTACTACAAAGAAAAAGGCTGGATTCAGTAAGCCAGACCTGACGCAGGGTGCCTTCGGGCGCCCTGCACACAACCCGTGTAAAACGGGGTTCCAAAAGGCCGAAAAAGGCCGTGACGGGGAGACATTTTATGAGTTCCGACACACAATCCAATCGCCCGCTATCTGAAGAAGAGCTTCAGGATCTGGTTGCGTCTTCCGACGCCGGCGGGCGCAACCCGGTCGGCAACGTCGGGATTTTTCTGGCCATCGTAGCGGCGATCTGGTCGATTTTTCAGGTTGTTCTGGCCTCGCCAATCTCGAACTATGTCCTTCCCGGAAGCGTTGTGAATAACTCGCGCCAGTTCCATCTGGCTTTTGCGATGTTTCTGGCCTTTGCGGCTTATCCGGCGCTGAAGTCCAGCCCTCGGAACTATATCCCGATTCAGGACTGGATCATGGGTATTCTGGGCGCGTTTGTCGCGCTTTATGGGTATTTCTTCTACGACAAGATCGTCAATGCGGGCGGGCTTGCCGATGACACGGACAAGTGGATCGCATTGGGCGGCCTGCTACTGTTGTTCGAGGCCGCGCGCCGCGCGCTTGGCCCGGCCATGGCGATCATCGCGACGATCTTTTTGGCTTATGTCTTCTTCGGTTCATCCGAATGGGTGCCCGAAGTTATCCGCTGGAAAGGCGCGAGCCTGAAAAAGGCCATGAGCCATATGTGGATCACGTCAGAAGGTGTGTTTGGCATCGCTCTTGGCGTTTCCACGAAATTCGTCTTCCTGTTCGTTCTGTTTGGCGCCTTGTTGGATAAGGCCGGGGCAGGGAACTATTTCATCAAAATGGCCTTCGGGGCGCTTGGCCATCTGCGTGGCGGCCCTGCGAAGGCTGCCGTTGTGGGCTCTGCCGCGACCGGGCTGATCTCGGGTTCGTCGATTGCCAACGTTGTAACCACCGGCACCTTCACCATTCCGTTGATGAAACGGGTGGGCTTTTCCAGCGAACAGGCGGGTTCGGTCGAGGTTGCGTCTTCGGTGAATGGCCAGATCATGCCACCGGTTATGGGCGCTGCGGCCTTCCTGATGGTGGAATATGTGGGCATCTCATATGTTGAGGTCATCACCCACGCCTTCTTGCCTGCTGCGATTTCCTACATCGCGCTGGTCTATATCGTCCATCTTGAAGCGGTTAAGCGGAACATGCCAACCCTGGGCGACCGGGATGTGCATTTGGCGCGGACCGTTGTTGGGATGTTGTCTTTCTTCGTGGTATTTGCCGGTCTGTGCTATAGCTCGCAATTCCCGGTGGATGCGGTGACAAGTTGGGCACCTTCGGCGGCTGGATTGATCCTTAGCCTGATCGTTTGCGCGATCTATGTCGTGTTGCTTTATCTGGCCGCTCAGGTGCCGGATCTTGAGCCCGACGATCCAAACGCCAAAGAGGTCACGCTGCCGGTCATTGCAGACATCTACAAGGCAGGTCTGCACTATCTGCTGCCGATTATTGTGCTTGTCTATTTCCTGATGATCGAACAGAAATCTCCTGGTTTGTCAGCCTTTTGGGCAACCGCGTTACTGTTCGTGATCCTGCTGACGCAAAAACCGCTCAAGGCGGTCTTCCGCGGCGAAAGCGATGTGTACAACCGCTTTATCGACGGTGTGGCCGACCTGTGGCAGGGCCTGATCGACGGCGCGCGGAACATGATCGGGATCGCTTTGGCCACAGCCACGGCGGGCGTGATCGTGGGTACGGTGACGCTGACCGGTGTAGGACAGGTGATGGCCGATCTGGTCGAGTTCCTCTCGGGTGGCAACCTGATCCTGATGCTGATCATGGTCGGTATCCTCAGCCTGATCCTAGGTATGGGCCTGCCGACCACGGCGAACTATATCGTCGTCAGCTCGTTGATGGCTGGTGTGGTTGTCGAACTGGGCGCGCAAAGCGGGCTGATCGTGCCGCTGATCGCTGTCCACCTGTTTGTCTTTTACTTCGGTATTATGGCGGACGTGACACCGCCTGTGGGTCTGGCCAGTTTCGCGGCCGCTGCTGTCTCGGGTGGTGATGCGATCAAGACCGGTTTCACGGCGTTCTTCTACAGCCTGCGCACTGTGGCGTTGCCGTTTGTGTTCATCTTCAACACCGACCTGTTGTTGATCGATGTGACATGGGTCGAAGGCATAATCGTCGCCATATTCGCCACCATAGCCATTCTGGTCTTTACTGCCGGTACAATGGGGTACTTCCTGACCCACAGCCGGATCTATGAAAGCATCGCGCTGATCTTTGTGGCCTTTGCCTTGTTCAGGCCGGACTTCTTTATGGACCGCATTTCGCCTCCGTTCCAATCGGTTGAACCTGCTGCGTTCGAAGAGACAATCGGTCAGGTTCCACCCGGAACAGAGATGCGGCTTGTTGTGTCCGGGCCAGACTTCGACACGCTTGAAATGACTGATACAACTGTGGTGGCCACGGTGGGTTCGGAAGACGGCGGCGCAGCGCGGGTCGAGGCGTTGGGGCTAATCCTGATCCCTGAAGACGGCGTTGTTAAACTGGACGAACCGTTCCCAGGAACACCGCTTTCAGGCGATCTGGATATCTTCGATTATTATGGGGATGAGGCCGTAAGCCTGACCTCGGTCAGCTTGCCGTCAAGTCAGCCACCCAAGCAGTTGGTCTATATCCCTGCGATGGTTCTTCTTGGCCTCATCGCGCTTTTGCAACGCGGCCGGGCCGCCAGACGAGAGGTGCTTGCATGACACGTTCAGTTCTATGCGCCATTGATATCAGCAATGGTGAGATTGATGTGCCGGTTCTGCAAAAGGCGGCCGCTCTGGCGGACCTGGAAGGGGCGCAGCTGGATGTTGTGACCGTGCTGCCGGATTTTGGTGAAAGTTGGGTGTCAGGGTTCTTTGAGGCCGACTTCCACGACAAGGCTTTTGAAGAGGCGCAGGCCACTCTGACATCGCTGTGTGTCAAAGCACTGGGGTCAGAGAGAAATGAAACTATCCGCCATGTTGTGGCGACAGGAACGGCCTATCAGGAAATCCTGAAAACTGCTGAAGGCGCCGGGTCCGATTTGATCGTAATCGGTGCGCACAAGCCGGATTTCAAGGATTACCTGCTGGGTCCCAACGCATCACGTGTTGTGCGACATTCTTCGGTTTCTGTTTACGTCGTGCGCTGAACAGACTTCAGGGATCAATACCCTGTCATCTCAAGGTATCCGATGCCTTCATGGCTTCCGGTTACGGTGACAGGTCCTTCCCAATACTCAAAGCGGGTTCCCATCCATGCTTCGGGTGTGATGGCGGAAACGTCAACTTCAACACCCCGATCCGGTAAGGCAACGCGCCAGTGTGTTGGAACCTCGCGCCCTGCGACTTGGTCCGTGGCCAGCGGCGTCATTTGGACGGTTCCGTTAGGGATAGCCTCGGTACTGCCGTCGGCATTGATCCAAGTGGCCGAGGTAAAGTCGCCGCGCCCCCCACGCAACCGAAAAGCCATCATCTTGTCGCCGCCCTCGAAGCTGAGGGAAAACCAATCCCATCCACTTTGATCCGCAGCAAGCGGCTGCGACGACCATTCACGGTCCAACCAACCCTGGCCTGTGACGTGCACATCGCCGTCTGGCAGTCGAAGAACACCTTCAACCGCGTAAAAAGGCTGCGAGTAATAATAGCTGGCCTGACCATCCGCAGATTTGACCGAATACCCTGCATCGCCGTGAAACACCAATGGCCCCTGAGCGGTCAGCGACAGATCATAGCTGAAATCCTCTCCGTTGGCCGTCAGGGTAAGGGTGTCGAAATCAGGACCGGCCATGCGCCATTCGTCGATCCACGCCTCAAAGGGTTCAGCGGTTACGCCTGCCTGACCAATCCCGCCACGCGAAAGACGCTCAGCGAAGTAATGCGTGTCAGGCGTTGTTGTCGCCGCGTGACCCATCCAGATTTGCGGGCTTTGCCAACCGGCGGTTTCAAAGGGCTTCAGAGCAGATCGGAACAGGGTCCACTGAACACCATAGTCGCGCCCATCTTCACCCTTGAGGTTGGCCGTCAGATACCACCATTCGATCCGGTAAGCCGGATGGGGCCCATGATCCTTGGGGAAATCGAACGCATATCCTTCTTCGGGAACATCAAAGCCCTCGGCTGATCCGCCCAAACCTGCATAGCCCTGTGCCCACAATGGAAGTGGGAAAATGATGATCAGGCAGAGGAAAAGGGTTCTAACGTTCATTGGCGAACACTCTCAGCAAGTCGGCAGGGGGCAGGCGCAGCATCCGCAACGCGGGCAGGGCTGCTGCGATTATGGCCGCCAGAAGCGTCAACAGAAACAGCCACAGCCAGTCCCATGGGAAGACGAACATGGGAAGCCGCCAACCGAAGGCCTGTACGTTGATCACTGCCAGCAGAACCCATGCCAGGATCAGTCCTAGCGGCAACGCAAGGACTGCCGTCAGTGCAGCCAGCAACACGCTGCGAAAAAGCTCCAGCCGTGCCAGTTGCGCCCGGTTCAGCCCCAGCGCCCAAACAGGGGCGATTTGCGGCAGGCGTTGTGTCCACAGCGTCAACAGGCTGGTCAGGATGGCGAATCCCGCCACGCCAAGGGTCAGAACGTTCAGCGCCGATGTCACAACAAAGGTCTTCTCAAAGATCGCCAGTGATTGCGCCTTCATGGCCGCTTGCTGAACCACTGCGCGCGGCGGCAGGTCAAATTGGGCGCGCAGGGTTTGTGCCATCGTAGTCGCGTCTTCCGGTGGCATGCGGATACCAAACCTCCGCATCTCGGTCCCTGGTACGATACGATCCAGTTGCGCCATTGAAACGATGGCTTGACCCGTTGGATTGCCATAGTCGGAATAGACCCCCGCGATCGGCAAAACGTGGTTCTGGGCAAGTTGTAGCTGGGCACCGGGCCACAAGGACGCGCGGCGCGCCAATTGTTCGTTGATAAGCACCGCGTCTCCGGCCATCACGTCATCCCAAACGGTGGCGGTTGAGGCAATCAAGGGCCAGTGTTGCCGGTACACGGTATCATCCACCACGCCGTATAAGAATAAAGGGCCGGTTTCATGGGGCAGTTCTACGCTGCGGATCGGCAAAATGGCATCGACCTGAGGGCGCAGCCAAATGGTCATCTCGCGTGCCTGATCTTCGTCACGCGCAGTCACGTACAACTCGGCCGTCAGCCGTTGATCCAGCCAGCCGATAAAGGTTAACCTGAAGCTGGAAACCATTGTTCCCACGCCGATATTTGCCGCCAAGGCCAGTAACAGGGCCATCAGGGCCAAAGACAGGCCAGGCAATTGCGCCCGCAGGTCCGCCCAGACCCATTGCGCAACAGGACCGCGCGCCGTACGCGCCAGTACAGACAGAGCCATGGCCAGAAGCGATGGCAACAGCAAGGCCGCACCTGTCAGCAATCCGGCCAATAAGGTGAAACCTGCAACAAGCCCTCCAATGGTGACATAGGCCAGCGATCCTCCGACTATCAGGATCAGACCCATTGCTCCGACGATGTGGCGCGCGCGGGAATTGCTCTGCCACGCCTGCACGCCCGGTCCTTCGAGCAAAGGCATGTTGGACAAGCGCCACAATGCGTGACCGCTGGCCAGCAGGGTTCCGAATACTGCCATGGCGATACCAGCGAAAACCCACTGAGGTTGCAGCGTCAGTTGTCCGGTCACAGGCGCGCCATAGAGCCCACGCAAAGTTGCGGCGACATCAGGCAGCAACGCTCCGGCCAGAAAGAAGCCCAACAGCAATCCAAGACTGCCTCCGATCAGGGCCAACAGGGTTAATTCGGTCAGTACCAGCCAAACAAGCCGACGCATGGACACGCCTAAAGCACGCAAGGTGCGGATCATGCCGCGTCGCTGGGCAAAGGCCAGACCAACGGTGCCATTGACGATGAACAGCCCAACGGCAAAGGACAGAAGTCCAAACGCCGACAAGTTCAAATGAAAGCTGTCGGTCAACTGAGCGGTATCGACTTGCGCTGAGGGGCTGATGCGGTCCAGTTCAGGTGCGACCTGATTGAGAGGGGGCAGGTCGCGCGGTTGGTTCGGCAGCACGACAAGCCGCGAGATGACGCCTGTTTGGTTCAACAAGCCCTCGGCCACGCCGATGTCGGTGAGAATGACGTCCGAGGGAAGGGCTGAGGTGGTCAGAATGGGGGGCAGGTTGTCTTGATCACGCAGCAGCACCTCTAGCTCGGGTGATACAAGAACACGGCCCGGGGAGGTCAACATGTCCACAGGCTCGGGCGGTACTGCGCTCTGTTCTGCTTCAGTCACGGCAGGCAGGGCCGGGTAGGCAACCATATCCACGCCCATCAGGCGCAAGGTTCGCCCGCCGATACGGTATGGGCCTTCCAGAACGGCTGCAACCTGCCAGCCAGCACGGCGCAGGTCGACATAACGAGAGACTGAAATCGGTCCCGACGGGTCTCGAAGCTCGTCAAATTGGCCGATGGCCAATTGAGCGTTGGCCCGCGCATAGCTTACACGCGCTTCGGCGTTGATGGCTTGTACAGCCGACCACAAACCGGTGGCCAAAGCGATGCCGATCAGCAAGGTCGCCAGTTGTAACCGATGCACCCGCCAATGGGACATCAGGGCCTGAATGACGGGCCATGTCATTGAATCCGCCCGCCGCTTAGCGTGACTTGACGGTCCAGTCGCGCAGCGATTTGTTGGGAATGCGTTACCAATAACAATGCCGCTTTGGTGTCGGCAACCAGTGATAACATCAGGTCCAGTACGGTTGCGCTGGCGGTTTCGTCCAGATTGCCGGTCGGTTCATCAGCCAGCAACAGCTTGGGGCGCGCGGCCATGGCCCGCCCGATTGCAACCCTTTGTTGCTGACCGCCCGACAGGTTCTCGGGGTAACGTTCCAGCAAGTCTGACAGGCCCAGTCGTTCCGCCAGATGGCTGTTCCAAGCGGTATCTTCGACACCGGCAAGACGCGCGTGAAAGGACAGGTTCTGTGCAACCGTCAGGGACGGGATCAAATTGAATTGTTGAAACACCAACGACACATGTTTCCGGCGCAGTGCTGCCCGTCCTGCATCATCCAGCGTGGATAGACGAGTTTCCCCCAATATGATCTCGCCCCCGTCAAAGTTGTCCAGGGCTGCGGCAAGGTTCAGCAGGGTGCTTTTGCCGCTGCCGCTTTCACCGGTCAGGGCCAAAGTTTGCCCTTGATCCAGAACCAGAGATACATCGCGCAGTAACGGACGCCCGCCGGGATAGGATTTCTGCACCTTGTCTATGGTCAACACCATGGCTCGCCCCGCTTTTGCTCCGCAAGATGTGCAACAGTTTTAACTCATGTCCAGTGCAGACCGACCATCGGAGCGTTTCGCCGCAGGTGCAAAAGGCGTCTGGTGGTCTTGTGCGCAACCACAGCACAGTCCATTCTGTGAAGACGCGTTTCCGTTGCAAATCAGGATGACATTACATGACCTTGTTGCACCAGATCATGTGGGGCAGTACTTTTTTGGGCCTTTGCTTTTTGGTCGAGATTATTTTGTTGACCTGGTGCACTCTGGTCCTTCTCAAGCTCGAGCCTAAGTTGACGGTGCAAAGCAACTTTATGGCTGTTGCCATTCCGATTGCTGTAGCGCTGGCCTTTATTGTTGCAACACACACAATACAGGTCTGGCTGTGGGCCATTGTCTGGGTATTGCTGGATGTACTTCCGACGTGGAACTCGGCCATCTATTTCTCGCTCGTGACGTTTACGACACTGGGTTATGGCGATATCGTTTTGGGTGAGGCGCTGCGGATCTTTGGGTCTTTTGCCTCGGTTGCGGGTCTTTTGACCTTTGGCTTGTCCACTGCCTATATGGTTGCGTTGATGACACGCGTGTTCAACGACAGGTTCTTTTCCTAAAGGATCGGAGCGAACAACCGCGCCAGAGGAGCACCAAAACGAATATGCGCCGGCTGCTGTGCGAGGGTGCGTGTCAACTCGTAACTGTTTTCGAAATCTGCTTGCAGCATCTCGGCGACCCGGTTTGCAGCTTGGGTATCGAAAAACAGCGCCATAGCCTCGAAATTCAGCCGGAATGAGCGATTGTCCAGATTGGTTGTGCCGACCGCCGCCAGCGCATCGTCGACGACAAACGCCTTTTGATGCATGAAACCGTCGGTATAGCGAAAGATACGCGCGCCGCAGTCGCGGGCCTCGTCAAAATAGGCGAATGCGGCCAGCCAGGGCAGGCGGTGGTCGATCATATCGGGCACCAGAATGCGCACATCCACCCCGCGCATTGCCGCGTGTTGCAGAGCGGTCATCACGTCGATATCCGGTACAAAATAAGGCGAAGCAATCCAGAGCCTTTCTTTAGCTGCAGCGATGGCGGCAAAGAACATCATCGCACCGGTTTCCGTTTCGTCACCGGGGCCGGTGGCAACCAACAAGGCGTTCATGTCTTGCTCGGCTTCGGAGCCCGCCCAATCCAACTCGTCGATCAGATCTTCGTCCCGGGCCCAGTGCCAGTCTTCGGTGAAAATTAGCTGCAATTGGCGCACGATATGGCCGGTCATCTTCAGATGCGTGTCGCGCCAATGACCGAAATGCTTGTCCTGCCCCAGATATTCCACGCCAACGTTGTGACCGCCAATGAACCCGGTTTCCCCATCGATGACAACGGTTTTGCGATGGTTTCGATAGTTGAGTTGAAATCGGAAATTGGGGCCGCGCTGATCCTTCGGATTAGCCACGTCAATCCCGGCCTCCTGAAGTGCCTCAAGATAATCCGAGGGGAGGCCGTAACTGCCCACCGCGTCGGCCATGAAACGGACGCGCACCCCTCGCTTGGCCGCAGCAATCAGCTTTTCCTGCAGCTGCAGGCCCAACGCGTCAGCGCGCACGATGTAGAATTGTATCAGGATATAGCTTTTGGCCACATCGATGGCGTCGAAGATTGCGTCAAATGTGGCCTGCCCATCGATTAGTAGCTCGGCCCCGTTCCCGCGTGAGACCGGCAAATGCGCCAAAACTTCGAACGGACGCGGGTTAATCGACATGCGCGCGGGATCGGGTTTTGAAAAGTCGGCGAAGGTTTTGATGCCTTCGACAACGCGTTCGCTTTCCTGACGTGCGATGCGGTATCCGCGAAAGCGATGGTGGCCCAGAAACAGGTAGGCGGGCACTGCGATAAAAGGGGCCGAGACCAAAAACACAACCCAGCCTACGGCGCCTTGAGGGGTCCGCGCTGTTTGCGCCGCGCGCACCACGAACACTGCTGCCGTCGTATAGAGGGCAAAGACGACGGCAGAAACAAGCAATGTCCACATAGGGTTAAGGCTCCGGGTTTGTCAGTTTGCCCCAGTGTAGACCCGAGTCCAATCCTGCGCCATATCCACAATGACCCAACCCATCTCGGGGCCTTTGTCCAGCCCGTCTGCCAGCTTTCCAATGGCGCTTTCGCGGTCATAGGCCCATTCGCGGTCAGCATCCGTGTGATGAATCAGCACGCCCAGTTTGGGACCGTCACCGGCGGTGACCCACTGCATCATCGCAAAATCACCGTCCGAGTTTCCGCCGGCCAGAATCGGGCGCTTGCCGATTGTGCGTTCGATGTTGATGGGTTTGCCTTCTTTGTCATCGATGAACGCGATACCCGGCGCCTTGACGATCGTCGGCGTGCCATCAATCACCTCATAGCTGGTGTTGCCATATGTTCCCAAAACCTGATTGGGCGGAATACCATAGGCTTCTTCGGCGAACACTCGCATGAAATGCAGACCACCGCCCGAGACAATGTACGTGGTGAACCCTTCATCCCGCAAATAACGCAAAAGTTCGATCATCGGCTGATAGGTCATCTGGTCGTAAGGAAGATCGGTATCGGGATGACGCTCTGTCGCCAACCAATCGGCCACAGCAGCCTGGAACTCTGCAACGCTGTCACCGGAATGCGTGGTATTCACGACTTCAATTAACGCGTCATGGCCGCTCTCTAATACCGTTGCCAAATCTCCTTTGGCGGCGGCTTCCAGTACGGGTGTTTTCAGGATTGACGGATCTTGCTCTGCCATTTCGGCAAGGCGGTCCATGGCAAAGATGAATTGGAAATAAACGGGCTGCTCGGCCCAAAGCGTTCCATCGTTGTCGAAGACAGCTATTCGGTCCGATGGGGTCACATAGTTGGGACTGTCTTGGCTGGTCACGCCTTCGACAAAGGCTACAATCTGATCTTTGGCATGACTGTTGGTCCAACTGGGCAGTGGGTCGGCAAGCAGTGACAGCGGGGCGCAGGCAAGAACAGTGCTGAGAACTAAGTATCGCATGAATTACTCGTTTAGTTTCAAGATAAAAAGGGCCGCCATTAAAGTGGCGGCCCGGTTTGGATTTACACGCAACTTAGTTGTTTGTCGGTGTCGTCAGCTTCTCCATAACCTGATCCAGGTTGAAGCTTGCCGCTTTCTGGCGCGGTGGGAATTCCTCGAAGGTTGAGAGGAAATTGCCCACGTATTGCTGAGCCGGCACCAGGAAATACGCGCGATCCAGCAGCCAGTCATAGTAGGTGTTGGACGTGCGATAGGCGCGCTCATACGGGTCGCGACGCAGGTTCACGATCAGCGGGATGCGCAACTCGGTCCAAGGTTCAATCCATGCGCGTAGCGTGGCCCAAGCTTTCTGCTCAAGGAAGATCAGCTTCCAGTCGTCGTAGCGCAGCGCTGTCAGGTCGCCGTCATCCGAGAAATAGAAGATCTCGGCGCGCGGGCTTTCAGTCGTCTCACCGGTCAACAGGGGCAGGATGTTGTAGCCATCCAGATGCACTTTGTAGTCACGCCCCATGCCGGACGAGCTATAACCTGCTTTCAGCTTTTCCTTGATGTCGGGATCGCCAGCAACCGCCAGATAGGTCGGCAGCCAGTCCATATGGTGCACGATCTCGTTCGTAACCGATCCGGCTTCGATCTGACCGGGCCAACGGACCATTGAAGGAACGCGCCAGCCGCCTTCCCAGTTTGTGTTTTTCTCACCCCAGAACGGTGTGGCCGCGGCATCCGGCCATGTGTTCATGTGCGGGCCGTTATCGGTCGAGTAGTGAACGATGGTATTGTCGGCAATGCCAAGTTCGTCCAACAGATCAAGCAGTTGTCCAACATGCATGTCGTGCTCGATCATGCCGGCTGTGTACTCGTCGGCAACGCCACCAAAGATTTCGTTGGCCTGTTGGCGCATTTCATCTTTGACATGGGTGCGGAAGTGCATGCGCGTTCCGTTCCACCAGACATAGAAGGGTTGACCCTGCTCATGCGCACGCTTGATGAAGTCGATTGCGGCAGCAACAGTTTCATCATCCACCGTTTCCATGCGCTTGCGGGTCAGCGGACCAGTGTCCTCGATCGTGCCGTCCGCCTTGGACTTGATCACGCCACGCGGACCATACGCTTCACGGAACGTGCGGCCATCGGCCAGAACCTGATCGCCGGGATAGTCTTCGTTTTCCGGCTCTTCCTCCGCATTCAGGTGATACAAGTTCCCGAAAAACTCATCAAAACCGTGGTTTGTCGGCAGATGCTCATCTTTGTCACCAAGGTGGTTCTTACCGAACTGACCGGTTACGTAACCGTGGTCCTTCAGCAGGCCCGCAATTGTAGGATCTTCGACTTGCATACCCAGATCAGCACCGGGCAAACCCACTTTCGACAGACCTGTGCGGAACACCGACTGACCCATGATGTACGACGACCGACCGGCGGTGCAGGACTGCTCGCCATAATAGTCGGTGAAGATCATGCCCTCTTTCGCAACGCGGTCGATGTTTGGCGTCTGGTAGCCCATCAGGCCCATTGTATAGGCCGAGATGTTCGACTGACCGATATCGTCACCCCAGATAACCAGGATGTTGGGCTTTTGATCCTGTGCCCATGCGGGCAGGGCCAGTGCAACCGCGACCGAAGCTACAGCGAATTTGCGGATTGTGCTGCGCCAACTTTCTGTAATCGAACGAGGTGGTGACATAGTTTGCTCCTGAACTGACCGGGTTTTAATGACCCGTTGAAGTAAAAGTAATTGAAGGCGATCATTATTTATTAGATCGTCCAACAACGTATTGATTCCCGACAGGAAAAATTCGCATTACGTCGAGAATCGGATAGCCTTACCTTAGGCTATGACAATGTCTTGAAACCTATCATATGATGAGATTGAAGAATACTAATGTTTGATAATCCGTATGATAGAAAGAGATTGTTGGGCTCTGGCTGGTTTGGTGCGCGTGGGGCGCGGTTTCAGGCGGATCTGTTGGCCTGCGGGATAGGAAGAAACTTCAAGGCGGACGAAGCGCTTTATCTGTATGGTGATTTGGCCAATGGGGTTTATGCGGTTCTGGAAGGTGCGGTTCAGATCACGGCCCCCGCTGATGATGGTCAGGAATTCGTTGTTCACAGACAAGGTGGTGGGTTCTGGATCGGTGATCTGGCCCTGTTTGCCGACGCCAACAGGCTGGTGAGCGTCGTTGCCACTCAAACCACGCGAACGCTGTTTTTCCCGTCGTCGCGGTTGGACAGGCTGGTCGACGATAATCCCGACTACATCCGTGATTTTTACGCCTTGTCGCATGAAAACATGCAAACTGCTTTGCGTATTATGGCCAATCTTGCCGTGACAGGAACGGAAAAGCGTCTTGTTCTGCGTCTGTTGCACTTGGACGAGGGGACCGCGAAATCCGATGGGTGGATCGTGATATCCCAGGATGAACTGGCAGCAATGGTGGCCGTTTCCCAACCGACGTTACATCGCAACTTGCATCGTCTCGCGGATTTGGGGCTGATCGAGCTTGGGTATGGGCGTGTGCGCCTGAAGGACCGACGGCAGTTGATTGCCTCATGTCAGTGCTGAGCTCAGGGGTTGAGCGGCGGCAACGGGTTCGCTGGCGATTGCGCGGATTGCTTCAGTGACGCGAGCGCCGACAACGCCGCGGCCCAATCCTCGGTCTTGGTGTCGGGGTGCGCCGAGTATCTGGCGGCTCCAATCTGGGCGAGGTGTTGGTCCAAACTGGTGGTTTGACTGGCCATGCCGCTGCGGGACTTCCACATTTCCAAAGCTGTGTAAGCCGCTGCAATATCATGATCTTGCAGTGAATTCTTGAGTTCACCCAACGCAAAGTCGGGCGAAGCCAGGAACGCATCCCGCCGAAGCTGGCGCAATCGGTCGACACGCGGGCGCAGGAAACGGATGGTAAGCCATAAGAACAACGCAAAGGCGGCCAACCAAACTGCGAACCTTAGTATGATTTCTGTGTCTGGCGGTTGCCATTGCGGTCGGGCCAGTGTCAAGTCGACCGGGGCAATGTCGATGGTTTCGACCTGGTTGCTGTCCAGATTGTACCAGCGAATCGAGATCGGAGGCAGCTGCGTCTGGCCGCCGTCCTGCGCAAGGTAGACGACCTCGTCCACACGCTGCCCGGACAGAACGCCCCGGTCCTCATTTTCAGTAAAGCGTGGCTCTTTAGGATAGGCTCGCAGCAGCGGGTCCGGGTTGCCGGGGATCAATTCGGGCACCAGAAACGGCGTTGTTCCAGAGATTTTGGCGGTCAGGCGGCGCGTGATTAATCCACCATTCTCCATATTTGGGTCCCCGTCGATCTGCTGATCTACCGTAAGACCGGTTGCGATGATAAGCGGATCCAGGTCGCGTGCGCCCTCTGGGACCACGGCGTTCAGGGTCAAGTCCGGCAAGGGCACGCTGACCTGAACCGGCGCATTTGTTTCGGGGTCGGCAAAGGTGACTACGACGTCCTGCGCACCAAACGCAATTTCTCCGGCGCTCAGGGGATAGAGGCGATAACTGCGTTGAACGCCGGACCAGGTTTCACCTTCGACGGTTTCACTCACTGGTCCCGAAGCACGTTCCGGCAGGCGCACCAGCAGGTTCTCCTGCTCAAGCGACGGTAACACCGGAGGCGAGGGCATGAATGTTGGCACTAGTACCTTGATGCGCACAATTGCGGGTTGCCCAACGATGACGGGTTCCGTAGGTGTTTCGGCGGTCACCTGTGGCTGGACGCCGGTCTGGGCGAACAGTTCAGTCGGTATTAGAAGCATAAGAAGGGCGAGGTATCTCATTGCTTCTGCTCCTGATTTTCTAACAGGAACCGGTTGCGAAGAAAGTCCTGCATGTCGGTATCAATCGTGCTGATCCATTGATCAGCGGACATGGCCTGCGATCCGTCTGTCGGGGCTTGAATGCTCGTCTGTTCACCACGCCCTGCGTCGTTGTCAAAGACCGTGTCATCAGCCCCGATCCCTGCTTCTTCACCTGTATCAGACTGTTCGCGCGTAGTTTCAACATAGTCGAGGATCGCTTTCGAGACCTCGAGGTTATGCTGAGCTTCTGGCCAATCCGGCCGGCGTTCCAATGCGACTTCAAAGGACGCGATGGCCGGACGATACTCGCGGTTACGTATGCGCGCCATACCTTCGGAAAACGCGGCTTCGGGCGTATCCAGCTCGGCAAAAATCGCAGCAGCTTCAGGGTATTGCCCGGCCTTTAGGCGTGCATAGCCTTCCTGATACGGGTCATGAAACAACTCGGCCGCTTCTGCATAGCGCTTTTGGTTCATCGCGATTTGACCCTGTTGGTCCGGGGTCAAGAACCAATCCCGCCAGCCGTCGGCATAAGCCGGGCCAGACGGGGACCAAATGCAGAAGGTGAGCAGTATCAACCGGATCACCCAACCTCTGCGAAACCAAAGCAATGACAGAAAGGCGGCTGGCCAGGCCAGCAACCATCCTTTGTCTTGCCAGTCTAGGCCGTCATCATCATCCAGTGCGGCTGTGTATGCTGATTGAATTTGACGTTGTAAGCGGTTGATATCCCGATCATCGCTTGAGAACGGAACCACAGTTGTCCCTTTCAAGCCGTCGAGTTGCGTGATGCTTTGACCATTTGGCAGCATTGTCAGAAAGAACACTGGCACGGTGGCGGTCTCGAAATCCGACAGTTGCGAGGGGTCGAGGTCGTCCAACACGAACAGGACAGCGCCGGGCGTTTCGCTATCGTTCAGGATCGTCTCGGCCAGCGTCAGCGCATTCGCGGCTGCATCCCCCTGTTTTGGCATAACGGCGGGGTTGAGGCCCTCTAGCAGCGGGCGCAGGATATTGGCGTCTTCGGTCAAAGGTGCGACGCGATGCGGGGTGCCAGCATATGCGATCAAGGCAGTTCGGGCACCCACGCGCGCATTGATCAGATCGGTGACTTTGAACTTGGCGCGATCCAGTCGGGACGGGGCCAAGTCTGGTTCTTCCATGCTGTCGGTTACCTTCAGGGCGATTACCAATGGAGCGGTGTCCGCGACCAACGGGTTGGGTGCCCGTGACCATGTTGGCCCCGCGGCAGCCAGTGTGACCAGAATCGCCGCAATCATCGCAACGTCAATTGGATAGAGGCGTCTCGCATTGTCAGCCCCCAACTCAAGCGCAGCAGCAAGGTGCGGTGCAATCCCGGACATCTCTTGAACACGGGGTTTAGGCTTGGGGCGCATCAGCCACCACAGAACTGCAATCGGTATGAGGAGCAGGAGCCAAACCGCTCGAATAAAATGGAAATCTGCTAAAACGCCAGTCATGCAGCACCTTTGTGCTGTCGGGCGACGTGCTGGACAGACAATGTCATCAGCATCAACACAACGACCAATCCAAGTGGATAATGCGCAAGGCTTTCTCGTGGTCGATAGCTTTGCGTTTCCACAATTCTTGGGTTGAGCTCATCAATGCGGGCGTATGTTTTGGCCAGCGCATCCTGATCATTGGCAAAGAAATACGCTCCACCTGTTCTGTCTGTGATATCCTTTAGCGCATCCAGGTCGACGCGATCCTCGCCCGACGCGTCTGGGTCGCCAACGCCGACCGTATAGATGACAACGCCCTTTTCCGCTGCAATAGCCGCCGCATTGACCGGTGTCATGCGGCTAGAGGTGTCAGCGCCGTCGCTCAGGACGATCATCAGACGTTGGTCAACCTCGCTGGATTCAAAGGTGCGAATACCCAGTCCTATGGCATCCCCAAGAGCCGTGTTTGGTCCAGCCATGCCGACTTGTGTTTGCTCCAGAAAGCCGTTCAAACTGTTGAGGTCTTCGGTAAACGGGGCTTGCACAAAGGCGCGGGTGCCAAAGATGATCAAGGCCATCCGGTCGCCTTGTCGCTCCGCAATAAACTGGCGCAATACGTCCTTGACCGCAGCAAGGCGTTGAGTTGGCGCGCCGTCTGACGAGGTGAAATCCCTCTGGTCCATTGAACCCGAGATGTCCAAAGCCAGAACCACGTCTCGAGCTGACTTTTCAACAACGACCGGTTCTCCCAACTTTTCAGGCCGGGCCATCGCAAAAATCAGAAGGCACCAGATCACAACGACGGTTCCCGTCTGAAAGGCCGCACGGCGCGGGATGACAGACCCTGATCGGGGCTCGACACCAGCGGCCTTTGCAACATGGCGGAAGAAAGGAATGCGGATCGAGCTGCTTTTCTCGCGGTGAGGCGGGGCAAGCCAGTACACCAAAGCGGGAAGCGGAAGCAGGACGAACACCCAAGGCGCGGCAAAAGAAAACATTACGCATTCCTTTCGCGTTTGTGGGACCTGATCCATTGCTGTGCTAGCTTCGTCAGTTCGGGACTGGCGGGCATGGTGGTGTAGGGCGCCGCCGTAAGAACGCGAGCCTCTACATCAGAAAAATGCGTATGGTCAGAAGTTTGCGTCAGAAATCTGACCCACTCGTCTCCATGAAGGGAAGCAACCTGACTACGTGGAAAGGCAACAAGTGCTGTGCGGCGCATGATCTCGGCGATCTTCGCGGGATTGTCTTTTGCCACCGCCAGTTCAGTCAGCGCCTCGCGCCGATAGGCATTCATCCGTCGATGGCGAAAATACGCATGAAAACCAAAAGCAATCAGTCCTGCAACAAGAGCGGCAAGAGCGAGCCATCCCCAAGTTTGCGGCACCATGGAAACCGGGTCCGGTGCAGGAGCGGGCTCGAGCATGTCCAGCAGATCGACCAGTGATTTGCCTTCGACGTCTACACTCATCTGCGGCCTCCGGCATGGCCAAATAGCCTCAGCAGTTGGTCGAGGGTTGGTTCCGCCGTCGTCAATGGCACGATGGGGAAGCCATAGCGGCGTGACCAAGTTTGCAACTGAGACAGCCGATCTTCCATCGCATGACGGATACGGTCCGACAAACCTGTGTCCGCGCTGTTCAATTCGATCTGGTTGTCTCCATCCGAAACAGTCAGCCTGAGGTTGGGAACCAACTCGCGAGAGCTTGGGTCTGAAATATTGAATAAAATTAAATCATTAGAAGCGGCAAGTTCACGCACCAAAATCTCGGAACTGTCGTCCAACCCGTCGAAATCCGAAAAGACGCAAATCAGTGTGTTGGTATGCGCAATGCGGGCGGCCTGTTTCAGCACGGCGTTCAAAGTCACGGTCGCATCGTCGCGCTGCGAGGCGCGCAAACTACTGTTCAGCGCGCCCAGTGATGACAAAAAACGCGTTAGCGCGGCAGGTCGCCGTTGCGGGCGATGTTCCGCCAGATCAGTGTCGCCGAAGACGAGCCCTCCGACCCGGTCGCCTTGGCCCAACACTCTGTGGGCGGAAATCGCCGCAGCCTCGGCCGCGATCACGGACTTCATATACACTTGTGTGCCAAAAAACATCGAAACGCGCTGGTCGACCAGCAAAAGGGCCGGGTGGTCGCGTTCTTCGGTATAAACCCTAACGTGCGGCTTTCCTGTGCGAGCCGTGACTTTCCAATCGATGGTGCGAATGTCATCGCCGGGCAGATAGTTGCGCAGCTCTTCAAAGTTCAAACCGCGCCCGCGCAAGCGCGAAGCGTGCCGTCCGTTGAGGATAGAACGGGCGGGTTGACGCGGCAAAAGGCTGATCGCGCGCGACTTTGGCCCCAACCGTAGCAGGTGGTCCGAATCCACATGGATGCGCGGGTCGTCGGGATATGCGGCGGTCTGGGACACGCGGCGTTCCTTAGCTATCAGGGCAGCGCAACAAGCTGCAGGATTTCCGATATCACATCATCGGCGGATTTCGCGCTGCCTTGCGCCTCGAAGCTTAGGGTGATGCGATGTCGGAATACGTCATGGGCGATGGCGCGTACGTCGGCTGGGTCTACATAATCACGCTGGTTCATCCAGGCATGGGCGCGTCCGCATTTGTCCAGTGCCAGCGAAGCGCGCGGGCTAGCGCCGATGTCTATCCAACTGGCCAATTCCTCGCTCAGCGCACCGGGGGTCCGAGTGGCTTGCACCAGATCGGCCATGTAACGGTCCATCGCATCAGAAACGTGGATCTGCCCGATCTCGGCGCGCGCAGCAAATACGGCGTCCTGAGGGATCGTCGTCGGCGCATCCTTAGCCCCGCCTTGGCCTGCGGCAATCTCTTCTCTGCGTACTAGTCGGATTACTTCAACTTCGTCTTCGACCGGGGGGTAAGTGATTTGGACATGCATCAGGAACCGGTCCATCTGCGCCTCCGGCAAGGGGTAGGTACCCTCTTGTTCGATCGGGTTCTGCGTTGCCATCACGATGAACAACGGTTCCATTTTATGTGTGGTACCTGAGACGGTTACCTGCCGCTCTTCCATTGCCTCAAGCAGCGCTGCCTGAACCTTGGCGGGTGCGCGGTTGATCTCGTCTGCAAGAACGATATTGGCAAAGATCGGGCCAGGCTCGAACCGGAAGTTTCCGCCTTCTTCGGTTTGCTGAAAGACCTCAGTACCAGTGACGTCCGAGGGCAAAAGGTCGGGCGTGAACTGGATGCGGCTGAAACTTGCGTCCAGATTGCGGGCCATCGCCTTTACCGCGCGGGTTTTGGCCAAACCGGGCAGTCCTTCGATCAGCAAATTGCCGTTGGCCAACATCCCGATCAACAAGCGGTCGATTACGTCTGTTTGTCCGATGATGGATTGCCCCATGCGGGCCTTGAGATCATTTATCTGATTAAGTGCATTCATTTAGCGGGTCCAATCGGCGTCCACATTCGGCGTCAGCAACGTGGTTGTTCAAAAAAAGGGCTGAGAGCAGAAAATCTGTCGTGACGCCCGTATGTTAGCAATGTTCATTCAGACGATCTACCACGAAATCCGCGCGGCTAATCGGCGCAAGTCCTGTTTCAGTTCATCTTGGATCGGCCCGAAATTAGGAATGTCCCGCAGCGTGTCCAACCAGTGCGAGGGTGGGTTCCGGCCTGCCGACCGGTTCCAGGTCAACGCACGTAGAATTGCTTGGGTGTCTATGTCTAGCCTATCGGGAATGTCGAACTCGTTCAGAGTGGCCCACACTCCGGTCCACAACCGCCCGACGGACCACGGATTGTATCCGCCACCGCCCAGCACCAGAAATCGGGGTGCGAGTTCCTTTAGCGCGGCGACCGCGTTCCAGTGCGAAGAGTTGGACAAGGTCAAACGCGACAAAGGATCCTCTGTCACGGCATCCGCACCGCATTGCAGGATGATGGCCTGCGGCTTGAAGGCTGCCGTGGCAGGAAGGATCAGTTCGTCCAGGATCGCGCTAAATTCATTGTCGTTCAGGCCTCGGGCAACCGGAAGGTTGAAAGCGGCCCCGCCTGCGTCATCGTCTAGAGTACCGGTAAAAGGCCATCGCCGCGCTTCGTGCATGGAAATCATACGCAGGTTTGTTGATCCATGAAACGCAACCTCAACCCCGTCACAGTGATGGGCATCAATGTCGACATAGACCACACGGTCGAGCCCCGCATTCAACAGGGTCTGGATCGCCAGGACTGGATCATTGAGGTAACAAAACCCGTTGGCCCGATCTGCCAGCCCATGATGTGTTCCACCCGCCGGGTTAAAAACGATACCGCCGTCGCGGATGAGCTCCGCTGCTAGCATGGAGCCCCCTGCAGCCGTGGCAGGGCGTCGATACATTTCAGGAAAAACCGGGTTCGACAAAGTGCCCAGCGCGTAACGATCACGCGTTTGGTCCGACACGTACTGTTCCTGTTCCGCCTTTTGCAGTGCGGCGATGTAATCCGGGGCATGAAACGTCTCTAACGCACTGGGTTTGGCGCAGGGGCTGACGCGATAGTTTTCAGGCGTCAGCCAACCCAGCGTGCGGCACAGGTCGATAACGGTGGAAACCCGCGGTATGGCCAGCGGGTGTTTCGAGCCGTAGGTGGAGTTTCTGTAGATTTCCGATCCGATGAAAATAGGACTCTGCATGATTTAACGGGCAGGGGTCTGACGATCATCCTCGCCCAATCTGCCATCCAGGGACATCATGATGGCAACCGGGCGCAACGCAGGAATATGGCTAAAGACAATCAGGATACACACTGTCATCGGAACGCTCAGGAATGCACCGATAAGGCCCCATACAGTTGTCCAGAATGTCAGGGCCAGAATAACCAGAAATGCCGACATGTTTAGCGAGCGTCCCAGCATCGCGGGGTCCAGAAAATTGCCGATCAAAAACTGCAGTGTCCCACAGCCAAAAACAATGACCAGAAACGGACCGATGGTTTCGAACTGAACCAACGCGATCATGGCAGGAAAGAACACGGCGATGATTGACCCGATGGAAGGGATGAAATTCAGCGCAAAGGTCAAAACCGCCCAAGTTTCCGCGTATTCCAGCCCTAAAGCGCGAAACACGGTATAGCTGATGCCTGCGGTAATTAGGCTGATCAGCGTTTTAACCCCAACATAGCGCTGCAGGCTGACCGAGATTGCATCCAGCATGGTTGCAAACTCAGCTCCGGTCTTCGGATCTCCGGCGGCGAGTTGGATCTTTTTGCGAAAAGCCAGACGTTCAGCCATCAGAAAGGCGACATAGAGGCTGATGAGAAAGAACTGGTTCAGCAATGATGTGGCGCTGCCCAGAAGCAGGCGACCTATGAAATTCATGTCAATATTGACCAGATTGTCCCGAATGAACCTGGTGACGTCATTTCCAACCAGTCCTGTGATGCGTTCCACCGCGCCGTCGAACTGATTTTCATAAGTGCTGATCGACCGTGCAAACTGTGTGGCCTGGCTTCCCAGGACGTACATAATCATGAACAAACCAGCTAAAACCACAGTGACGCCGGCAATATTGGCCAGCCAGACCGGCGCGCGCGTTAATGCTGAAACCCGGTCACTAAGCGCGAGGATCAGAACGTTGACAAGCAGCGCCATGGCCAGCGGAATCAAAAACGTCGCCCCGGCATAGAGACCCACGACAATCAGAGTCGCGACGATACATGTGTCGCGCACCGCTGACAGGCGCAACCTGGGTCGAACATCGGTGTTACTTTGATCCGGGGTCATTTGCCTTCCTGTTCGTTCGACGATGCCTGCGCCTTCGAGGTATTGTGCTGCGTAATCCTGCACGCGCAATCGGTCGGATGCAATGCGTTCACCAACGCGATTAACCGCATTTTTCGATTTGATACCGATGACGGGTTCTGTGTTTTTTTCCGGTGGGTTAGGGTTGAAGGATGACCAAACCTGCGAATCCTCTATTCGGCCGACTGGTTCAGGCCCTGTGGCTGGCGCTACGCCGGTTCGGCAGAAAAAATGGACCCGTCATGAGCAGCCATGTCGCCATGTCGTTGATGATGGCACTCTTTCCATTTGTGCTGTTCACTGTTGCCTTGGCCGGTTCACTTTCGCAAGGCTATGTGACCGATGAGTTGATCGAGTTGATTTTCGGCGCGTGGCCCAAGGATGTGGCAGATCCAATAGTGGCTGAACTACGCGCGGTTTTGGCCGGGTCGGGCACAGGTGTCATTACGTTGGGTGGTCTTCTGGCGATCTATTTTGCGTCGAACGGCGTGGCAGCAGTGCGCGCCGCCATGAACCAAGCCTATCACGATCAGGACAGCTGGCCGTTTTGGAAAACCCGGCTGCTGTGTCTGGTGCTGGTTATACTTGGGGGTGCAGCTATTCTGGTCATCGCCGCGGTAGAAGTGATTTTGCCGGTCTACACCAATCTGGTGGCTGAGCACACTGACGTAGCCGTAACGCAATGGTTTTCGGTCGATCGCCTGCGCTGGACATTCACGGTGGGGGTGCCAGCTGGCACGGTTCTTCTGGCCCATCTCATCCTGCCGACCCGTCGGCATAAGCTTTCGCAAATTCTGCCCGGAGTGGTGCTGACTTTGGCATTATGGACGGCAGGTGGATGGGCGTTTTCGATCTACATCAGCCAATTCGCCACCTACAGCGCCACCTATGCGGGGCTGGCTGGTGCGATGGCCGCTTTGATCTTTTTGTATCTGTGTTCGGCGATGCTGATCCTTGGTGCAGAATACAACGGCGCTTTGATGGACCTGAACAACGCAGCAGACGGAGATAAGGCATGAGGTCCTTTGTTCTTACTTTCTGCTTGCTGCTGGCCGGTGGGGCGCAGGCCCAAGACTATGTAGGCTCAGATCAATGTATCGACTGCCACCAGCAAGAAGCTGAAGCCTGGGCAACCTCTCACCATGCGCTGGCCTGGACAAAAGTGGATGACGGCGCGCTGGTTGCAGATTTTGACGGAACCCGATTTGACCTTGATGGGATGACAGTCGAGTTCGGAAAAGACGCAGACAGTTATACGGCCCGCGTCACCGAAAAGGACGGTGTAGCAACAGACTATGACGTGCATTCTGTCGTCGGGATCGAGCCGTTGCAGCAGTACCTGTTTGAAACCGAACCGGGGCGTTTACAAAGCTTTGACGTGGTCTGGGATACGGAACGCAAGGAGTGGTTTCATCTCTATCCCGATCAGGATTTGCCGCCGGATGACGGGTTGCATTGGACTGGCCCTTACAAAAATTGGAACGGTCGCTGCGCCGAGTGCCACGCCACTGGGTTCGAAAAGAACTATTCCGCTGAAACCCGATCCTATGCGTCGCAACAGGTTGAAATCGGCGTGGGGTGTGAGGCCTGTCATGGTCCTGGCTCTGTTCACATAGATTGGGTGAAAGGACAGGTCATTTCAGAAGACCTGGGACCAGCAGGATTTCTGATGAACTGGGGCAAGGGACAAACCGAGTCGGAAATCCAGCAATGTGCCGGGTGCCATTCCCGGCGCGAGGCGCATGGCGATGGCAACCCTATGCCCGGCACGCCCTATCACGACGCCTATAACCTGGCCCTGTTGCGCCCCGGATCGTACCACCCGGACGGGCAGATATTGGATGAGGTGTATGTCTACGGTTCGTTCCTGCAATCCAAGATGTACGCGCAAGGCGTTGGGTGCATGAACTGCCACGAACCCCACAGCGCTGAACTGAAAGCGGAAGGAAACGGTGTTTGCACGCAGTGTCATTCTCCGGCGGGGAACCCGGACTTCCCGACGCTCACAGCAAAAGAATACGATACGCCAGCGCATCATCATCATCCTGAAAACAGTGACGGCGCGCAGTGCAAAAGCTGCCATATGATTGAAAGGGTTTATATGGGCGTCGATGGGCGCCGCGATCACAGCTTCCGCATCCCACGGCCTGATCTGGGGCTGGGCGTCGATGCCTGTACCGACTGTCATGAAGATCGGGATCAGGGCTGGGCGGCCAATCAGATTGAAGAGTGGTTCCCGGATGCCGCTCATCGTGGCCTGCATTTTGGGACGGTTTTCAATGCCGCTGCTGAAGGCAGGTTGGACACGCCCGAAGGTTTGCTGGCCGTTGCGATGGACCCATCCAATGCCGGAATCGTGCGGGCAACAGCGGCCTACTTGCTGCAACCCTTCGCTTCCCCGGACTTGGCCGCGGCGACTTCGTCATTGCTGCAAGAGGATGACCCCTTGATCCGCGCCAATGCAGCTGCTCTGCAGCGTCAGGCCAACCCAGTTGAGCAGGTGCAGCGTTTGGAGCCTTTGTTGTCAGACCCGTTGCGCAATGTACGTATTGCTGCCGCGAAAGAGTTCCTGACGATACCACCGCAAGCTCTGTCACCTCAGCAACAATCGCTGGCCGGGCAGGGCATGTCAGAATGGCAGCAGGCAATTGCGAACCGATTGGATTTCCCGGAAACCCATCTTGTTCTGGGAGGTATGGCTTTGACACTGCGCAACGCGCCAGCAGCCGAGCTGGCGTTTCGCGAAGTCGTAACTTTGGACCCGCAAAGGGGCGAGGCGTGGCCCATGTTGGTGCAACTGGCGCATATCAATCGCGGTCCCGATGCCGCGCGCGCTGTGCTGCGTGAGGCGCTGAACCTGCTACCAAACGACCCGAACCTTCGGCAATTGTCGCAACAGCTTGGTCCCTGATCCGGCACATCCCCGCCCGAATTGCTCCATTTTCAGGGCAAAATTTCACGTTACGGACGGGATGAGTGTGCTGTTCAGAGGTGAAACATGTCCAATGATGCGAAAAAGCGACCAACTGTGGGTGTCAGTTCGGTTTCACTTGCCCAACGCATAGAAGAGCTGCGCGGACGCGCACCAGTATACGTGTCACATGGAGAAGCGTTGATGTTGCAGGGCATGGCAAACGCCTCTTTCCGTGCGCAGTGCCTGACCGAAGATCGTATTCGTCTCGAGGATTAATCTCCGCCGCGAAACCCTGTTGCCACAACAAATTTTTCGGAACTGTCCGAGCGTGAAGCAGGAGGTTTCACGTTGGCGACTTTCTGGAATTTCTGCTTCAACAGCTTTTGCAAATCGCCCTCGGCGCCTCCTGCCAGAACCTTGGCTACGAAGGTGCCACCTTCTTCCAACACATCAAACGCAAAGTAAGCCGCCGTTTCGCACAGGGCCATGATGCGCAAATGGTCTGTCTGTTTGTGGCCCGAAGACGCAGCGGCCATGTCTGACATCACAACGTCGGCCTTGCCGCCAAGCCATTCTTTGACTTTTACGTCGGCGTCGTCTTCCATGAAATCCAGAACATGGGCGGTTGCTCCAGCAACGGGTTCGACTTCTTGCAGGTCGACGCCCAAAACAGTGCCGATCCGTTTACCGCTTTTCTCGCCCAGGGCGTTTACGCGTTTAACCGCGACTTGCAGCCAGCCTCCGGGTGCACAGCCCAAATCCACGACGCGCGCACCCGGTACGAGAAACCTGAATTTATCGTCCAGTTCCAGTATCTTAAAAGCCGCGCGCCCGCGGTACCCTTCGGCCTGAGCGCGTTTGACATACGGGTCGTTCAACTGTCGTTCAAGCCACCGGGTCGAGCTGAGCTTGCGCCCGCGCGCGGTTTTAACCTTGACCTTCAGGTCGCGCTGCCCGCGGCCCGAGTTGTTTTTACCAGTTGGTGTCTTCGCCATCAGAACGGTCCGTCTTCCAATACTCCGTCCGCGCTCATCTGTGCATAAAGCAGACCCTCGCGCAGCCCACGATCCGCCACGGAAAGGCGATCAGTGGGCCAACAGCGTAGCAATGCCTGCAAAATGGCCGAGCCGGACATGATCAGGGCCTGCCTGTCGTCCCCAATCCGAGGATCCCGGCGTCGCCCGTGAGGGCCGAGTTCTAAATACCCGCGTATGACTTTGTCAATCTGATCGCTGGTCATGCGCAGACCGTCCACTTTGGTCCGGTCATAGCGCTTGAGCCCCAGATGCGAGGCCGCGACGGTTGTCACCGTGCCGCTCGTTCCAACGATCTGAAACCCTTCGCGGGTTTGTTCGTCTTTGTAGGGTGCAAAATCGGCCAGATTTTCTTCAAAATACCAGCTCATAAGGGCGAAGCGGGCGGCATCATCTTCCACGTCATGGAATTGGTCGCGCAACGTGGCCACGCCAAGGGGAACACTGATCCAATCCACGACTTTTGCCGCAGGAAAAGGGCTGTCGGCAGTGTGAAACCCGTTGTGCAAGCGCATGATTGCAGCCGGGCGATCACGGCGCGGAACGGACGAGATGTCGATCCATACCAGTTCGGTCGAACCGCCACCGATGTCGACGACCAGCAGTTGTTCGGTTTTCGTCGAAACCAGCGGCGCGCAGGAGATCACCGCCAGACGCGCTTCTTCCTCGGGCTGGATAATTTCCAAAGTAAGCCCGGTCTCGCGCTTCACCTGCCGGATGAACTCACGCGAATTCTTGGCGCGACGGCAGGCTTCTGTTGCAATCAAACGCATGCGTTTGACCTTGTTGCGCTTCAGCTTTTGCTGACAGATCCGAAGTGCTTGCACGGTACGCGACATGGACGCCCGCGACAGCCGTCCGGTGCGTTCCAAACCCGAGCCCAGTTGCACGGATTTGGAGAAGCTGTCGACCACATGGAACCCGCTCCCCTTGGGTTGGGCAATCAACATGCGGCAACTATTTGTCCCCAGATCCAGCGCCGCATAGAGCGCATCTGGATCGGGTCTTGCCGGCGCGGGGCTTTCAACCGCCTTCGGGAACGCGCTCGCACCTTTGGGACGCTTGGGCGCCATTCGTCACGCCCTCCGATTTTCGAGTTAATTTGACCCTAGGCGGGGGATCGCCGACGCGCAAGTGATTTCAATTTTGAAATTAACGTGAGTGTCACACAGCGTTCATACTGGAATGCGATCCCCACGCGGGATCCCCGATACGGGATTCTCTACCAGCTTTCAGCCAGATACGGAGATTGCCATGAAAGACGAACGCACCCTTTCCTTCGATGAATATGATGAGGTCGTAAACCCACGTCCTGAAGAATGTGAATTTGACCGAGTGGTCGAGCGCGCCTTGTCACGTCGCGGATTCCTGGGCGGTGTTCTTGCGATGGGAAGCTTTACAGCCGTTGGTGGCGCACTGATTCCTTCGGGCGCACGTGCGGCAGCTGACCGGTTCTCGTTCGAGGCGATCCCTGTGTCCACTGCAGACGACGTGATTGTACCTCCGGGCTACAAAGCCGAGGTCATGGTGCGTTGGGGCGACCCGCTGTGGTCTGACGCGCCCGAGTTCGATAACGCGACCCGTGGCACTGCTGCCAGCCAAGAGCGTGCATTTGGCGACAACACCGACGGTCAGGACGTGTTCTTCCATGATGGCCACGTGCTGCTGGTCGTAAACAACGAATATACCAACCGTGACATTCTTTGGGGCAACAACCCCGATGCCAAGGCGGCCTCGGACGACGATGTTGCCAAGGGTATGATGGCGCATGGCGTGACTGTGGTCGAGATTGCCAACACGGACGGCACATGGGGCATCGTCAAGGACAGCCCGTACAACCGTCGTATCACACCGCAGACCGATATGACGATCACCGGCCCTGCGGCTGCTCATGATTTGATGAAAACCGCCGCGGACCCGACAGGCACAACCTCGAAAGGGACCTGGAACAACTGCGGCAACGGTATGACCCCTTGGGGCACCTACCTGGCCTGTGAAGAAAACTTTAATGGCTACTTCTCGGCAGAAGACGAAAACCATGAGGTCAGTGCGGAGCTCAAACGCTATGGCGTCTCGTCGAAAGATTGGGGCTATGGCTGGGCCAAGATCGATGATCGGTTCGACGTGTCGAAAAACCCCAACGAACCAAACCGCGCCGGCTATGTGGTCGAGATCGACCCGACCGATCCAACCTCGACCCCGCGCAAGCTGACCGCCCTTGGCCGTTTCAAGCACGAAAACGCCGAGTCGGTGGTGAACAATGACGGTCGTGTTGTTGTGTACATGGGCGACGATGAACGTGGCGAGTTCCTGTATCGCTTTGTTTCGGATGGCGTTTACGCCGCTGGCGTTGACACCAACGCCTTGCTGGAAAACGGCACCTTGTCTGTTGCCAAGTTCAATGACGACGGCACGGGCGAATGGCTGGATCTGACGCCTGAGACAACTGGTTTGGCTTCGCAAGCTGAAATCAGCATCCACACCCGTCAGGCCGGTTCTGCCGTAGGCGCGACCACCATGGACCGCCCGGAGTGGGTTGCTGCTAACCCGAACGTGGCCGAGGTTTACTGCTGTCTGACCAACAACAAGAACCGAGGCGTCAAACCGAATGCCGGTGGTGATGACACCTCGGTCAACGGTCCGAACCCGCGTGAGGCCAACAACTACGGCCAGATCGTGCGCTGGCGTCCTGAAGGTGGTGATCATACCGCTTCGGGCTTTGCTTGGGATCTGTATGTGCTGGCGGGCAACCCCAGCGTGCATCAGGATGCCTACGGTGGGTCTGACAACGTTAATGCCGACAACATGTTCAACTCGCCCGACGGTCTGAAATTCGACAGCAATGGCCTGCTGTGGATCCAAACCGATGGCAACTATGGCAACGAAGGCGACTTCGAAGGGCAGGGCAACAACCAGATGCTGGCAGGTGACCCGGTCACCGGTGAAATCCGCCGTTTCCTTGTCGGCCCGAATGAGTGTGAGATCACCGGCCTCAGCTGGTCACCGGATCGCCGCACCATGTTCGTGGGCATCCAGCACCCAGGCGAGGACGGCAACAGCCACTGGCCCGAAGGCGGTGATGCAGTACCGCGTTCGGCGATCATCGCGGTGGCACGCGAAGATGGTGGTCTGGTCGGCTAAACCGACTGACCTTTGAAATACCGCCCTGGACGGATAACTCCGTCTGGGGTTTTTGCGTTTTATGCAGCGCTTTCATAGTGACGTTGAGAATTATGATATGCGCGTCTGTGGTTTGTTTGTGTAAAAGCGCCCTTGGCTAGCTTTGGCAAAAAGGTCGCTGGAAAAGCGTCGTGTGTCGAAAACCGACCGACCAAAGCTAAGTTTGAAGTTTAGAACCGGCCCATCGGGTTAGGAGGAATCACAGCAATGCCTGACGTCACAATCGTGTATTGGCGCGACATTCCCGCTCAGGTCATCGTCGGCAAAGGCCGTCGTGGCGCAAAGCGGCAGTTGGAAGAACGGTTCGAGCAAGCCATCGACCGGGCTGCCATGAAGGTGAACGCCAAGGACAGTGATGCCTACCTGGCCGAATGGCGCAAAGCCGCACCCTTTGCAGTAGATGGCGATCCCGCCGAGATTGCCGAGACCGAGGCGGTGCGTCTGGAAACAGAATACGATCAGGACCGCATCAAAGCGCTGATCGCCAATGACGGTTGGGCGTAAGCCCAGATTTTAAGGGAGGCCGAAATGGCTTTGCTGAACTTCAAAAAACGTGATGCGGTCGAAACCGGCCCTGTGAACCCAACCGTCGAAGCCTTTTTGCAAGGCTATTCGATCGAGGTGATGCCGCGTACCGCTGAAAAGGTCGACGATTTCCGCGCGCTGCTGCCCGAAGGCACGCGCGTCTATATCGCTCATATCGAGGGCACCCCGATTGAGGACATGGTCAAGACCGCCAAGCGCATCGCGGCCGAAGGCTATCCGGTGATGCCGCATTTCCCGGCGCGGATCATCAAAGACGCGGCGACGCTGGAAAACTGGATTTCGATGTATCAGGGCGAAGCCGGCGTTGATCAGGCGTTGCTGCTGGCCGGTGGCGTTGCCAACCCGCATGGTGATTTCGACAGCTCGATGCAATTGTTGGAGACTGGTCTGTTCGACAAGGCGGGCTTTAAGCGATTGCACGTTGCCGGTCACCCGGAAGGCAACAAGGATATCGACCCCGACGGTTCGACCAAGAATGTGGACGACGCGCTGCGTTGGAAGCAAAAGTTCTCGGAAACCACCGATGCGGAAATGGCTTTGGCGACACAGTTTGCCTTTGACGCCAAACCGATCATCGCATGGGCTGACAGCCTGAAAGAAGCTGGTATCGATCTGCCGATCCATATCGGCATCGCGGGTCCGGCCAAGCTGCAAACGCTGATCAAGTTTGCCATTGCGTGTGGCGTTGGCCCGTCGCTGAAAGTTCTGCAGAAACGCGCCATGGACGTGTCCAAGCTGCTGCTGCCGTATGAGCCGACCGACGTGATCACCGAATTGGCCGAGCACAAAGCAGCCAACCCGGATTTCAATATCACCAACGTGCACTTCTTCCCGCTGGGTGGAATCAAGACCAACGCCAACTGGGCGATTAATAACGGCGGCGCTTCGGCAAAGCCTGTAAACTCCTAAGGAACGGACATGACCCGTACAGTCGTAGAATCAAAAACAAAAACCGCCGTTCTGGGCTTTGACGAACCGTTCTGTGTGATCGGTGAGCGGATCAACCCAACCGGCCGCAAGAAACTGGCGGCCGAGCTGGAAGCGGGCGATTTCTCGACCGTTGAGAAAGACGCGCTGGCGCAGGTGATGGCTGGTGCAACCGTTCTCGATATCAACGCAGGCGTTGTCTACAACTCGAACCCCAACCCAAACGAGACCGAGCCGCCGCTGATGCGCAAGATCGTCGAGCTGGTGCAGGGTCTGGTTGAAGTTCCGTTGTGCATCGACTCGTCGGTTCCGGGCGCTCTGGAAGCCGGCCTTGAGGCCGCAGAAGGCCGCCCGCTGCTGAACTCGGTCACTGGCGAAGAAGAGCGGCTGGAACTGGTTCTGCCGCTGGTCAAAAAGTACAACGTACCGGTTGTGGCGATCTCGAACGATGACACCGGTATCTCAGAAGATCCCGATGTCCGCTTTGACGTTGCCAAGAAAATCGTTGAGCGTGCTGCTGACTTCGGCATCCCAGCACATGACATCGTCGTAGACCCGCTGGTCATGCCGATTGGTGCGATGGCGACGGCCGGTCAACAAGTGTTTGCTCTGGTCCGTCGTTTGCGCGAAGAGCTGGGCGTGAACACCACCTGCGGTGCCTCGAACATCTCGTTTGGTCTGCCGAACCGTCACGGCATCAACAACGCTTTCCTGCCGATGGCAATGGGCGCTGGTATGACCTCGGCCATCATGAACCCGGTCGCGTTGCCGGTGACACAGAAAAAGATCGCCGAGAAGAAAGAAGCCGTAGCCGCAGCTGGCATCATTCTGCCTGAAGGCATGGATGACGAAGCTTTTGTACAGATGTTCGGTTTGGGTTCGACCAAGCCGCGCGCTGGTAAAGAGATGGAGGCCATTCGCGCCGCCAACCTGCTGACCAATAACGACCCGCATGGCGGCGAGTGGATCCGGTTCAACAAAGCGCCTGACGAAGCCGGTGCTGCAGGTGCGGCCGGTGGCCGTCGCGGTGGTGGCCGCCGCCGTCGCGCCTGAACGGATCTAATTTGACACCAAAGGCCGGGCCCAGTGCCCGGCCTTTTTGACTCTGATCAATGTCGATTGCGCAGAAGGTTTCACAATAGCTGGATCATTCGCACAAAGATCAGGTGGCACCATGAGCAAACATCATCCCCCGAAACTTTCGGATGCAGACCTGACTAAGCGTCTCAATAAGAAGGATTATTTTGATCAGCTGATCGATTTACAAGCCAAGCTTGCCAGAATTCAACAAGCGTATCTGTTTCATGGCCTCAAGGGTGTTTTGGTCTTTGAAGGATGGGATGCTGCAGGAAAAGGGGGAACTATTCGCCGGATCAGCCAAGCGCTGGACCCGCGCAGTTTCAAGGTTTGGCCCATCGGAGCCCCGCGAAACTACTACCTCAACCGGCACTATCTTTTGCGGTTTTGGGAACGATTACCGCCTGCGGGTGCGATCTCGGCTTTTGACCGCAGCTGGTACGGTCGGGTTCTGGTCGAACGGATTGAAAAACTGACGCCGGAAGAACGCTGGCGCGCTGCCTATCAGGAAATCAACGATTTCGAGAGGATGCTTGTTGATGACGGCACGCGGATCGTCAAACTGTTCTTTCATATCTCGCAGGATGAACAGATGCGCCGGTTTACCGAAAGGCTGACAAACCCTTTGAAGCGCTGGAAGCTGACCTATGAAGACTTCCGAAATCGTGAGAAATGGGATGTTGCCGAGGTCGCTGTTGACGAAATGCTGGCGCGTACCTCAACCGAGTTGGCCCCCTGGCACGTCATTCCTGCGAACAACAAGAAACATGCGCGTATCAAGGCGATGCAAGCCATTGTTGATGCGTTTTCTGATGGCGTTGACATGAACCCGCAGCACTTGGACAAACGAACTTTGGAAGCCGCCGGAGAAGCGCTGGACGTTGACCAATCGTTGATCGACAGCCTGCGCGCCCGGACAGAGTGATAATTTACGCCTGATCTGTCCCGTGCCGGGTTGAACCTCTGTCCGCACTGGTGATATTCCACAGGACGCGGCGGGTATGATGTAATGGTAGCCTGTCAGCTTCCCAAGCTGAACGCGCGGGTTCGATTCCCGCTACCCGCTCCATAAAATACAGCTAAGCTCAAATAAAGTAACAATAAAAAAATGGGGCAACCGAAGCTGCCCCACATTCTGCCCCACATCTGAGTTTTAATACCTGCCGATTATGCGGCCTTTCCTTCGATCAGCTTTTCCAGATCTTCGACCTTCACCATCTTGCAGCCCGTGCCCCGGTGACTATACGATTTGCCGTTTTTTTCTGTGCACAAGATCGGTTGATCCGATTGGCATGGTGTGTAGAACGTTTACTATTTATCCAGGGCGGATCCCTTAGCTACTTTCGCCCATTCGAGCCAAGCTTTTCGCTGTTCGGGGGAAAGGGCACGGAACGCCTCGAGAAGAAGCACCTCTTCGTCTTTGTCGGGTGCGCTGAAATCTACAAGCTCAGTTGGCTCCACATCAAGGGCTGCGGCAATAATGGCCTGCTTCTTGGTGGTGAGTGGACGTTTCCCCTTTTCCAATTGCGCCAAATAAGATCGAGATAAATCAACCTTCACTGCAAGTTCGTCCTGAGTAAGCCCTTTGGCTTGCCGGATTTCTTTAATGCGTATTTTCATGATCGATCTTTGGGGTCATTGTGGAGCCCGTATTAGCGGTTTCTATCGGGTTTGGTGTGCAGTGAACCGGATTTGCCTTTGAGCCTGCCAATTGGGCATTGTGGGTGGTTGCGTAGTACCGGTTGAGAGCTGCAGGCTCGATGAACATTTTTGGGGATGATCCGTTTGATGAGTGCCATTTCCACTCTTTGCTGCATAGGTGGATCGCAATCTCAGGGCTCGACATTTTCTCGATCAATGACCTTTTCCATGCGTGTACTCCTTGGCCTCATTTGTAAAGTATACATGTTGCACTATGCAACAACAAAGTGAACACGTTTACAATTTTCATGATGTGAGGGTCGGAGCCAGCGCGGGAGCCAAGTAAGAGCCAAATAACTACCTGTTTAAAATAAATAATATTTACATGCGGAGCCAAGTAAGAGCCACAACAGGAGCCAAGCAGGAGCCACTAAAGTAACAAGTAAACAAATACATTGATGATGATGATAGGGTTTTTGCGTTTACATTTTGTTGCTTAACGCAGAGTTTGCGCCTATCCTGCGGTCGATCTTGAGGCGCAAGAGGCACCGCCCCCGGAATGAGCAGCACAACCGACAATCCAGCCTTGGCAGACACAACCTGGCTCGATCAATTCGACCTGAACCCGCGTCAGCGGGCCTTTGTGCTTGCCTACCTTGCTGATCCGAACGGGAAAAAGGCTGCAATCAGCGCCGGATATGCAGAAGGGTCAGCGGAAGTCACCGCATCCAAATTGCTAAGTAATGCTAAGGTTGCCCGCGCTATCGCAGAGGGCCGCAAACAGGTCGAGAGCAAGGCCATGCTGGATGCAGAGGGCATTGTGAACCTCTGGACGCAAATCGCCCTCGCAGACCCCAACGAGCTAACACAGCACATCATCGCGCCCTGCCGCTACTGCTACGGCATCGACCATCAGTACCAGTGGAAAACAGAACGGGAGTTCTTGGAGCGCAAGGCCGAAGTGATCTTCTCGAAGTTCCATGACGACAAAGAGCGCGACGCGGCAATGGCTGGTCAGATCGTGGATCCTCGCATCCCTGACGATGCAGGCGGCTACGGGTATCGCCTCACAGATCCACCAAACCCAGCCTGTCCCGAGTGTTCTGGCATGGGGATGGAAATCACCCGCATGGCCGATACCCGCAAGCTCAGCCCCGCTGCGCGCCTCCTGTTCGATGGCGTGAAGGAAACCAAGCAGGGTGTCGAAATCAAGATGCAGGACCGCACCAAGGCCCTTGAGAACATCGCCAAGCACTACGGCATGTTCGCAGGCAAGGTCGATGCAGAAGAGGTCAGCCCGCTCGACCGCCTCGTTCAGCGCATGATGGGCGCAGGCAACGCAGTGCCTGTCAATCCCAGCAACGAAAGTAACTAATTGGCTAGTGCGCCCTGCATCGCAGGCCGTTGCTGGTGAAATGGATGGTACCGCTGAGAACCTTGAGGTTGTGGAGCCCAGCAACGCCGCTTGGTTTCGGGAAAATGATATTGATGCGGTTAAGACCCTCGTGATCGGGCGAGAACAGATGCGATATGGATAATCCTCCTGTCGCCCTTGAATCACGACAGCGCAGTTGAAGGAATCTACCGAGTAATGACCGCTCAGCATGAGAACCTGTCATCCGATAGAAACCGTCTTATGACGGCTTAGAGCCCAAACCTGACATTCCAAAATTCAAATTTGATTGTCATAGATCAAAGCGCCGAAACTTCATTTGCCGCAGTTTTCTCCAATTCTAAAGCAATTGGGAGGAGATTGCTTATGACGACCCGACGTGACTTCATGAAATCAGTTCCCGCTGTGGGCGCAGCATTTGCAGTAGCGCCAACGTTCCTTTCAGAGGAAGGTTCCGCGCAAGCTCAGAGCGTCGCACCTGCCGAGGGGCACTTTCATCCAAAAGGCAAAGCACCGTCCGAGCACACTTTGAAAATCCTAGCCGAAGCGCGGGATGCGCTGCCATTCTCAGATACCCGCGATTTCGACGAGCAGGCTCGTGGTTTTATCGCGGCAATGCCCGAAGACGAAATAATGGCGGATGCGGGCAATATTGCTTGGGACATGGCGAGCTTCCGCTTTTTCGACGAGGACAAGGACTGGCCGAGCATTCACCCTTCTTTGCAACGTGTCTCACGGCTCAATCAGAACTATGGCCTCTATGAGGTGGTACCAGGCATATATCAGGTGCGCGGATTGGATTTATCCGATGTTTCCTTCGTACGTGGGGATAACGGATGGATTGTCATCGATCCGCTTCTCACGACTGAGCCTGCTCGCGCAGCGTGGAACCTTTTTCAAGAACATGTCGGTGATGGCCTTCCAGTCACAGCCGTTATCTATTCGCATTCACATGGAGATCACTGGGGTGGCGTCCGCGGGATAGTTGACGAAGCCGACGTACGCGCGGGCAAGGTAGAAATTATCGCGCCCCGCGACTTCATGCAGTTCACAATTTCTGAAAACGTCTACGCTGGTAACGCGATGAACCGCCGCTTGTCCTACCAGTATGGACAACAGCTTCCTATTAACCCGTTTGGCTTTGCCGGTCAGGGTCTAGGTCATCGCGTTTCGCTGGGCGCTCTTGGGCTGATCGCACCGACAAAGATCATCGAAGAAGACATCGAATACATCGACGTCGATGGCGTGCGAATGGTCTTCCAAAACACACCGGGCACAGAAGCGCCTTCCAATATGAATACGTACATTCCTGATATGAAGGCCCTCTGGATGGCCGAGAATATTACCGGCACATTGCACAACATTTACACCCTACGCGGCGCGCCGGTGCGTGATCCGCTGCGCTGGTCTAAGTACATCTCGCGTGCGTTGCACCTATTTGGCGAAGAAGCAGAGGTGATGTTCCAATCGCACCATTGGCCTCGATGGGGCAACGACCGCATTCAAGAGATCATGCGGGCGCAGCGCGACATGTACGCGCATTTCAATAATCAGGTGCTGCACTTTGCCAATCAGGGCGTAACGATCAACCAGATCCAAAACGTATACGAGATGCCCAAGAGCTTGCAGAACGAATGGCATTGCCGCGGCTATCACGGCTCGCCCGAGCACAACAGCCGAGGGGTAATCCAGCGGTACCTCGGGTTTTGGGATGCCAATCCCGCGACACTTATCCCGCCGTCTCCGGAAGACTCAGCGCCGCTCTATGTCGATATGATGGGCGGATCGGACAAGATCATGGCCAAAGGGCAGGAACTTTTTGGTGCGGGTGAGTACAAGATGGCTGTCGAAATCCTGAACAGGCTTTTCCTGGCTGAAAATGATAATCAGCTAGCCCGTGATCTCTTGGCAGATTGCTATGAACAGCTTGGCTACCAACAAGAAAATCCCGGATTGCGGAACAGCTTCTTGTCAGGTGCTTATGAACTGCGCTCCGGCATCTCAGATGCGCCGGTGCTTAGCTCGACAAGCCCCGACGTAATCCGCGCAATGTCCACAGAGCTGTTCCTGAACTACCTCGGCATCAAGATGGACAGCCGCAAAGCCGAAGGCATGCGGTTCACCATCAACTTGGTAACACCGGACAATGGGGAGAAGTTCATCATCGAACTGGAAAATGCCACCTTGACCAATATCGAGGGGTATCAAGCGAACGATCCAGACCTGACGCTTGTGATCAATCGCTCAGACCTCGAAATGACAATGATGGGTGCGGTAGAGCTGGAGCAGCAGATTGCAGATGGCACTGCTAAGATTGAAGGCGATGCCAACGTTCTCTCACAGCTTGCCTCAACCATGGTAGACTTTGACCCATTGTTCGAGATCTTGCCAGGTACCGCGGCTGGGGAGGCCCAAGTCGTGGCGTCCAATGCGTATGAGGCTGTTCCCGGCGCGACAATCCCCGAATAACTCAGCTTAAGGCAAGGTGTACTATGTCACCTTGCCTCAGTTTCCCTGTCTTTTGCTAATGACTAGATTGCCAACGGCAGCTAAGTCCGCACAGCGGTCATTGATGCATTACGCGACGAAAGACTGCTTTGAGCCCAAAGCGGCTATTTCCTCGCGGTCGGGATACTACAAGAGCATTCGGTAGTTCACACTCCTTAGCATACCTTTGAATCTAGGTAACCGTGGCGGGTCCTGGATGATGGCTGATCAATTTGGAGACGTTGGGTGTCTGAAACTATTCTCATCTCGGTTGGTTGGGGGTGGCCCACTCACCTGCCACCTCCGGCAGTTCCGATCAAAATGGGTCGGGACGGCTATTTCAGCTAAATAGTGTTACAAATTAACCCTCAGTCGCAGCCCGAAAACCAGCGGGTCGTCCGTATTTGATCCAGGGTTCTTGAGATATTGCACATCAGCCGTCACCGCCAGATTATCGGCCAAGTCAAGTCGGTAGAAAGCTTCGATGGTTGTTTGGTTTGACAGGCCCGGTGTCGTCAGTTCGGCAACCGTGGTGGCCAGGCCGAAGAGGTCGTCATACGTGCCAGGTCGCCACAAAAGGCCTGCATTGACGGCTCGCTTAGCCAGCGAACCACCCCCGTTTGACCATCCCACTCGTCCAAAGATCATCAGCTGATTGTCAAAAGTATGGTTGGCCGAGAGTGTAGCTCCGTAGGTCTTCGGCACCCCAGCCTGTGTACGCTCATCGGCGTGGAACACGCCCAGATGCACGTTGGTCAGGAAACGTTTGGAGCGTTCGGGCGTCCAGCCGATCTCAGCATATTTGTAGAACTCCGCTCCCCCAGGAAACCACTCGATATCCGTGAGCGAGCCGTTTGCGTCCGAAACCATTCCAAACAGATAGATCTGGTCGGTCATATATCCGCCTCCGGCAATACCAAAGCCGGGATCAGGGATTGGAAGGACCGGGCTGAATAGGATCGAGTAGTTTGAAAAGGTTGTTCGTGGGTTCACGTAACCAAGGATGTCCGAATAGTCCCCCGGATCAATCCTACCCACCGCAAGACCAGCGCGGCCCCCGGCCAAAGCCTGCTGCCAGTAAGCGACTGACAAGGTTGTGTTTGTGTCGCCAAAGGTCACCCCGGTGACACCCTGATACCCGATCTGTGCCGGTAGGGCCGAGGGCGCAATGGGCTGCCCCAGCCTGTGCCGATTCTCCAGGATGAAAACAAGACTGCCGGAGTTTTCGCCGCCTCGGTTCGCCAATTCCCACGTTCCGATCATCCTGACCTGCCCCGAGGCCGCTTCGTCCTGCCCGGTAAGACTATGAGAGGTCCGCTGATACAAGGCTTGAAAATCGAAACTGAGGGTTAGGCCAGTGTTTTCCTTCAGGCGACCCAGCGCAGTTTCAGCCGGATCGATAGCCCGATCCAACCCCGGCCAACGCGAATCCTCCAACCGGCGCAAACGGTCGATTTCTTGCTGGGCTATGGCAGATCCGGGGCCACCCAGTGAAGCCTGCGCTGCGGCCTCCAGCTTGTTGGCGTCCTCGGAAAACGCTGGATAAGCCGTCTGAAGAATTGCTAGACCTGCGAGAACAAGGCGTTTCAAACGCCGGCAGAAAAGTGTCCAAAGATCACTTTGCCAGAACAATATTGACTTTTGTTGGCGCCAGCGCCTCGCGCAGTTCTGCTCTTCTGCCTCCGCCGGGACGGGACAAGACGTCCGCACTGTGAGAATGCAGGCGTGAGATACTCTTTGAACAGTCTCAGTTATTGGCTTCACCGGAACTTACCTGATCGCGCCTCTTTTTTGCTAGCGCCTTGGCCAATGTGTTAGATTGCGTTGCAGCTGGTCGCTGATCGACAAAGGTCTGCACGTCATCGACATCCAATGAGAAGGTGGCGTTCAGTACCTGAAGTCCGTCGACGACAAGCAATTGCCGTTCTGTTGGGTCTATTGTCAGATGTCCGCTGACCACAACCGGTTCGTGCATCATGGAGGGCGACCAGTCATCACCGAGCGTCAACCGGATCAACTGGTTTGCCGGAGGGGGTGGCGTATGGCTGCACATGCCGCGTTCTGGCACCAAGTAGGCGGTACGCGTTCCGTCCTCTTCAGGTGGCGCCGGGATGGCAAATCCGCCAAGTTTGATATTCACGGCATCTAAATCTGTATTTCCGGCGCGGCTTGCAGTTTCTCTTCGATCAGCAACGATCCAGCGCTGGGATATCAACCACTTTGCATCAATATCGGCAGATGCCAGTTCAGCCTCTACTTTTGTCAGGCGCGCCTCCAAATCAGACCTCTCGTCAGCGGATACGGCACTCGACGTGAGATCCATTTGCAATCTTACGAAAGTGCGGAGCGCTTGCAGTTGATCAAACGGTAAGTCGCGAAACGGGTCTTCATAAGTTTGGGCCGCCTGGTCGATAAGATCGGGCCATGTGATTTCAAGCGGTTCAGACGCCGATGCACCCGCGAAAAGAGACAGTAACAAAGGGGTGGTAATCCGCCTAAAAACACGTCCTAAGTTCCACGATCTGAATTTCTCGTTCATGCGGCTACGCCCTTATCTTTTTCATTCAACCGGAGTGGCAAAATCCGGCACAGGCTCAAACGCGTTGGCAATGTCGGCGCTCGTCACCAGTTCGATGAACCTGTAGTCTTTCAGAACGCCCTGGCTCAGACGCGAAACATATACGGCTTTCACAATCCCCGGATCGTCCGGCAGGCGCAGGGTGACATATTTCTTGCCATCGGCGAGGCCCCAGAAATAGCCGATCATCTCGCTGCCTAATGCGGCAACTGCGACCCCTATGTCCTTTTCGCGGCCGGTGGGGTTGTCGACCATGATCTGCCATGCGTCTGGATTTGGCTCTCCGATGCCCAGATAGTAGCGGCTTTTGACTTCCTCTGAGAATGCAGCTGAGACGCCAATCCCCAGCACGCAACAAGACACTATTTGCTTCCGGATCACTGTTTGCTCCGTTTCCGCAGAGAGATTTTGTGCGCGGGGTGTCGAGGTAAATTCACCCCGCGCGACACTCAATCGAGTGTGTTTTTGTAGATCACGCCATCTTTCATGATCATCCGGATCGATGGCACGTCCTGTCCGCGTGGTTCGGCGTCGAACCACTTTTCATTGGCGCCGATTACCATGATATCTTCTAGCGGATTGCCGTCGACGATCAGAATATCAGCATAGGCGCCTTCCTCGATGACGCCCAACTTGCCCTCGGAATAAGGGTTGGACAGGCCAGTGAACTCGGCAAGCTCACCACCGATTGAGGTCATCATCTGCAGCGCCCAAAGGTTTCCGAACTCACGTGCAACATGGAACTTGGTAAAGTCCATGGACTGCCGGTAAGGAACACCGGTCAGCAGGACATAGTCCGAGTTGAACACCATCTTGGGCCGGTACTTCTTTATCAGATCAGTGAGCTGCTTGCTGTCTTCTCGCAGCGACATAAATTTTGCGGTTGGCGGAAATGACGGATCCTGGTGCATCGGGTGCGCCAATGCTTCGGACGCGAGCGCCGTGAGGTTTGGCGAAAAGAAAGCACCTTTCTCAACCATCTTCTGCATCGTCGGCTCTTTGATGGTCAACCCATGGTCAACAACCATGACGCCAAGGTCCAGCGCGCGGTCAAGATCGTAGTCCACAAAGACATGCATCGCGACATAGCTGTTCCAGTCTTCGGCCGTCTCAACCGCCGCACGGATCTCATCATCAGTGAAACCCGAAAGAAAGAGCGGGTCTTTGATTGACGTCACACCGCCGCTAACCATAATTTTCAAGAAGTGCGCGCCCAGTGCAAAATTGCGACGACCTGCCTCCAGAACTTCAGCGCGTCCATCTACGGTTCTAGTGAGCTCAAGCATTTCAAGGTTGCTCTCACCTTTCCGCTGGCCCGCCAAGCCCCAGTCGCCGTGACCACTGGTCTGACCGATACAGCCACCGGCAAGGTAGATACGCGGCCCCGGTAGCAATCCTTGATCAATCACTCGTTTGAGACCGTCATGAGCGCCGCACATGTCACGAATCGTCGTAAACCCCATTGCCAGCATTTCCTGACCAAAGGCAGCAGCACGGGCGCCGATTTCCTCCCACGTGGTGTTTGCAAGATCCGGAAGTGTGCCATCCTTGTACATGTTGATATGTACGTGACTATCGATTAGCCCCGGCATAAGCGTACGCCCACCGCCATCTATGATTTGAGCATTCGCAACCGCCAGCGGTTCGCTCGAGACCTCTACGATTAGGTTGTCCACGACGAGGACGTTTGCATTCTCAATGCGCTGTTCATTCACTCCATCAAAAACATGGACATTGGTAAAGAGGATCGGAAAGTCCTCTTCTTGCGCTCCGGCAAAGGTGGCAAAAAAACAAACGCAAAGAGCAAAAGTGGCAAAAGTTGCCCTCATGATTTCCTCCCAGAAACGAGCTATGTGGCCTGACCGCACACCCGTCGCGTGGGCTTTAGCGGAGCTTCATCATCCCTCAGTCTCTTTTAAATCAAACAGTTTGTCATTAACGGTACTGCGCATCTTTAAAAAAATATGAGCAGAATTGTTAACCGGATTGTGAGCCATGTCTAAAATCAAAACCACAAAATCAGTTCTGCCGGTTGTGTCCTGCGTCATGGCTCAGCCGTTCCTGAGCAAAGCACTGGAGCAAGGTATTTCAGTAGAGCCTTTCCTTGCCAAAACTGGATTGAGTTATGACGACATCCGCAGAGGTGAAGCGTTCATGATCGGGCAGCTTTGGTACGATCTGCTCGATGACTTGGCCAAAGCAATCGGTAATCCACATTTTGGTTTTGAGATTGGCGCCTTCGCGGCTGTCGATACCCTGCCGAACATGCGTGTCCTCAATTTTGATGGCGCTACGCTCGGCGAGCTGCTCACATCTTTGGTCGTAGATGTTGCGCGTCTCTCCAGCATGGCAACCTATGAACTGAAAACAAATGGGACGACCGCAGAGTTGAACTCGCTCCGCACATTCGAGCCAACGTCACTCCCAAGGCAAGCAGAGGGATACTACGCAGGTTTTATGATGAGCCTGTGCCGCGCGTGCTGCAAAGACGAATGGCAACCAAAAGAGTTCAAAATCACAATATGCGATCCCAAAACAGTCCCGAACACATATCGGAACCAAATGACGGTAAAACGCGGGAACCGCATGGGCGCCAAGTTTGAGTTTCCCGCTGCTTGGTTGCTGCTTGGACTTCGATCCGTTAAAGGCCAGAAGCTGCCCGATGCAGAACGCGCCGACGCTTTTCTTTCACAACTGGACCGTCTGATCGACCTTTACCTTGATCAGCAAGACGTTTCACTCGAAAGGTTTTGTAAGCTGACTTCACTCAGCCCCAGCAAGCTGAGACGTGCGCTCTCAAAAGAGGGAACGTCCCTTCATAGGCGGATAGATGAACGACGAAAGATACGCGCGCAGGCGCTGTTGCTAAACAGCGATCTGGAACTGCCACAAGTGGGTAGTCTGGTCGGATTTCCTGAGCCAGCCAGTTTCTCACGCACTTTCAAGCGATGGACAGGAATACCGCCCGGAAAGTTCCGGCAGAACTCGAAAAATTGACGGCGGCTTTGTCCGCAACTCGGTCACAGCCCAAATTTTGACGAACGTCCGCTATTTGGTTTGAAGATGCAGTTGAAAATATGCTTGTTTTCAGGTCTTGCCCCCAGAGTACACAAAAATTGTGTCGTAAACGAACCGAGCCGCTGCCTATTTAACCGCGAAGCTGCAATATCTTGCTTTCGGTCTGGGTTACGAAATCGGCCCATTTCTGCATGAGGACGCGTCGCTTATCCAGCAGATCTGAGCGCGCATAGGACCGCTCCACCTTATTGCCGATGGCATGGGCTAAGGCCGTTTCCGCGGTTTCGAAACTTGCCGTTTCATTGTCCTGAATCCACATCCTGAACGACGACCGGAAACCGTGTATGCGACCCATTTCATTCAGGTGGTTCAGTACCTTCGCCATGGCAACGTCGCTGACGCCTTTGTTCGTCCTCGGGCTTGGAAACAGGAAGTCATTGCGGCGCAATTCGCGGCAAATCTCAACCACGTTCATGGCCTCGGTCGATAGAGGGATGCGGAAATCCTGCACTTTGCCTCGTTCGCCTTTCATCCTCTCTTTCGGCACCGTCCACACGTCGCCGTCAATCTCATCGAATCGAGCCCCTCGCACTGGCATCCCGCGCGCCGCCGTCAGGATCGTGAAACGCAGAGCCAGGTAAGAGGGGTGGTGTTGATCCAGCCGCGCATACAGATCAGGGATCTCTTGCCAAGGCGTTGCGGGCAGGGGCTTTTGAACGCGCTCCACGTAACCCAGCATGTGACGGGCCGCGTCACAGATGAACGGTTCCGCCTCATAGCCCATCAACTTTGCCTGCCGCAGAACCATGCGAGTGCGGTACATCGCCTTGTCGGCAGTCTCGTGTTTGGTGCGCCAGATCGGCTTCAAGGCATCGTGAATATCGCGCTGGTGCAGGGTGCTGATTCTGCGATTGCCGATCTTTGGGATTACGTGGTTCTTGAGCGGGGAAAACCACATGCCGCGCTTGCCGTCGCCGCGCAGGCGCTCCTTGCGCCCATCGAACACCAGTTGCGCCATTTCCTCAAACGTCGGGTCGTTCTGGCCGTTCTCTTCCTCAAGGCGCTGGCGCTCACGCTCTGCAATCGGATCTTCGCCGCGTTCCGCGAAAGCGGCCCACTTCGACCGTTCTTTGCGCGCATCAGACAGGGACATGTCAGGGTAAGAGCCCAAGCCCATATCTCGCCGCTTACCGTTGATCTGAAAACGGAATGTCCACCGCCCGCCGCTCTGAGAGCGCTTTAGGGATAGGCCGCCGCCGTCCTGCACAACGCTGCCGGGCGGCGCGTTCTTTACTTGAGTTGCGGAAAGCCGGTTGTTGCCTCTTGCCATATCTGCCCCACATTCTGCCCCACACTTGCGGTGAGTTGATTTGCAACATGTTGACACAAGTTGCTACAAGTCAAATTCGCAAAATGCAACATGGACAAGGGGGTACGTTCGATTTGCAACATGTTGCAACAGCAACATGGTGCGCGCTACCCGCTCCAAACCTCCGGAAAAATGTTCGCCTCGCTTATCCTGTCGCTGCCTGTAAGGACGCGCGGCATATCAGTCTTGTAGACAGTTCCACAGAACGACCGGGCGCGTTTGTTTCGATCATGTGAATCAACTCCAGCGCTGCTTTTTGACCCATCTCGCGATGGGGGACGTGAACTGTCGTAAGGGCGGGGGAAACGATACGGGCCAGTTCGATGTCGTCAAACCCAGTGATCGAGACATCGTCAGGTACACGCAGCCCCATCTCTTGGGCTTGTCGCATGGCCCCTACGGCCAGAACGTCGTTGCCACAAAGAACTGCTGTAGGCGCGCGCGCGTGATACATGAGGTCCCTGAATGCCTCGGCCCCGTTTTCGATTTCATAAGTAGTTTCCTCAACGATCAGATCATCGGACGCCAGACCGTTTTCAGTCATCGCATCCTGGATACCTTCAATTCTCAGCCGAGCGCGATCGTTTCCCTTGCTAAAGCCCGAAATCGTTGCAAGACGTGTGTGACCCAGTCCAATGACCTGCTGAGCCAGGATTTTCATGGCTTGCCGGTTGTCGAATCCAACTGATGGCGTGCGGTTGTTCGGACTGAACGACCAGGCAACCAAAGCTGGCACCCTTTGACGTTCCAGATAGTCATAAATTCGTTCATCGCGATCATGGCCAATCAGCAAAAGCGCATCCGCGCCACGGGCCACAAGGGTTCGGATCTGTTCTTGTTCGACTTCGGGTTTGTAGGCAGAGCTGGATACCAGCAGCGTGTATCCGCGTTTGTGAATTTCCTCCTGAAAAGCTTGCAAACCCCGCGCAAAAATGGCGTTTTCCATCGTTGGAATGATTGCTCCGATCGTAAAAGATCGTTTCGCCGCCATCACACGCGCAGCAAAGTTCGGGGTATATCCCAAAGCGTCGACCGCAGATAAAACACGCCTCCGCGTCGCCTCGACGACCTGCTGCGGATTGTTCAGGCACCGCGATACCGTGGCAGTTGAAACACCCGCAGCCTTGGCGACGTCATCCAACGTCGGAGCGGATCTATGTTTTGACATTTTCAAACTCATAATTCCGTTTGCCCTAAGTTATGCGTTTTTTAAGGACTTTGAAAGTGGAGATGTAAGCGCTTGCATTTATCATGTAAGCGCTTACAAATGGATTGGAGAGCCGATTCTGTAGGGAGCCCTGAAATGTTTGTTGCTGCATCAGCCGTCGTTTTTGCGATCTATTTCGCCAACGTCGCCTTGGGTGCCTATGCGAACAGTGCGTTTCTTGGGGACGTAGGAGAGATGTTGGTTCTGTTCGCGGCGTCGATCTTGTTCGTTGTCGCAATTCTGAAAAAGGAGGCTGACCGCGACGCAACAGACGGCAGCTGAACTTTTGCTTGGGAGGGCAATTCATGAACAACGACAAGACCGAACTGGCGTCAGCCGAACGTCGCAATTTCCTAAAGCTGAGCGCAAGTGGTGCGTTCACGGCCGCTTTGGTCGCCGGAGCAGGCGGGGTGTTGTGGTCGTCTGAAGCCGCAGCGCAGACCGCCAAAGAAGAAAGCGAGCGGGAAAAGGCGGCCGATCATGTGATGACCATCGCGACGGCGTATGTTTTGGGGGCATCGCGCAGCTATCCGATCATGCAGCTGGATCTTAAAGAAAACATCCAGAATGCCACCAATGGTAAAGTCTATGTCAAACTCGCTCCGGGTGGGCAGCTGGGTGCCGGTGGATCCCTTGTGCAGAAAGTGCAGGGCGGCACCATTCAGGTGGCGCAGCATTCGCTGTCGAACTTCGCGCCATTTGCGTCGACCGTTGATCTGATCAACATGCCGTATCTGTGCGGTTCGAACCAGCGTTTCACCAACCTTGTCCATTCGGATACGTGGAAGAATGAGGTTCATCCCAAGGTCGAAGCTGCGGGCTTCAAGGCGCTGTTCTATGTGAACATTGATCCCCGTGTCGTTGCGGTTCGTCAGGGTGGCAATGCAGTCATCACGCCGGGCGACATGAGTGGAATCAAGTTCCGTGTTCCCGGCTCGAAGATGCTCCAGCAATATTACCGTATGGTTGGCGCCAACCCGACCCCTGTTGCCTGGGGTGAGACACCTTCGGCCATCAAACAAGGTGTCGCAGATGCGCTTGATCCTTCGGTTGGCGCGCTGTTTGTCTTCGGCTTCAAGGACATACTGAGCCACGTGACCTTCACACAAGCGGTTCCGGACAGTCAGGTTTATTCCTGTAACCTCGAGTGGTTCAACTCGATGCCCGCTGACGTTCAGGAAGGCATCATGTGGGGGTCTGAAATGACCGCGCACCAGAACCTGTCCAAGGTTCCGTCGGCACGCGCGTATGCCATGGCCGAGCTGAACAAGGCAGGCGTCCAATTCCACTCGCTCAGCGAAGACCAACTGGCCGAATGGCAGGATGCGGGCGGTTATCAGAACGCCGACTGGGATCCGTTCAAGACCGAACTGGCCGGGTCGATGGAAAACTTCGAAAAGCTGGTCGAAGCTGCCGGAACGCAGGGCAAATACTACGTTCACGACGCCTAAGGCGTTATGCGTGGACGCCATCCAGGCGTCCACGATTGTTTTCTACAGTCAGGCTGTAATCGGCCCGCCACGGCAGGCGCGGGTCTGGCTGTCCTATCGCCAGAGGATCAGATGACCGTTCTTCAAAACATTGACCGAAACGCAGAGCGTTGGCTGTTGCTGGTGTTCTACGTGATGCTGGTGATCACCATGGCGATCGAGGTGCTGCGGCGTGAGATCTTCGCTTACTCTTCGATCTGGGGCGAAGAGATCGTGCGCTATTCCTTCATCTACCTCGCCTGGATCGGGGCGGCCGCTGCGGTCAAGGAACGTGCGCATATCCGAATTGACGTCATCATGCATTACCTTGGGCCGCGCCCTAAGGCGTTGCTTTATATCTTCGGCGATCTGGTGATGTTCGTCGTGGCCGTTATCGCGCTCTATTGGTCTTACGAGGCGGTTCATGTCTCGGCCAAATTCGGCTCGGTAACAGATGGCCTGCGGGTTTCGAAAGTCTGGTTCCTGATGGCTGTACCCACTGGATTTGCGCTGATGATCTGGCGGCTGATCCAATCCCTGATGCGTGATCTGAAATGTCTGCGAGACGGCACTCCCGTCTTCGAAGGCGACAAGCTGTTTGACTGAGGAGAAATTGAATGCTTTGGAATTCCCTCAATCAAACTGTTGAACTCGGCTGGGATTTCTATGTCCCCGTGATCCTGTTCGTTGCCTTGATCGCCATGGCTGTGCCCGTTTGGGCCGCCATTGGGTCGGCAGCTATCGTCATGCTGATCATGTCCGGCGACTTGCCGCTAAGCTTGGTGGGCGAAAGCCTTTTCACCGGTATCGATGCCTTTGCGTTGACCGCTGTGCCCCTGTTCATTCTGACCGGGGACGTTCTGGTTCGCACAGGGTTATCGCGCAAGTTTCTGGACGTGGCCGAAGCGCTGACCTGCTTTGCCAAAGGCGGCTTTGGGTCGGCCACCGTGCTTGTCTGTGGCATGTTTGCGGCGATCTCGGGCTCGGACGCGGCGGGCGCTGCTGCTGTGGGTCGGATGACCATCAACCGTCTGGTTGAAAGCGGGTATCCGCGCCCCTATGCCTGTGCGCTGGTAGCCGCCGGGGCCTGTACCGGCATTCTGATCCCGCCGTCGATTGCCTATATCATCATCGGGCTTGTGCTGGGTATTTCAGCTTCGACGCTGTTTCTGGCCGCTCTGATCCCCGGACTGGCCATTCTGGTATCGATCCTGATCACCAACATCATCATGAATCGCCTTTATGCCTACGAAGGCGGTGGCATGATGACCATGGGTGAGTGGCTGTCCAACTTGGGCAAGGCGCTCAAATCCGGCTGGTACGCCTTCATCGTGCCGGGCATCATCTTCTACGGCATCTTCTCGGGTCGCTTGACGCCGACCGAGGCCGGTGCGACCGCTGTTGTCGTCACCATCATCATGGGCTTCATCCTACGCACACTGACGCTGGCGGACTTCCCGTCGATGCTGGTCAGCTCTGCCAAGGTAAACGGTGTCATCCTTCCCATCATCGCTTTTTCTGCGCCGCTGGCCGAAGCGCTGGCGATCATGGGTGTGCCTCAGGGCTTTGTGACCTCGGTCACGTCGCTGACGGATGATCCTTATCTGCTGATCCTGTTGATGATCGGCATCTTGATCGCTGCGGGTTGCGTCATGGAAACGACACCGAACATCGTGATCCTTGCACCGATCCTGAAACCGCTGGCCGACAACATTGGCATGAACGAGATCCAGTTCTGCATAATGATGATCACTGCGCTGGGTGTTGGTTTCATCACACCACCGCTGGGTCTGAACCTGTTCGTTGTATCTGGCATTACCGGCGAGTCGATTCTGAAGATTGCCGCCCGAGCTGTGCCCTTTGTATTGACCATGCTGATCGTGGTGTTGCTGATCGCCTACGTACCAGCTGTCTCGACCACCTTGCTTCCTGAAATCTACCAATAGGACCTTTTGAACATGCCCCGTGACTATCTGAAAAAGGCGACCCTTACGGCGCAGTCTCATGCGACCGAGGTGCATGATACGGTCAAGACAATCCTGTCTGATATCGAGGCAGGAGGTGACGCCAAGGCTCTGGAATACGCTGCCAAGTTCGACAAGTTCGAGGGCAATGTCCTGATGACTCAGGACGAGATCGATGCCGCCATAGCGCTGGTGCCCGAGAAGTTGAAGGCTGATATCCGCTTTGCCCATGACAATGTGCGTCGCTTTGCCGAAACGCAAAAGGCCACCGTGTCGGACGTTCAGACCGAGATTGTGCCCGGTGTTGTCGCAGGGCAAAAGGCCATCCCCGTCGACGCGGCAGGGTGCTATGTGCCCGGCGGACGCTACAGCCATATCGCCAGTGCGATCATGACTGTGACCACAGCCAAGGTTGCCGGATGCCGCCACATCACAGCGTGCTCGCCGCCTCGTCCGGGCGAAGGGGTTGCGCCTGCGATTGTCTATGCGGCCCATATCTGCGGGGCTGACAGTATTCTGGCGATGGGCGGTGTGCAGGGCGTCGCGGCGATGACCTACGGCCTGTTTGGTTTGCCGCGTGCAAACATCCTTGTTGGGCCGGGCAACCAGTTCGTGGCCGAGGCCAAGCGCATTCTCTACGGCAAGGTTGGCATCGACATGATTGCGGGACCAACTGACTCCCTGATCCTGGCCGATAGCAGCGCAGATGCACATGTGGTTGCCACCGACTTGGTCAGTCAGGCCGAACACGGGTATAACTCTCCGGTTTGGCTGGTGACGGATGATCGTGCCTTGGCTCAGAAAGTTATGGAGCTGGTGCCGCAGTTGATCGACGATTTACCCGAATTGAACAAGGAAAACGCTGCAGCCGCGTGGAGGGACTATGCCGAGGTCATCGTCTGCGATAATCGCGAAGACATGGCTGCGTGTTCCGATGAATACGCCCCCGAACACCTGACCGTGCAGGCCGAGGATCTGGATTGGTGGCTGGACCGGTTGACCTGCTATGGTTCGTTGTTTCTGGGAGAGGAAACCACTGTATCCTATGGCGACAAAGCCACCGGAACCAATCACGTTCTGCCGACCTCTGGCGCGGCCAGTTATACCGGCGGTCTGAGCGTCCACAAATACATGAAGATCGTGACCTGGCAGCGGGCAACGCGGGAGGGATCCAAGCCCATTGCCGTTGCAACTGCGCGGATTTCGCGGCTGGAAGGGATGGAAGGGCACGCGCGTGCCGCAGACGTGCGTCTGGCCAAGTATTTCCCGGATGAGCAGTTTGATCTGACCGCAGATGGATGATCCGCGTGCTTTGTTTGACCTGACGGGTAGGGTGGCTTGTGTCACCGGTGCAAGCTCGGGTCTGGGGCGGCAAGTGGCGCGCGCGCTCGCAGCAGCAGGTGCGCAGGTTGTTGGCGTGGCGCGGCGCCAAGATGCGTTGGCGCAGATGCAAGCCGAGATTGGATCTCGGTCCGCTTCAGTGGAAGCCGATGTCGCTGATCGTGACGGAATTGATCGCGTGGCGGAAGCCGTCGGCGCCAAGTTTGGCGCGCCCGACATTCTGGTTCATGCGGCTGGGCTAAACACGCGTGAGGCCGCCGATGATGTGACACCAGAAGGGTGGGACGCCACGCTGGCGGTGAACCTCAGCGCACCGTTTTTTCTAAGTCAGGCCATGGTGCCTGCGATGAAAGACAAGGGGTGGGGGCGCATTGTCAATTTTGCTTCGCTGCAAACAACGCGTGCGTTTCCCGGTGGTATCGCCTATGGCGCAACGAAGGCGGGGATCGGGCAATTGACCCGCGCGATGGCCGAGGCATGGTCGCCCTTTGGCATTACAGCAAATGCCATCGGACCAGGGTTCTTTCCCACGGAGCTGACGCAGGCCGTGTTCGATGACCCAGATCGTGCCAAGCGAAATGCGGCGCAAACCTGCATTGGGCGCAATGGTCGGATGCAGGATATCGACGGACCGATTCTTTTCCTGTGTTCACGCGCCTCGGACTATGTGACCGGACAGGTTTTGATGGTGGATGGAGGGTTCACGGCCAAATGAAAGCACTGGTTTACAAAGGTGTAGAACAGATGGAGTTCGGCGATGTGCCGAATGCAGTGCCCGCTGCATCTGAACATCTGATCCGAATTGAAGCCGTAGGCATCTGTGGATCAGACATGCACGCGTATCTTGGCCATGATGCGCGGCGACCGGCTCCTTTGATCCTTGGGCATGAAGCCGCCGGGGTGATTGTCGAAGGTCTTCGCGCAGGAGATCGTGTAACGATCAATCCGCTGGTGAGCTGCGGTCAATGTCCAGCCTGCGTGGCAGGTCGTGAAAATCTGTGCCCGGATCGTCAGATCATTTCAATGCCACCACGCGAAGGGGCCTTTGCGCAGTTTGTCTCGATGCCGGACAGAAATCTGGTTGTCGTACCGGATCATATCTCGTTTGCGAAGGCCGCGTTGGCCGAACCACTGGCTGTCAGTTGGCATGCAGCGCGGTTGGCGCTGGAAGCGTTGCACCCGGCGATGCCCCGTCGCGCTCTGGTCATTGGCGGCGGCGCGATCGGGCTTGCCGCCGCATTGGCCTTGCGTGCGATGGAGGTCGAAGATGTCACAATTGCAGAACCCAACGCCTTACGCCGGACTTTTCTGCAGCAGGTTGAGAACTTAAAAATTGCGGACGCTGCGATTGGAAACTTCCCGCTCGTTATCGACGCTGTGGGTTTTGCGGCAACACGATCCGTCGCATCAGCCGTCGCGGACCCCGGCGGTGTGATCGCGCATGTAGGTCTTGGCGAAGACACCGGCGGTCTGGACGTGCGCCGCATGACGTTGCAGGAAATAACCTTTATCGGCACATACACGTATACCGCTCGGGATTTCCGCGAAACGGCAGAAGCGATCTTTGACGGACGGCTGGGCGCGTTGGACTGGGCTGAGGAACGCGCCTTGGCTGAAGGGGCGCAGGCATTTCGCGATATCCGCTCTGGTGCTGTGGCAGCCCCTAAGATTATCCTGAGACCCTGGGCATAGTCCCGCCAGATTTGGAGGCCTCGATGTATAAAAAAGTTCTTGTCCCTATGGCATTGGATCACGGCATATCGCAGCACACGCTGGAAGTTGCTCGCGCATTGTCGGAAAACGGGGCCGACATAATCGCATTGCATGTTTACGAAATGCCACAGGGATCTGTAAGTGCCTATCTGGATAAATCCGTTGTCGCAGAAGGGTTTGACCGTGCGCGACTGAAACTGTTGGAAAAGGTTGAGGGCCTTGAAGGTGTGACACCCGAAATCGTCAAAGGCCACACTGCCCGGACGATCATTGATTATGCCACAAGCAGGAGCATCGATTGTATCGTCATTGGTTCTCACCAACCGGGGTTGAGCGACTATTTCCTAGGATCGACAGCTTCGCGCGTTGTTCGTCACGCGCCGTGCGCCGTGCATGTGCACCGCGGTCTGACTTGATTCCTGGCATTGACGGCCATTGAACTTGGAATTTCTGCAAGGAACGACCGGCAACCAAGTGCCGGTCGTTCCAATGTATGATTATCCGCGACGCCGACGGCGGCGACCGCCACCGGCTTCGGTGTCGGCACCGCCGGTGTTGAAGCTTGGGTGGGGCAACGTGACAACCTGCGCCAGTTCCGGGAATGGATCAGTTTTGTGTGGAATCGCGTTGGCCGCGACGAAGTGATCCTGGAACTTTGGTTCGATAGCGGTTTCAATTTTCGTGATCTCGCGTACAACGCGTTCAATCTCGGTCCGTGCTGAGATATTGCACAGTGCAATACGTGCGCCTGTACCAGCGGCGTTACCCGCGCTGGAGACTTTCTCAAGCGGCGCATCCGGTATCATGCCTAGTACCATTGCGTGTTTGGTTGAGATATGCGCCCCAAACGCGCCGGCCAAAACCACACGGTCCACGCGTTCGACATCCATTTCATCCATCAGCAGGCGTGCACCGGCATAAAGCGCCGATTTCGCCAGCTGGATTGCGCGGATATCGCCTTGGGTGACGGTGATGCGCGGGCCACCTTCGGCGCTGGCGTCGTGGATCAGATAGGCATGGGTTCGTCCTTCGGGGACACAGCGTGCTGTGCCAGTCTGCTCGGCCGAACCAATCAATCCGCTTTCATCCAGCAAGCCGGCGATACGCATTTCAGCAACCGCCTCGATGATGCCGGAACCACAGATGCCGGTGATGCCAGTGGTTGCGATATCAAGGTCAAACCCTTCTTCATCCGACCACTTCTCGGACCCGATCACGCGGAACCGGGGTTCTTTGGTAACAGGGTCGATCTCAATCCGCTCGATCGCGCCGGGGGCCGCGCGCTGGCCAGAACTGATCTGAGCGCCTTCGAAGGCAGGGCCAGTGGGCGAAGAACAGGCGAGAACGCGGCTGGTGTTGCCCAACAGGATTTCCGCGTTGGTGCCTACGTCCACTATCAAGACCAGATCTTCGGATTTGCCCGGTTCCTCCGACAGCGCCACGGCGGCGCAGTCCGCGCCTACGTGGCCTGCGATACACGGCAGGATATAGATCTGCGCGCGTGGATTCATGGTCGTCAGATCCATCTCGCGCGCGGGCAGGGACATGCTCTCCGATGTGGCCAGCGCAAAAGGTGCTTGCCCCAGCTCAACCGGATCCAGACCCAATAGCAAGTGGTGCATGACCGGGTTACAAACAAATACGGTTTCCACGATCAGTGCGGCGTCGATCTCGGCCTCTTCGGCAATTGAGGTGGTCAGATCGTTGATCGCCTCGCGCACGGCCTTGGTCATTTCCTGATCGCCGCCGGGGTTCATCATCGAATATGAAACGCGGCTCATCAGGTCTTCGCCAAACCGGATCTGCGGGTTCATCAGACCCGAGGACGCCTTGACCTCACCTGTTTCCAGATCGGTCAGGTGGGCTGCGATGGTGGTCGAGCCGAGGTCGATCGCCAAGCCATAAAGCCCGCCTTCATGCAGGCCCGGCCAGATTTCGACAATTCGGGCAACGCTGTCGTTGTGGCCCTTATGAACGGCCACCGTGGCCTCCCACTTGCCCTTGCGCAGCACCGGCTGCAGCTTGGACAAAAGCGACAGATCGGCTGTGACAGCTTCGATCTTCCACTGCTCGCGCAGGGCACGTTCCAGACGCTCAAGATCGCCCGTGGGTGAGTGCATGTCGGGTTCTTCGACGACCACGAAGTACAGGCGAGTCGCCGGGTCCATGGTGATGGCACGGGCCGCGGCCGCCTTGCGCACGACCTGACGGTGCACCTGGCTTTCGGGTGGGACATCGATCACGACATCACCTTGCACGGACGCCTGACATCCCAGACGACGGCCCGGTTTCAAGCCTCGCTTGTCGTCATAGCGCTGTTCAACCGCGTTCCATTCGCTCAGCGCGTTTTCGGATACGGTGACACCATGCTTGGGAAATTCGCCATAGCTGGGTGTGATCTGGCATTTGGAGCAGATCCCACGCCCGCCACAAACCGAATCCAGATCCACGCCCAACTGACGGGCCGCAGTTAGAATCGGAGTTCCGACGGGGAAGTGTCCGCGTTTACCAGAGGGCGTAAAGACGACAAGTGGGTCGGTGGTCATCAGAGACATACCTTTTCATATTCGCGCGTATTGGGCGCAAGATATGATGTTGAGCGCAAAGGGAAAGGGCTATCAGCGGCACGATTTGCTCAGCTTGCGGCGTTTTCTGCACCGCCATTGCCTTGAGTTGCTTTGGGGGGCTTTCCCTTTGGTTCAATCCATGCGATAGGGTCGCCGTCAAACGGGCTTTTGCATGGGGTTTTCAGATGCAGATTCGTGAGGCACTCACCTTTGACGACGTTCTTCTGGTTCCGGGCGCATCTTCAGTGCTTCCGGCGACAGCAGATACCACCACACGTGTGACGCGTGAAATCACCATGAACATACCGCTGCTGAGCTCGGCCATGGACACCGTGACCGAGGCGCGCATGGCGATTGCAATGGCCCAAGCCGGTGGCATCGGGGTCATTCACAAGAACCTTTCGGTCGAAGAACAAGCCCGCGAAGTGCGCCGGGTCAAGCGGTTTGAATCGGGTATCGTTTATAACCCTGTCACGTTGCGCGCGGATCAGACGCTGTCAGATGCACAGGCCCTTGTAGAACGCTACAACTTCACCGGTTTTCCTGTCGTGGATGCGGAAGGTCGCGTTGTGGGCATCGTGACCAACCGGGATATGCGTTTTGCCACTTCGGACGACACTCCGATCAAGGCGATGATGACGGCTGACAATCTGGCCATGCTGCAAGAACCCGCAGATCTGGAAGAAGCCAAAAGCCTGATGCGGGCCCGACGCATCGAAAAGCTGCTTGTGGTAGACACCCAGGGGAAGCTGACCGGGCTTTTAACTTTGAAAGACACTGAACAAGCCGTCTTGAACCCAACAGCTTGTAAAGATCGGCTGGGCCGTCTGCGCGTAGCTGCCGCCACATCGGTCGGTGACGCGGGCTTTGAACGCTCGGAACAACTGGTGGATTCGGGTGTGGACATCATTGTGGTCGACACTGCTCATGGCCATTCGCAAGGCGTGTTGGACGCGGTAAAGCGCGTTAAGACGCTATCCAATGAAGTTCAGATCATCGCAGGAAACGTTGCCACAGGTGAAGCGACCAAAGCATTGATTGATGCGGGGGCTGACGCCATCAAGGTTGGTATCGGTCCGGGGTCGATCTGCACCACGCGCATGGTGGCGGGCGTTGGCGTACCGCAGCTGACCGCGATCAGTGATTGTTCGGCAGCCGCAGGTGACGTGCCCGTCATCGCTGACGGAGGCATCAAATTCTCGGGCGATTTTGCCAAGGCGATTGCTGCAGGTGCCTCTTGCGCCATGGTAGGTTCGATGATCGCAGGCACCGATGAAAGCCCGGGCGAAGTCATTCTATATCAGGGTCGCTCGTTCAAATCCTATCGCGGGATGGGAAGCCTGGGTGCCATGGCGCGTGGATCGGCGGACCGGTATTTCCAGAAGGACGCAGCCAATGACAAGCTGGTGCCTGAAGGTATCGAAGGGCAGGTGCCTTACAAAGGCTCCGCCAGCGCTGTGATCCACCAGCTTGTAGGCGGCCTGCGTGCAGCAATGGGCTATACTGGCTGCGCAACCGTTGAAGAGATGCGTAAAAATTGCAGCTTTGTTAAAATCACCGGTGCCGGTCTGAAGGAAAGCCACGTGCATGACGTTCAGATCACCCGCGAAAGCCCCAATTACCGGGTGATGTGATCTGCTGACCTGTTGCATGCGGCGCCCAGACACGGGCGCCGTTTTGCGTTCACCCACACCTTAGGGAGGTCGACATGACCCCGGCAGCTCGTGTTCAGGCCGCGATTGAAATCTTGGACGAGATTTTGACCGGAGCGCCCGTTGAAAAGGCGTTGACCGGATGGGCACGTCGCAGCCGCTTTGCAGGATCAAAAGATCGCGCAGCGGTACGGGATCATGTGTTTGATGCACTGCGCTGCCAGCGATCCTTTGCAGCGCTTGGCGGTGGCCACACCGGGCGCGGTTTGATGATTGGCGCAACGCGGGCTCAGGGTGGGGACACAGCAGCCATATTCACAGGCGACAGACATGCGCCTGATCCCGTGCAGCCGTCAGAGATCGCACGGGCCTTTCGGTCAGACGCCGAACGACTTGATATTCCCGAATGGCTTTGGCCCCGGTTTTCGGCTTCGTTGGGATCTGAGACTCCGGTCGTGGCCGAGGCGCTGCGATTACGGGCTCCGGTGCATTTAAGGGTGAACTTGCTCAAGGCTGATGCAGCGTCTGCGATAGCCGTGCTGCAGGCCGATGGCGTTACAGCGCAGCCGCACGCGTTTTGCACGACAGCTTTGGAAGTGACCGAAGGCGCGCGCAAGATTGCGCAGGGCCGCGCCTATCAGGACGGGTTGGTCGAACTACAAGACGCTGCCAGTCAGGCGGTTGTTGCGGCGCTAGAGCTTCAGCCGGGCATGCGTGTCCTTGACTACTGCGCAGGGGGCGGTGGCAAATCGCTGGCCTTGGCTGCGTTTAATGGTGTCCAAGTCTTTGCCCATGACGTGAATGCAGCCCGGATGCGGGATCTTCCTGCGCGCGCAAAACGCGCCGGGGCCCACGTGAAAATTCTGACGTCAAAGGAACTAGATGAACAAGAGCCTTTTGACATCGTACTTGCGGATGCTCCGTGTTCTGGTAGCGGGTCGTGGCGGCGCGCACCTGCGGGAAAGTGGGCTTTGACCGAAGAGCGCTTGCAAGATCTCACGCAAATCCAATCCGGAATTTTACAGAATACGAGCGTGTTAGTTCGAAAGGCCGGTATTTTCGCCTATGCCACCTGCTCGGTTCTGGCTGACGAAAACGACGCAATCGTTGATTCCTTTTTGGCGCGAAACCCGGAATGGGCCGAGACATTCCGCAAATCATGGCAAGTCGCACACGGGTCAGACGGGTTTTTCACGGCACACTTGACGAGATAAGGCTCGGGCAAATAACAACCTAAGGTAGATAATTTCCCGCATTCTTTAGTTAAGCGGGCATTAACCATTTTGGATGTTACTTCCGACACCTTTTTGCGTTTGAGCCGTTTATGTCTGACACTGCATTTTCTGTACGCGACCTCTCTTACACCCAACTGCCTTCAGCGACGCGCGTAGGATCGCTTCTGAGCTTGGCTCTTTTGATCGCCTTAGCGCCAATCACAGGTCTGTTGCCGCCGGAGTGGAGTTCTGGCCTTACAGTGGCCGGTGTTTCCCTTTTATTTGCGGTGCTTTGCGTCACGATAAAGGGGCGATTGGCCATCCGATCCGCACAGCGCAGTGCAGCCCTGATGAGGGCATTTGCGGAACTGGAGGTTGCCCCCTTGCTGGTGGCCGACCGGTTTGGCGATATTCTGGTCGCGAACATACACGCACAAAAACGGTTTGGGGCCGAAACTGGTAAGTCCCTGAGTTTATGCTTGCGATCGACCTTTTCGAACCCTCAGGCCGTTTTGCTTCGGTTGCAATCTCAGGCACAATCGCATGGCCGTGCCTATGATGAGTTTCCCAACAGCGCGAACATGTTATCCCTCACCGTGTCTCGGCTGGACACCGAGTTGTTTTGTTGGCGCTTTGAAGAGGGCGAGGGGGTAAACAGCCGTGACTTGGCCATCCCGGTTCTTTCCGTTGGGCATAAAGGCGAAATCCAGCATGCCAATTCCGCTGCCGAAAAGATGCTTGGTTCTGACGTGAAACGTGTTCAGGACGTCTTTCTTGACGGTGCACCGGTAATTGGGGCCACAAATTTGGTGAACGCCCGTGACGGTCTGGTCTCAGCCGCCGTCGCTAATTTGTCGACCACGGGGTCGAAGCATCATTTGGGCCTGATCCCTGTCGGCACGTCCACAACACAAGGTGCCGGTGCGTCTTTCGAGGATCTTCCGATTCCAATCTTGACCCTTTCGTCAGACGGCACAATCCTCGACACGAACAGGCTGGCGATAAAGTTGTTGGGGAAAGACAGCCTTAAGGGAACCTGTATAGACGACATCATGCGAGGGCTGCGGCTTCCACTTCGGGATTGGCTTGCAGGGGTCGCCTCGGAAGCGGATGTACCTAAGTCAGAGTTTCTGCAGCTTAGCCGGGACGACAAAGAAGTCTTTGTTCAAGTCACATTGAGCAAAGTTGTCATCGACGGGAAGGTGGGTCTGATAGCAGTCCTGAACGACGCGACCGAGTTGAAAACGCTAGAGGCGCAATTCGTTCAGGGTCAGAAAATGCAAGCCGTTGGGCAATTGGCCGGAGGCGTTGCGCATGATTTCAACAATCTGCTAACAGCGATTTCCGGTCACTGCGATTTGTTGTTGTTGCGGCACGACCAGAACGATCCGGATTTTGGGGATCTTGTTCAGATCAACCAAAACGCCAACCGTGCCGCGGCCCTGGTCAGTCAGCTTCTGGCGTTCTCCCGAAAACAAACGCTCAGACCCGAAGTGTTGGATCTGCGTGACACGATTTCGGACCTTATTCACCTGCTAAACCGTTTGGTGGGTGAAAAGGTGCAATTGACGCTAAGCCATGACCCGATTCTCAAACCGGTGCGGGCCGACAAACGACAACTGGAACAGGTTCTGATGAACCTTGTCGTCAACGCCCGTGACGCCATGCCTGAAGGCGGAGAGATTCGTATCGAAACCGAAATAATGCGGCTGTCCCGACCGCTCAGCCGAGATCGGGCGACAGTTCAACCTGGCGAATATGTCACGGTCAAGGTGGTGGACAGCGGGACAGGTATTCCAGCCGACAAGCTGCAAAAAGTGTTTGAGCCGTTTTATACAACAAAACGAACAGGTGAGGGTACTGGACTTGGTCTTTCGACCGTCTATGGCATTGTGAAACAAACAGGCGGGTTCATCTTCGTCGACAGTGTTGTCGGGCGCGGTACGGAGTTCACGGTCATTCTGCCAGTGTGCGCGACTGATGAAAAACCGAGATCACAACCCCGGCAAAACCTGACGCGCAAAGTGCACGGCAAGGCGAAGGGGTGGTGCTGCTGGTCGAAGACGAGGCACCGGTTCGCGCCTTTGCCACCCGCGCGCTGCGATTGAAGGGGTATACCGTTCTCGAAGCGGATTCGGCAGAAGAGGCGCTGAAACTTCTCGAAGACGCGTCATTGAACGTGGATGTCTTTGTGACGGATGTGGTCATGCCGGGCATGGACGGGCCTACCTGGGTCCGCAAAGCGCGGGAAACGCGCCCGGACGCGCGCGTTGTGTTTGTTTCAGGGTATACCGAGGGCGCATTCGGCGAGTCCGGGCCGGGCATTTCAAACTTTACGTTTTTGCCCAAACCTTTCTCTCTCAATCAGTTGACCGAGGCTGTTTTTCAGCAAATGAACTGATCAAAGCGCCGCGTCATGAATGGCAAACTCCGCTGCATGCGTATTGCGGAATTGTCGTTCAGTGCTCGGCGAAAGGCTTAGATCTCCTGCAGGTGACACGTTTTCGCGTGGCACATTGATGTCAATGTTCAGCCGCGTTTGCAAAAAGTCCAAAATCCCAGTCTGGTTTTCATATTTGAAGACATGTGTCGCTCCACGCCCATTGCTTCGGGTGCGGAAAAACTGACTTTGGCTTCCAACATCGGCAAACTCAGGGCGTTGGTTTTGCATGTAGGCTTGCACAAACTTGTCAAAACTTATGTCGCGGGTGGAATGAGGGTGACCAATCAGGTCTTCGCGACTGCGAAACCGATACCAACTGCCCAGCCAGTCGATGGGTTCACGTACAACAGCCATGATTTCCATTTCCGTGTCGTACATTTTCAAAAACATGTTTTGAAAAAAACGGTCAAACCGGCGCACCGGCGCGTGTTTCAGTTCTGGTGGATGAGTGACCACAAGATCAGCTCGATCACGCAAGGCCATATGATAAGCCGTGCTTCCAGTCTTGGGAACGGCAAGAAAAGCCAGACGTTCTTCAAAGAAAACAAGCATGTACCGCGTTTCGCCTTGTCCTGATTGCTTGCACAGATTGTCGTAAACGACTCTTTAACACAATTGCAGAAGAGTGAGTTCTGTAAGTTTTAGTTGAAATGTTCTCTTTTTGGTCCCATAAGGAACAAGAGGCGAACAAAGCAGCGATTGCCGCCCGATCAAGGGTGTGACAAAAGGTAAGGCGACAGGACAATGGCGGATCTTCTGACAATGAGCGACAAGAAAAACGCAGACAAACAAAAGGCGCTCGACAGCGCACTGGCCCAGATCGAACGGCAATTCGGTAAAGGCTCGATCATGAAGCTGGGCGAAGGTGCCACGCAGGATATCGAAGCAAGCTCAACCGGCTCGCTGGGTTTGGACATCGCGCTGGGAATCGGCGGCCTGCCGATGGGGCGGATTGTAGAAATCTACGGCCCGGAAAGTTCGGGTAAAACGACGCTGACACTGCATTGCATCGCAGAGCAGCAAAAACGTGGCGGTGTTTGCGCCTTTGTGGATGCGGAACACGCATTGGACCCGCAATATGCCCGCAAACTGGGTGTTGACCTTGATGAGCTGCTGATTTCACAGCCGGACACCGGTGAACAGGCCCTGGAAATCACCGATACGCTGGTGCGGTCGGGTGCGGTCAACATGGTCGTTGTCGACTCGGTGGCAGCGCTGACACCGAAATCCGAGCTTGAAGGCGATATGGGCGACAGCAATGTTGGCGTTCAGGCCCGTTTGATGAGCCAGGCGATGCGTAAGTTAACGGGGTCGATCAGCCGTTCGAACTGTATGGTGATCTTCATCAACCAGATTCGTATGAAAATCGGTGTGATGTTCGGCAGCCCGGAAACCACCACCGGTGGTAACGCGTTGAAGTTCTACAGCTCTGTGCGTCTGGATATCCGCCGCATCGGCGCGATCAAGGACCGGGACGAGGTTGTCGGCAACCAGACACGCGTCAAGGTCGTTAAGAACAAAGTTGCTCCTCCTTTCAAACAGGTGGAATTCGACATCATGTACGGCGAAGGTATCTCGAAAATGGGTGAGTTGCTGGATCTGGGTGTCAAAGCTGGCGTGGTCGAGAAATCGGGGTCTTGGTTCAGCTATGGCGACGAACGGATCGGGCAGGGGCGTGAGAACGCCAAGCAATATTTGCGTGACAACAGCCGGATCGCCTTGGACATTGAAGACAAGATCCGCGCTGCACATGGGCTGGATTTCGATATGCCACCGGGTGCTGTCGAGGATGATGATATCCTCGAAGCGTGACGATCGCTGATTGGAAAACCGGAAGTCCGGGTATTTCCAAACGAACGTAGGTAAGAACAAAACAAGGCGGTCCATCGGACCGCCTTGCTGCATTCTGGCGCACCTCTGCTGTGGACACTTTTCTGACAGAGGGATAAACCTGCGGGGACCAAGATTTATGTGCGCCGAGAGAGCCCTATGCCAACCCTGAACGACATCCGATCGACCTTTCTGAACTACTTTGAAAAACAGGGGCATGAGGTTGTGGCATCCAGCCCGCTGGTGCCGCGTAACGACCCAACGCTGATGTTCGTGAACTCGGGCATGGTCCAGTTCAAGAACCTGTTCACCGGTCTTGAAAACCGCGACTATACACGCGCCACGACGGCGCAGAAATGTGTACGGGCCGGTGGCAAACATAACGATCTCGACAATGTGGGCTATACCGCGCGTCACCACACGTTTTTCGAGATGTTGGGCAACTTTTCATTCGGGGATTACTTTAAGCATGACGCTATCCCGTTCGCCTGGAACCTGATCACCAAGGAATTCGGCATCGACAAGAACCGCCTGTTGACCACGGTCTATCACACCGATGACGAGGCGTTTGAGATCTGGAAAAAGGTTGGCGTGCCCGAAGATCGCATCATCCGGATCGCGACCAATGATAATTTCTGGCAGATGGGCCCGACCGGACCCTGCGGACCATGCACCGAGATCTTCTATGACCATGGCGATCACATCTGGGGTGGTCCTCCGGGATCGGCCGAAGAAGATGGCGACCGTTTCATCGAAATCTGGAACGTCGTCTTCATGCAAAACGAGCAATTCGAAGATGGTTCGATGATCGAACTGGACATGCAGTCCATCGACACTGGTATGGGACTGGAACGGATCGGCGCGTTGCTGCAAGGCAGCCATGACAACTATGACACTGATCTGTTTAAAACCCTGATCGAGGCGTCTGCCGATGCAACCGGTGTGGATCCCTATGGTGACCAGAATGTGCATCACCGCGTGATTGCTGACCACCTGCGTTCCACCTCGTTCCTGATTGCCGATGGGGTCATGCCCAGCAATGATGGGCGTGGTTACGTTCTGCGCCGGATCATGCGCCGCGCCATGCGCCATGCGCACCTGTTGGGGGCGAAAGACCCGGTTATGCACCGCCTCGTGCCATCGTTGGTGCAGCTCATGGGAGGGCATTACTCGGAACTGACCCAGGCCCAGCCCTTGATCGAAGAGACGCTGTTGCTTGAGGAAACCAAGTTCAAGCAAACACTGGATCGCGGTTTGAAGCTGTTGGATGACGAGGTTGCAGGGCTGGCCGAAGGCGCGCCGTTACCAGGGGCAGCGGCCTTCAAACTCTATGACACCTATGGTTTCCCATTGGACCTGACGCAGGATGCGCTGCGCGAGAAGGGTCGTGCCGTCGATACCGACGGGTTTGATTCCGCAATGGCAGAGCAGAAAGCCAAGGCGCGGGCCGCTTGGGCCGGGTCTGGCGAAGCTGCGGATCAGGCGGTGTGGTTTGACGTGCTGGACTCAGCCGGTGCGACGGATTTCCTTGGGTATGAGACAGAGAAGGCCGAAGCGCAAGTTGCCGCGCTGGTCGTAGATGGCGCTTTGGTCGACACTATTGAAGCAGGCGGCAGCGGTTGGGTTGTCGTGAACCAGACCCCGTTTTATGGCGAGGCCGGTGGTCAGATTGGCGATACGGGTGAACTGCGCCGAGTCGAAGACCGCGATGACCTTAGCCGGGTGGAGGACACCCGGAAATTCGCCGACGGCAAAGTCTATGCACATAAGGTAACGGTCGAAAACGGCAAGCTGTCCAAAGGCGACGCGGTCGAGCTTGAGGTGGATCACGCCCGCCGTACTGCCATTCGTGCCAACCATTCGGCCACGCACCTGCTGCACGAAGCGCTTCGGGAAGCGTTGGGGGATCATGTGGCGCAGCGTGGCTCGCTGAATGCGGCGGATCGTCTGCGATTTGATTTCAGCCATTCCAAAGCGCTGAGCCTTGAGGAAATTCAAAAGGTCGAGCGCGAGGTGAACAGCTTCATTCGCCAGAACTCGACCGTTGAAACCCGGATCATGACGCCTGACGACGCGCGTGAGCTTGGGGCTCAGGCTTTGTTTGGAGAGAAGTACGGCGACGAAGTACGTGTTGTCTCGATGGGCAAAGCCCCGACCGGCAAGGGACAGGATGGAGAAACATGGTCGATAGAACTGTGCGGTGGTACTCATGTGCGCCAGACAGGGGATATCGGCACTTTTGTGGTACTAGGTGACAGCGCCAGCAGCGCCGGTGTGCGCCGGATCGAAGCGCTGACCGGGGATGAGGCGAACCGTTACCTTTCGGCCCAGGATCACCGGCTTGCGCAGGTTGCACTGGAACTGAAGGCGCAACCGGACGACGTTGTCGCGCGGGTAAAGAGCCTTCTGGATGAGCGCAAATCGTTGCAAAACGAAGTCGCTCAGCTGCGTCGCGATTTGGCAATGGCGGGCGGCGCCGGGCAGGGTGGTGGAACCGAAGCGCGGGACGTCAACGGCGTCAAATTCCTGGCACAAGCCCTGAGCGGTGTGTCGGGTAAAGACCTTCCGGCGCTGATCGACGAACATAAAGCCCGTCTTGGAACCGGTGCCGTACTGCTTATCGCAGATACCGGTGGAAAGGCTGCGGTTGCAGCCGGTGTGACCGATGACCTGACCGGAACCGTTTCGGCGGTGGATCTGGTCAAGGCAGCGGTTATTGAGCTGGGTGGCAAGGGCGGCGGTGGTCGACCCGATATGGCCCAGGGCGGCGGCAAAGATGCTTCGAACGCAGATGCCGCGATCAAAGCCGCAGAGCAGGTATTGGGAGGATAAGATGGCTGCACTCTGGATTGCACATGTCACGGTCACGGATGCCGAGGCTTATGGGAAATACGCCGAGCTAGCCGGGCCAGCCATTGCCAAACATGGTGGTGAGTTTATCGCTCGGGCCGCGCGATACGTTCAGTTGGAAGGCAAAGAGCGTCCGCGCAATGTGGTTGCCCGGTTCCCATCGTTAGAATCAGCAGTCGAATGCTACAATTCCGATGAGTATCAGCAGGCGCTGAATCACGCCCGCAATGCCAGCGAAAGAGAGTTGGTTGTGGTCGAAATCACCGAATAGGTGTGTGCCCGTAGACCGTTTGGCTGATTTCAGCGATTTTCAGCTTACACATGACGCGCGTATCTGGAAAACAGCCCGTTTTTGCGGGCTGTTTTTATTTTGTTATGATTACAAATGCTTACGGACAACTCTTCACAATTTTCCGTTGATGGATCCGCAAGATTGTGGCGGTCCTTTGGCAATTCCTGCTCGAAATTGTCAAATTAAGGAACGAAATTTCGCCCTTTTTCATTTGCACGTTCTCAATGATTGCGACTGAGGATCGTTAAAGGATAGTTTCAAAAAGTGGAATATGGTCCTTGGGTATCGGCAGTCGTTGTAACGATACTGTCTCGGGGAATGGGCATGACATCAGTGATCAAATCAACCAACCACCGGCTTGCAAAGGCTTTGACCTCTGCTGTATGTGCTGTTGGTCTAAGCGCCATGTTCCTTGCATCGCCTTTTGGGACAACAGATGCCCAAGCATCTGAAGGTCGCTTTATTCCCGCCGTCGCGTCCTCGCCTCCACCAAGCGGGGCAAGAAATCTTTGCAGCCAGTATCGGTGGGCGTGCACAGCAAAACGATCGGCGGCACTTTCCAGTCAGTCGGAAATGCAGATTGTGAAGCAGGTGAACCGACGTGTGAACGCCTCGACCCGAGAAGTTACTGATCAGTCTCAGTACAAAACAAGAGAGTTGTGGGCATTGCCAACGACCAGAGGTGGCGATTGCGAAGACTTTGCACTGCTCAAGAAGCGGGATTTGATAAATGCGGGGGTGGATCCGAACAAATTGCTGATTGCCACCGTTCTGGATACACGCCGAACCCCTCATGCGGTCCTTATATACCGTTCGGCCAACGGTGATTTAGTTTTGGACAATTTGACCAATCGCATCAAACCTTGGAAAGCAACGCGGTATCTTTTTCTCCGCATGCAGGATCCTAACCAACCGCAAAGATGGGTTGGTGTCTACGGTAAGAGTTAGAGCTAATTTTACAGGAACCGACATGGAAGCTGGTCGGCCTTTGGCAACAGCGTCTATAGTTAAATTGGTTTCAAATGATCGAAATCCGTTAAACAATAACTTCACTTAAGAAAGGTCGCCGAGTGTTGCGGCGACCTTTGAAAGTACTTTATTTCGTCTGATTTACCGAAGACCAATTCCGTCACCCGGATAATCATAATCCGGATCGTGTGGTTCGGGATCGTCCTGCGGATCCGGATCTCCGTGTGGGTCAGGGTCACCTTGTGGATCAGGGTCACCTTGTGGGTCGGGATCGTTTTGCGGACCGGGATCACTTTGTGGGCCTGGATCACCTTGTGGACCAGGATTACCCTGCGGACCGGGATCACCTTGTGGGCCATCACTGTCGGGTGTGTCACCAAACCCGCCAAAGCCGTCGGTTCCGGTGCCTTCATTTGCCGGTCCATCGCCCGCTCGTGTGTCCGACGATCCAACTGATGCCGTTGGAAGGTCTGTCAGCAGATCCGCAAGCGGAGAGCATTCGGCGCCCAGACGGGCCACAATCTCATCAAAGTCTGCACGGCGCTGAATATACCGCAACATTCCAGTGGTCACAGCATCACATTCGCACAAGACTGACGGCGACCCAGCGGATTGACGGGCTGTTTTCACGGTACACGTTCCGCTTGCAAACGCATCGGTCACAGGCAAAACGAAAACTGCCGTTACGGCAAAAAAGACTGGTAACTTAAGGGAACGAAAAACCATCATTAACTCCTCGGAACTCGGTACCTTACACGTGCATCTCTATGCACTATTTAAACTTTTGTGTGAGTGAACGACGTCACACTTCGGGCACATTTACACCTTTAGATCGACTTAATCGCAAGATGTGGTCAGGGCGAAAGGGTAAAAATTAATGCAACCTCAGGAAGAAAATCCTATCTTTTCAAGAAAAAGCCGGGCGTTATGCCCGGCCTTTCGAAAATCGTTTTTTGATCAAGTGGAAGCAAAAATGCCACAGTTATGCCATTGTTTCCCTTTGAGTCAGCCACAAGTTCAGGTTGTCACGCCGATTTGGCCATCCGCTTGCGCTCATGCGGGTCCAGATAACGCTTGCGCAGACGAACTGCGTTGGGTGTCACTTCGACAAGTTCGTCGTCGTCGATATAGGCAATGGCCTCTTCCAACGAGAACTGAACGTGGGGTGTAAGACGGACCGCATCGTCTGAACCACTTGCACGCACGTTGGTCAGTTTCTTGCCTTTCAGCGGATTGACCTCCAGATCGTTGTCGCGCGAATGCTCTCCGATCACCATGCCCTGATAGACATCGGTCTGCGGACCGACAAACATGCGGCCGCGCTCTTCCAGGTTCCACAGCGCATAAGCAACGGCTTGTCCGTTCTCCATCGAGATCAGTACGCCCGCGCGACGGCCGGGGATCTGGCCTTTGTGGGGCGCCCAGTCGTGGAACACGCGGTTCAGAACGCCAGTGCCGCGTGTATCGGTCAAGAACTCACCATGATAGCCGATCAGGCCGCGCGAAGGGACGTGGGCGATGATGCGGGTCTTGCCAGCGCCGGCCGGGCGCATCTCGACCAACTCGCCTTTACGCGCGCCGGTGATCTTCTCGATCACTGCGCCAGAATATTCGTCATCCACGTCGATGGTGACTTCTTCCACAGGCTCCAACCGTTGACCGTCTTCCTCGCGAAACAGAACCTGCGGTCGGGAGATGCTGAGCTCGAAACCCTCGCGGCGCATGTTCTCGATCAGAACGCCCATCTGCAATTCGCCACGGCCAGCGACTTCGAAGGCTTCGCCGCCAGGGGTGTCGGTGATGCGGATCGCAACGTTCGACTCGGCTTCTTTCATCAGGCGATCTCGGATGACGCGGGATTGAACCTTTTTGCCGTCGCGACCCGCCAGGGGAGAATCGTTAATGCCAAAGGTCACGGTGATGGTTGGCGGGTCGATGGGCTGCGCGGGCAGGGCCTCTTCAACCTGTGGCGAGACTAGGGAATCTGCCACAGTGGCCTTGCTCATACCTGCAATGGTCACAATGTCCCCGGCTTCGGCGACATCGATGGGTTGTTGCGCCAGGCCACGGAACGCCAGGATTTTCGAGGCGCGGAAGTTCTCGATCAGCGTGCCATCACGGCTGAGCGCTTTCAGGCTATCGCCTGCTTTCAAAGTACCGCTTTCCACGCGACCCGTCAGAATTCGACCGATAAACGGATCACTGCCGAGCGTGGTGGCCAACATGCGGAAGGGCTCTTCCTTGTGGTCGGTCTGCTTGGGGGCAGGGACGTGATCGACGATCAGGTCGAACAGGGCGCTTAGGTCCTTGCGAGGGCCGTCCAGTTCCATGTCCGCCCAACCAGAACGGCCTGAGGCGTACATAGCTGGGAAATCCAGTTGATCATCATCCGCCCCAAGGTTGGCGAACAGATCGAAACATTCGTCCAGCGCACGATCAGGTTCGGCATCGGGTTTGTCGACCTTGTTCAGAACCACAATTGGACGCAAGCCAAGTGCCAACGCCTTGGAGGTTACAAACTTGGTCTGCGGCATAGGACCTTCGGCAGCGTCGACCAACAAGACAACGCCGTCAACCATGCTGAGGATCCGCTCAACCTCGCCACCGAAATCGGCGTGGCCGGGGGTGTCGACGATATTAATGCGGGTATCTTTCCATTCGACCGAGGTGGCTTTGGCCAGAATGGTAATGCCGCGTTCACGTTCCAGATCATTGCTGTCCATGGCACGTTCCGCCACAGCCTGGTTTTCCCGGAACGCACCGGATTGTTTGAGCAGCTCATCCACCAGGGTCGTTTTACCGTGGTCCACGTGAGCGATGATTGCGATATTGCGCAGGTCCATGAGAGGTCAGCCTTTGAACGGGAAGTTGCCGCGCGCATAACGCGGCGCGGCAAAATATACCAGCCCTAACCGTGGATCAGTGGCCTGCAGTCTTCGAAAACAGGTGAATGATCAGAATTCCAGCCAGAATCATGCTCAGCCCAAGCACCGCAGGCCAGTCCAGCTTTTGACCAAACACCAAGAACCCGATGATCGCGATCAGAAAGATTCCCAGCCCAGACCAAATTGCATAAACGATGCCCACAGGCATGGTTTTGAGGGTCAGCGCCAGAAGATAGAAGGCGACCCCGTACCCCAAAACAACAAGAACGGACGGCCAAAACCGGGTGAATTGCTGGCTGGCCTGCAATGCGGTTGTGCCGATGGTTTCCGCCATCACGGCGAGTAACAGAAACAGATAGGCTTGAGGCATTATGGTCTCTCGCAGAGCTATAGGGTTTGTGCGCCTTGAACACGGAACACGCGCGACAAGCAAGACAAGTCTCAAACTAAAATTTCCGTTAGGTCAGGTATACCTGACTATTCTCAGGTTAGAATAAGTGTAAGGTTTGGCTCATATTTTATGATTTGTTAAAGAGTATTGTTCGATGACGACATTCGCAAAGTCGGTCATTTTGGTTTCTGGTCTGATAGTGGCAGTTGGGTGGCTTGCTGACGGGGGGTCCGTCGAAAATGAGGCAGCCATTGTGGTTCAACAGTTCGATGGTAGTCGTGTGTTTTAAAGCCACTCGGAACTTGAAAGGGAAAAAGGAGCCTTTGGGCTCCTTTTTTTCTGTCACGCGTCCAGTAGCGTAGTTTCGCGGTTATCGAAAAATCCGACGAGCATGGGGTGCAGCCATTTCCAAAGATCAGGTGCCCCATTTCTGATCGCCGGTCCCACACGTGCTTCGAGTTGGGCAAAAGTTACGTTGTATTCGATCCATGAACCGCCACCGTTTTCTAGGTTGGCAATCGGTGTCTGAAACCGGTCGACTGATTTTGCAAATCGAGCGTCTGCACTCTCGCAAGCTTCAAACTCCCGCCACAAGTCCGCGAAAAATACCTGCTGCGCATCTGGCAAAAGACCAAACAACCTTTGAGCTGCCGCTTGTTCCTTTGCCTCCTGCTCGGCGTGGTTGACCTGACCGTGAATAGGGTGATCTCCGGCGTCGATTTCGACGATATCGTGCAGAAGAAGCATCTGAAGCACACGATCCACATGAATCTCGGAATGTGCGTGTTCTGACAAAACCCAGGCGTAAAGCATGATATGCCAGGAATGCTCTGCCGAGTTTTCTAACCGATCCGAAGCCATAAGGCGCGACGCGCGTATCACCGATTTCAGCTGATCTGCTTCGGTCAAAAAGTCGAGCCGCCTTGTAAAGGCATTGTCCTGAGGCTCTGACCCTGTCAGGAGGTCATTTGCGTGACGGTAGGCCAGTGGAAAGACCCGTGAAAGATAGGCCGCACGGCCACCGTCCAGATTAGCGCGGGCAATAACCACATGGTCTGGCCTGGGATCAGACGCGCACAGCACCTGAAACAGCGGCTGGCAGCGATCCAGAACTTTTGCAAACCGCGCATCTGGTGTCTTGTCTGCTTCAAACTCTTGCCACAAGGACAAAAAGAAATGCGCCTGATCTTCCGGTAGTAGACCAAACAGCTGTGACGCTGCATTTTGTTCTGCGTCCGCCAGCTCATCCCAGTCGGTTTCCAAATGGATTGGATGGTCGCCTACGACGATCTCAACCAAATCATGCAACAGCAACATTCGGATAACCCGATCAATCGACACATCTGGCCCGGCCAGAGGGGCCATCACCATGGCCCACAATGCCAGATGCCAGCTGTGTTCGGCAGAGTTTTCGGGTCGGGACTGGTCGAGCAGGACGTTTGCACGCTCGACCGTTTTCAGCATGTCGGCCCGTTTCAGAAACGCAATCTGGGTCGACAAACGTTCACTCATTGTTTTTCTATCGCTTTTTGTTTGGAGCGGTGGGCAGCCAAGCGTCTGATGACAAACTGTCTGGCCTTACGCTCGGCCAGGCGCACGCGGATTTCAGTTAGAAATGCCTCTTCCAAAGACTGCGACGCCGCCCCCAGCACTTCGCCGACTTCGACAAAGAAACGGTCTTCCCCGGTTTCGTCCATAACCTTCATCGTATCTTCGGCCAGTTTAGCCGCAAGAGTTGTGATGGTGTCGGACATCAGCGGGTGTTCTCGGTCAGGCGGCGCTTCACATAGTCGCTGACATCGGTAATCAACGTGTCCATGTGACGATCCTGGAAGAAGTGATCTGCGCCTTCAACCTCGTTATGAGTGATCGTGATGCCCTTTTGCTCATGCAGCTTATTCACCAGTGACGTGGTGTCTGCCGGAGGGGCCACGCGGTCGGCGGATCCGTTGATGATCAGACCGGATGAGGGGCAGGGCGCCAGGAACGAAAAGTCGTACATATTGGCCGGTGGCGACACGCTGATGAACCCGGTGATTTCAGGCCGGCGCATCAGCAACTGCATTCCGATCCATGCCCCAAATGAAAACCCCGCGACCCAGCAGTGTTTCGAGTTGTTGTTCATCGATTGCAGATAATCCAGTGCCGATGCCGCATCGCTCAGCTCACCTACGCCCTGATCATACTCGCCCTGACTGCGGCCAACGCCGCGGAAGTTAAAGCGCAACACGGTAAAGCCCATGTTATAGAAGGCATAGTGCAGGTTATAGACCACCTTGTTGTTCATGGTCCCGCCAAATTGAGGATGCGGGTGAAGCACGATTGCGATCGGTGCGTCTTTTTCCTTTTGCGGGTGGTAGCGGCCTTCCAGGCGGCCTTCGGGTCCGGGAAAAATCACCTCGGGCATGTGTGCTTTGGTCCTGTCTTTTTCGCGCGGGTGCCCGGATATACTTGACGATAATCGTCGGACACCTTAGAACGGTTCTAATTACATTTCACTGCGCGTCAGCGCTGTCAGTCGGAGATACGCACTGGCAACGTCGGCGTCAATGATTTCGCGCAATTCCTGCAAAGAGGGGCTAAAAATGAAGCTGTCGACCAAAGGGCGATATGCGATGGTTGCCTTGGCGGATATTGCGCTGCAACCAAGCGACCGACTTGTGACCCTTGGAGAAATCTCAGAACGCCAAGATGTGTCGCTGCCGTATCTGGAGCAGCTTTTTGTAAAGCTGCGCCGAGCCGAGCTGGTTTCGTCGGTACGCGGACCGGGTGGCGGATATCGCCTTGCGCGCCCTGCGTCTGAAATTCGCGTGGTCGAAATTCTGGCCGCCGTGGATGAGACAGTTGATGCCCTTCAAAAAGGGGCCGGAGCTTCGGGTGCGTCTTCCGGCAGCCGCGCGCAATCGCTGACCAACCGCCTTTGGGAAAGTCTAAGTGCGCATGTCTATGTGTTTTTGCATCAGACGCGCCTGTCTGACGTGATCAAGAACGACCTGGCCCCATGCCCCGCAGTGCCGAGCTTGTTCTCGGTGGTGGACGAGTAATCCAAAGAAGCGACACAGGCATATGAAATTTGTTGGCAAAAAGATGCATCCATGAATCGTGTTTATCTGGATCATAACGCAACAACACCTCTGCGCCCTGAGGCACGAGAGGCGATGATTACCGCGATGGAAGTCTGCGGAAATCCGTCTTCTGTCCATGCTGAGGGCCGTGCCGCAAAGGCACTTGTCGAACGAGCACGAGCACAGGTTGCAGCCGCCTTTGGTGCGGATGGCGCGGACATCGTTTTCACCTCTGGCTCCACCGAAGGCGCATCTCTTACTTTGGCTGGGCGTCACCTGCATGGTGCCGCAGTCGAACATGATGCCGTAAGGGCTTGGATCAAAGAAGACCTCTGCGTTTCTGAAGCTGGCGAGGTATTGGTAACAGAACCCGAAGCCTCGACCCTTCAACTGGCAAATTCCGAGACCGGAATCGTTCAGTCCTTGCCGCCCGGATTGGCCGTGACAGATGCCACACAGGCCTTTGGGAAGCTTCCGATTGCGTTCAACTGGATGTATGCCCAGATGGCCCTGGTGTCGGCGCATAAACTGGGCGGCCCCAAGGGTGTTGGCGCGGTTGTTATGAAACGCGGAACTGATCTGCCAGCTCAGATCAAGGGCGGTGGTCAGGAAATGGGTCGTCGATCTGGAACGGAAAATGTCATTGGAATCGCGGGTTTCGGTGCCGCAGCTGAAGCGGCGGCACGGGACCTGGCCAGTGGTGTTTGGGAGCAGGTTGAAGAATTTAGAAATATTCTAGAAAACGCTCTTGAGGCTGCTGTAAAATCACCTATTTTTGTCGGGAAAGGGCAGCAACGCCTGCCCAACACCCTGTGTTTTGCCGCCCCCGGCTGGAAAGGTGAGACCCAGGTCATGCAGATGGATCTGTCGGGTTTTGCGGTCAGTGCGGGCTCTGCCTGTTCAAGCGGCAAGGTTCGTGCCAGCGCGGTGCTCACCGCAATGGGATACGACGAGGTGACAGCCAGCAGCGCAATCCGCGTTTCGCTGGGCCCTCGGACAACGAAAGAAGATGTGCTGCGTTTCGCCGAAACGTGGCTTGAGAAAGAGAAAAAGCATCGCGCGCGGGCCGCGTGATCTGACGGAGGGTAAGTTATGGCCGCTTTGGACCAGACCCAGGTGAAAGAGGGTGTCGATCAGGAAACCGTGGACGCGGTACGCGAGGTCGGCACCTATAAGTACGGCTGGGACACGGACATTGAGATGGAGTACGCGCCAAAAGGCGTGAACCCGGATATCGTCCGCCTGATCTCGGATAAGAATGATGAGCCGGAATGGATGACCGAATGGCGTCTGGCAGCATTTGAACGCTGGACCAAGATGGAAGAGCCCAAATGGGCGATGGTCAACTACCCTGAAATCGATTTCCAGGACCAGTATTACTATGCGCGTCCGAAATCCATGGAGGAAAAGCCCAAATCTCTGGATGAGGTCGATCCCAAGCTGCTGGCTACCTACGAGAAGCTGGGTATCCCACTGAAAGAACAGATGATCCTGGCTGGAGTAGAGGGCGCTGAAGATGCACCAGCCGAAGGCCGCAAGGTTGCTGTGGACGCGGTGTTCGACTCGGTTTCCGTAGGTACAACTTTTCAGGCCGAGTTGAAGAAGGCTGGCGTGATCTTCTGTTCGATTTCAGAAGCGATCAAAGAGCATCCTGAACTGGTCAAGAAGTACCTTGGCACTGTTGTTCCTGTTTCGGACAACTTTTATGCGACGCTGAACTCAGCCGTCTTCTCGGACGGGTCGTTTGTGTACATCCCGCCGGGCGTTCGTTGCCCGATGGAACTGAGCACTTACTTCCGCATCAACGCCGAAAACACCGGCCAGTTCGAACGCACGTTGATCATCGCCGACAAGGGCTCGTACGTCTCTTATCTGGAAGGCTGCACCGCGCCTCAGCGTGATACGGCCCAGCTGCACGCGGCTGTTGTCGAGATCATCGTCGAAGAAGATGCCGAGGTAAAATATTCGACCGTTCAGAACTGGTTCCCTGGGGATGAGAACGGCAAAGGCGGCATCTATAACTTTGTGACCAAACGCGCCGATTGCCGGGGTGATCGATCCAAAGTGATGTGGACGCAGGTTGAAACCGGCTCGGCCGTAACCTGGAAGTACCCGTCCTGCATCCTGCGCGGCAACGAAAGTCAGGGCGAGTTCTATTCGATCGCGATTGCCAACAACTATCAGCAGGCCGACACCGGCACCAAGATGGTACATCTAGGCAAGAACACCAAATCGCGCATCGTGTCCAAGGGTATCAGCGCAGGTAAGGCGCAGAACACTTATCGTGGTCTGGTTTCGATGCATCCGAAAGCCAAAGATAGCCGGAACTATACGCAGTGTGACTCTCTGTTGATTGGAGACAAATGCGGCGCACATACGGTTCCGTATATCGAGGTCAAGAACAACTCATCCCGTGTTGAGCATGAGGCGACGACATCTAAAGTGGATGACGATCAACTGTTCTACTGCCGTCAGCGCGGAATGGACGAGGAAGAGGCCGTGGCGCTGGTCGTCAACGGGTTCTGCAAGGACGTACTGCAAGCGCTGCCGATGGAATTTGCCATGGAAGCGCAGCAACTGGTGGCAATCTCGCTTGAGGGGAGCGTCGGCTAACTATGCGCCCGCGTTCCAAGATCAAACGGTTCGTTGACCGCACGGTTGCCAAAGTATTTGTCAGCCTATGCGGCCCTTTCGTGCGGTATTGCGATGCCGGCGGTCAATTTCTGCTGTTTGAAGTGTCCAATCCACGTGACGTGATCCAAGGACGCCATTTTTGGGGTGACGTGTATGAGCTTGGCCTGCTCCAAGACATATCGCGCTATCTGCCGAAAAACGCGCAAATCGCTGATATTGGAGCAAATATCGGTAACCATGCAGTGTATTGGGGGCGCGTTTGCGCAACCAAGATCGTCCGCGTAATCGAAGTTAACCCAGACGCTATCGCCATCTTGAAGCGCAACGTCAAGCTTAACAGCCTGGAAGACGTTGTTGACAGCTCGAAACTGGGTGTTGGAGCAGGGCGCGAGGCTGCTTCTGGCTTTGAACTTAAGCCTGAGGCGGGCAATCTAGGCGGCACGCAATTGACACCGGGATCTGGAAATCTGCGGGTAGAGGCCGGTGATACGTTGCTGGAAGGTATGTCACCGGATCTGATCAAAATCGACGTTGAAGGTATGGAGCTGGACGTGTTGGCAGGGTTGTCCCGCACGGTGGCTGCGACGCGCCCCATCATCTTTGTCGAGGTTGATCACAAAAACCGCACGTTCTTTCAGAAATGGATGGCCGAGCAAAACTACGAAACTCTTCGGAGCTTTGGCCAAGACCGCGACAACGAAAACTTCCTGATCGTTCCGGCCGAAAAAACCGAAACGTTTAAATCGAAATGACACCCGCGCAAGATGACGCGCGAATAGAGATAAGAGCCGAGGAAAAAATGCTGGAAATCAAGAACCTGCACGTGCAGCTTGAAGAAGAAGACAAGCAAATTCTCAAAGGTGTGGACCTGACGGTTGAAGCTGGCAAGGTACATGCAATTATGGGCCCTAACGGGTCTGGGAAATCGACGCTCAGCTATGTTTTGTCTGGTCGAGATGGTTATGAAGTCACCGAAGGTTCGGCCACCCTGGACGGCGAAGACCTGTTGGAAATGGAACCGGAAGAGCGTGCCGCAGCAGGTGTATTCCTGGCGTTCCAGTATCCCGTTGAGATCCCCGGCGTTGGCAACATGACTTTCCTGCGGACCGCTGTGAATGCGCAACGCAAGGCACGCGGAGAAGAAGAACTGTCGGCAGCCGACTTCCTGAAAGAAGTACGCGCAAAGGCGAAAACCCTGAAGATCGACGCTGATATGCTGAAGCGCCCGGTCAATGTGGGCTTCTCCGGCGGTGAGAAAAAGCGCAACGAGATCCTGCAGATGGCTATGCTGGAACCCAAGATGTGCATCATGGACGAGACCGACTCGGGCCTTGACGTGGATGCGATGAAACTGGTGGCCGAAGGTGTGAACGCCTTGCGCGATGAAGGCCGTGGTTTCCTGGTGATCACGCACTACCAGCGCTTGCTGGATCACATCAAACCGGATGTCGTGCACATCATGGCCGATGGCCGCATCGTCAAAACCGGTGGCCCGGATCTGGCGCTTGAGGTTGAAAACAACGGTTATGCCGACATTCTTGCCGAGGTGAACTGATGGCCTTGCCCGAAGTCAAACAATCCGCAACCGAGGCGCGGCTATCTGCGCTGACGATGCCCGACGCTGGCTGCACCCGTGCCGCGCGTGAAGACGCTTTGGCACGTGTTCTGGAAATCGGTCTTCCGGGGCGGCGCGATGAATACTGGAAATACACTCAGCCCGACACACTTGTCGCGCCCGACGCGATCCCCGCTGCAGTGTTTGCCGATGATGAGCCTCTGGTGTTCAGTGAATTTGATCGGCTCAACATCGTCTTCGTGGATGGTGTGTTCAGCGCCGAAGAGTCGGACGATCTGTCGATGGAAGGCGTAAGCATCGATCGCCTCGAGGACATTTGCTGCAAAGACATCCATTGGGCCAAAGATCTGTATGGCGTTTTGGAAGCCCGCGGCCAGTCTCCGGTTCAGCGTCCGTTGGCTGCGCTGAACACAGCTTTTGCGTCGGATGGTGTTGCAATCCATGTGACAGGCAAGCCGACTAAACCGATCAACCTGATCTATCGCCATGCGTCGTCGACGTCAGACGCGATCCTGCATCACGTTGTTCGTGTGGAAAGCGGGGCCGAGGCCACCATCCTGGAAACCGGTCCAGCAGCTTCGCGCTTTAACAAGTGCATGGAGATCGACATTGCGGACAACGGTACGTTGCACCACGTCCGTGCGCAGGGCAGGGACCATGAACGTCGCGCCGCGACCCATATGTTCACCCGTCTTGGAACGGAATCGGTCTATAAGTCATTCACGCTGACCGTAAACGGCGTCCTGACCCGCAACGAACAAATCGTTGAACTGACAGGTGATGACGCGGTGGCCCATGTGGCGGGTGCCTGCGTTGGAGATGGCGATTTTCATCACGACGACACGGTCTTCATCACCCATGACGCAGTGAATTGCGAAAGCCGTCAGGTGTTCAAGAAGGTTCTGCGCAACGGAGCAACTGGTGTGTTTCAAGGCAAAATCCTTGTAAAGGAAGGGGCCCAGAAAACTGACGGCTACCAGATCAGCCAATCGCTGCTTCTGGATGACGACAGCCAGTTCCTTGCCAAGCCCGAGCTTGAGATTTACGCCGACGATGTGGCGTGTTCGCATGGCTCGACTTCGGGCGCGATTGACGAAACCGCACTGTTCTATCTGCGCTCGCGCGGGGTTCCGACCAAGGACGCGACCAATATGCTGACACTTGCATTCCTGGCCGAAGCGGTGGACGAAGTCGAAGACAGCGCATTGGCAGAAGCGATTGTCAGCCGTCTGGAGGGGTGGCTCGCCCGCCGCAGCTGATGGCTCTTTCGTCAGACATTTTGGCAACTTACCGGGGGCCGGGGCGTGTTGTGCGCCGGCTTCTGGATTTGGGGCCACGTGAAGACCGCGCACTGGTGTTTGTCATGGGCTTTTGCATCGTCGCGTTTATTGCGCAGATGCCCGGCCTCGCACGCCAGGCGCATCTGGAAGGTGTTGAGCTGAACATGCTTCTGGGCGGTGCGCTGCTGGGCACCGTGTTCATCTTGCCGTTGTTCTTCTACACTCTGGCTTTGGTCTCGCACTGGGCCGCGCGATTGGTTGGCGGCAAGGGCTCGGCCTATGGGGCAAGGCTGGCCTTGTTCTGGGCACTGCTTTCGTCTGCACCGCTGGTTTTGCTGAATGGTCTGGTGGCTGGGTTCATCGGACCCGGACCTGCTTTGTCAATTGTGGGCATCCTCTGGGTTGCTGTTTTTGTGTGGTTCTGGTTATCCGGTCTCAGACAAGTGCAAAGGTCGGCTGAATGACTATTCCACAAATAGGCCCACTGGTGGTTCTGACGCTCAAGAAACCTGCCGAAGCAGCCCGTCAGATATTGGCATTGAATCTGGGGCGGGAAGCGGTCTGGCTGAGCTTTTTTCTGGTGGTGGTTTTTAACTGCCTGATCCAACTCAGCACGGACCTGATCTTTATGGCGCCCGAAGCCCCAGTGAACGCCGAGGCCGAAAGCATCCCGTTCATTCTAATCCGATCCGCTGGTGCGATGCTTCTGAGCGTTGTCGCCTTTCTTTTGGTCGGACGGGTTCTTGGCGGCAGTGCAACGCTTTCCGGCTTGTTGATCCTGATGATCTGGCTGAGTTTTTTGCAAAGCGGCGCGTTGCTGGCCATGGTTTTTGCCAGCGTGGCTTTGCCTGCTCTGACGCTTCTCTTGCTGCTGGCGACCTTGGGGTGGAGCCTTTACATAACGCTGCATTTTCTGAACGAGGCGCATCAATTCGGCTCGCTCGGTAAGGCATTTGCCGTAATTCTTTTGGCCGCTATTGTCGCCCTTCCCATTGTTCTGATGTTCAATCCAACCGGACCCGTCTAGGAAATACGCCTATGTACGATGTACAGAAAATCCGCTTTGACTTTCCGATCCTGTCGCGTCAGGTCAATGGCAAGCCTTTGACCTATCTGGACAATGGCGCCTCGGCTCAAAAACCGCAGGTCGTTATTGACGCTGTGACGCGCGCTTATGCCGAGGAATACTCGAACGTCCATCGCGGCTTGCATTACCTGTCCAATCTTGCAACCGAGAAGTACGAATCCGTGCGCGGCACCATTGCCCGCTTTCTTGGTGCTTCGAATGAGGACGAGATCGTCCTGAACTCGGGCACGACCGAAGGGATCAACCTTGTTGCTTATGGCTGGGCAATGCCGCGACTCGAAGCCGGGGACGAGATCGTTCTGAGCGTCATGGAGCATCACGCCAATATCGTACCCTGGCATTTTCTGCGCGAACGGCAGGGCGTTGTTCTTAAATGGGTGGATGTGGACTCTGACGGTTGGCTGGACCCTCAGGCCGTGATTGATGCGATTGGCCCAAAGACCAAGCTGGTTGCCGTAACCCAGTGTTCAAATGTGCTGGGCACGGTCGTAGATGTCAAAGCCATCACCGAAGGTGCCCATTCCAAAGGTGTTCCGGTTCTGGTGGACGGCAGCCAGGGCGCGGTCCATATGCCGGTGAACGTTGAAGAAATCGGATGTGATTTCTACGCGATCACAGGTCACAAGCTGTATGGCCCCTCCGGGTCAGGCGCGATTTACATCAAATCCGAACGTATGGCCGAAATGCGCCCCTTTATCGGCGGCGGTGACATGATCAAAGAGGTCAGCAAGGAACAGGTCATCTACAACGACCCGCCAATGAAGTTCGAGGCCGGTACACCCGGTATCGTTCAGACGATCGGTCTGGGTGTGGCACTGGATTATATGATGGATCTGGGGATGGCGAACATCGCGGCCCATGAATCAAGCCTGCGCGACTATGCCATGCAGCGCTTGAACGGTCTCAACTGGTTGCAGGTTCAGGGCACTCGGCCAGACAAGGCAGCCATTTTCAGCTTTACGCTGGACGGGGCAGGCCATGCGCATGATGTGTCTACCATCTTGGACAAAAAAGGCGTGGCCGTTCGTGCCGGGCATCACTGTGCCGGGCCGCTGATGGACCACCTGGGCGTGACCGCAACATGCCGCGCCAGCTTTGGTCTTTATAACACCACGGAAGAGGTCGACATACTGATCGATGCCCTTGAATTGGCACATGATCTATTCGCCTGACTTTGATCTGAAACTGGGTGCGACAAGCACGATTTCCAGTTGCACCCGAACCGGATCAAGGTTAGCTAACGACCAAGGCACCTGTAGCTCAGCTGGATAGAGCGCTGCCCTCCGAAGGCAGAGGCCAGAGGTTCGAATCCTCTCAGGTGCGCCATTTTCCTACATTTACTCAACCGTTTTGGATCGGACCAGTTTTCGGTTTCGCCAAGTTTTAAGAACGACCTCAGACACTCTCATTAAAGCGTAAATTTCTCTATCAGCACGTTTTGCGATACACTTTCCCGATGGGGTTGGTTCGCGTCACCTTTGATGGAGGAAAGAACGTGCAAGTCATCTCTTCAAAAAAAATGTTTATCGTTGTGGTCGTAATAGTTGCGGTTTTGGGCTGTACTGTTATTTCGGGTTATTCACTCCCCAGCGTTATTGGCTGGGTTATTGCCGGTGTGGTGCTTGCATTCATTCTTGGCAAGCTGACCGACGACGATTCAGACAGCGAAGATGAAGCAGAGAGCAACAATGTGTCTGCGTCTAATGTTGAATCGGATGTCGACAAGGAAAAGACGCGTGAGACTGGCAGCTCGACTGCCGAAGCTCCATCAACTAGCGACTCCGGAGGTGGTGACGCAGGCGGTGGAGGAGGAGATGCAGGGATATAGCAGGTAAAACCAGTATTCCTGCTACAAGCGTTTCAGATATGCGAGACCCGTTTTGGTTTGCGTTTTAACCGCGCCAAGAACGGACAACTCCGCAATCCATGTGAACGAAATTCGATCCATAATATTGGCCTACGCCACCTGCACGGCACGACATCGCGGCTTTGGCCATCTGCGAGACTGAGCGAGACGCCAGACGCAGGTCAGCAGCCTGACCTTCCATATGGAGGGATTTGCGCGCAACGCGACGCGACCGGGAACGCAACATCGCGTTGGTCTGAGGAGAACGATAACCGGACAGCAACATATACGGTTCATTCACATCCAGAAGGTTGTGTGATGCCGCCATGATATCAATCGTGCGCAAATCGATGGATTTAACCTGATCTGTGCGCCAATCGCGCATAAAATGGTTCACTTCTTTGACAGCGTCTTTGATATACTTACCATCGACCCAATAGATCATATCCAACCGTTCGCCCGTGCGACCGGAATACATACGAATGCGACGAATATCGCCGCCACCGCGCAAAAAGCCTGCTGCATTGGAATATGTGGGGGCTGCCGCGACTGCGGTAGCTGCAAATGCACCCAATAGGGCACGCCGGGTCAAGCCCGAGGAACTGCTCTTGGTCATTTTTGGTTCGTCCCGTACTGTTCCTGCCTGCGCACGATGTTACGCGCGCGGTATTAATTTTTTCCCATCCCAGATGCGGTTTTTATGACACAATCGGAATCAGGGGCCAAGAAGTGTTTCGGATTCACCTTTTCAAGGGGGAAATTTCGGCAGTTTTTTGCGCAAATGACACAGTGCCACTTAGAATTTGTGCAGCTGTGAGGTTTTTGCCAACCGGCCGATGCAAACACGCATCAGACATCATCAGAAGCGATTTGGTAAGGGATTTGTGAATAGACAAGTAATCGATGGCAAATCCATAGTTGCCTGACGCACATGTCCCAAGTTCAATCTATTGAATATTCAAGGCCCCGTAATGCTTTCTGTTTTCCGCACCAGTACCAGTATCCTTGTCACCGCTTGTTTTGCAGCAACCGCTGGTTTTGCGAACACAGCGTCTGCGCCCGAACCGAATACAGCGTTTCAAATGGCGATTGCGGAACACACGCCGCAGGCATCGACAATTGCCGAGTTTTACCGGACGAACGGGTTCGCTCCAATTTGGGTAGGTGAAACCCCTGAGCATATGCAACGCAGGACCGCGTTGATTGAAGCATTGTCCAACGCACATCTTCACGGTTTGCCCCATGCAGATGCTGCCGTCTCGGCATTGATTGATCAGATGGAACAGGCCCGGTCTGTTCGTGACCTTGGCGCGGTCGAGGCCGAACTCAGCCGGGTGTATGTAGAATACGCTGATGCGCTGTATTCCGGCACACTTGAACCTGGGCGTGTAGACGACGGACTGGTTCGGGGAGTGGAGCACCGAAGCGCAGCCGAGCATTTGTCAGGGTTGGCGGAGCAAGGCGCGCAATATCTGGAACAACTGTCGCCGCAAACCCCACAGTACCGCGCGCTGATGAAACAAAAGCTGCTGTTGCAAGCTTTGGTGGATCAAGGTGGTTGGGGGGCGACGGTACCGGTCGCGAAACTAGAGTATGGTGACACCGGGCCGAATGTCGTCAAACTGCGCAATCGTCTTGTGGCAATGGGGTACATGAGACCGTCGGCCAGCCCGTCTTTTGACGATGCGCTGCTGGCTGGCGTTCAGGCTTTTCAAACGGCGCATGGGCTGGAACCTGACGGTGTCGCTGGCCAAGGCACAATTACCGAGTTGAACCGTCCGGCCTCGGACCGCCTAAAGGCAGTCTATGTCGCGCTGGAAAGAGAACGCTGGCTGCCGCGAGAGCGTGGTGCGCGTCATATTCTGGTGAACCAGGCTGATTTCTCGGCCAAGATCGTCGATGACGGGCAGGTTACGTTTGAAACCCGCGCGGTGATTGGCAAGAACACACATGATCGCCGCAGCCCCGAGTTTTCGGATGTGATGGAGCATATGGTGATCAACCCCAGCTGGTATGTGCCACGCTCGATCATCACCAAGGAATACCTGCCTAAACTGCAGTCCAATCCTAACGCCGTGGGGCATATTCAAATCACTGACCGCAGCGGGCGGCAGGTTAATCGTGGGGCTGTGGATTTCACTCAGTTCACGGCGCGAAACTTCCCGTTTGCAATGCGCCAGCCCCCCAGCAAAAGCAACGCGCTGGGTTTGGTGAAGTTCATGTTCCCCAACAAGTACAACATCTATCTGCATGATACACCACAGAAAAGTCTGTTCGCACGTGAGGTGCGGGCGTTCTCGCACGGGTGTATACGCTTGGCGCAACCTTTCGAATTCGCCTATGCGCTGCTGGCAAAACAAGAGGAAGACCCCAAGGAGTTCTTTCACCGTGTTCTCAAGACCGGCAAGGAAACCAAAGTTGAACTGGACCAGCATGTGCCAGTGCATCTGATCTATCGCACCGCCTATATCGGGCCGAAGGGCGAGGTGCAGTATCGCCGCGACGTCTATAACCGCGATGCCAAGATTTGGGACGCACTTCAAAAGGCAGGGGTAGCCCTGCCGGACGTTCAGGGGTAAGCACGGGGCAAATCCTGCCAAAAGGAAACCCGTCATGCAGTTTACCGTTCAACAAATCGCCGACGCTCTGAGCGCAGATTGCCGGGGCGATACAGGCCTGACGATTGTGCGGGCTGCTGAACCCAGTGATGCTGGTCCGACAGATCTGGCGATGGCGATGTCTCCGAATTACGCTGACGCGCTTTCAGGTGGAGAGGCCCGCGCTGCGGTTTTGTGGGAGGGCGCGGATTGGCAGGGTATGGGGCTACGTGCGGCGATCTTTGTCAAACGTCCCCGTATGGCCATGGCGGGCATCACTGCCATGCTGGATCGTGGACAAGGGGTAGAGCCGGGAATTCACCCGTCGGCTGTGATTGATCCGACGGCAGAGATTGCTGCAGATGTCTCTATCGGGCCTCTTACAGTTGTCGGTGCCCGCGCCCGGATCGGGGCGGGATCTGTGATTGGCGCGCATTGCACGATCGGCATCGATGCCACACTGGGAGAGCGTGCGTTGCTGCGCGAGATGGTCAGTATCGGTGCCCGCGCGCAAATCGGAGACCGCTTTGTCGCGCAACCTGGTGCCCGGATCGGAGGCGATGGCTTTAGCTTTGTCACCCCCGAAGTCTCTGGCGCTGAGAACGCCCGCAAGACCATGGGTGATCAAGGCGAGGCCAAAGCACAAAGCTGGCTTCGCATCCACTCTTTGGGCGCGGTTGAGATCGGTGATGACGTCGAGGTCGGATCAAACTGCACTGTCGACAACGGCACGATCCGCAATACCCGGATCGGAGACGGCTCGAAACTGGATAATTTGGTACATGTGGGGCACAATACGCGTGTGGGGCGCGATTGCCTTTTGTGTGGTCAGACCGGTGTTTCGGGGTCTGTCGAGATTGGCAATAACGTTGTTCTGGGTGGTCAGACTGGCGTCGTTGATAACATCTTTATTGGTGACGGTGTGATTGCCGGTGGAGGCACAAAAATTCTGTCTAACGTACCGGCAGGCCGCGTCATAATGGGTTATCCGGGCATCAAAATGGATACTCATACGGACATCTACAAAGCCCAACGCCGTTTACCGCGCATGGCCCGCGACGTTGAGGCACTTAAAAAGGCTGTTTTCAAACAGTCGCCGAGTGATTAAATCATCCTCAGAACGAAAGTCAGGGGACCGACATGAGCATCAGCGACCGCGTCATCGCAATCATTGCAGAGCAGGCCGTGCTGGAGCCATCGGATGTGACGCCCGAAAGCACGCTTGAGGACTTGGGTATCGACAGCCTGGGTCTGGTAGAAAGCATCTTTGCAATCGAAGAAGAGTTCGACATTTCGGTTCCGTTCAATGCCAACGAGCCTGAAGCCAATGATTTCGATATCTCCAATGTGGCCGCCATCATTGCCGGGATCGAACAGCTTGTGTCGGAAAAGGTCTGACCTGCCTCATGAAACGTGTTGTTATTACCGGCGCAGGTACGATCAACTCTCTGGGCCATTCGGTACCTGACACTTTGGAGGCCATGCGCGAAGGTCGTTGTGGCATCTCGGAACTGGAATTTCGCGATGTCGATCGTCTGGCCATCAAGATCGGCGGTCAGGTCCGGGGGTTCGAGGCGGAAGGGCGGTTCAACCGTCAACAGATGTCCTTGTACGACCGGTTCACTCAGTTCACCCTGACGGCTGCCAAAGAGGCTATTGAACAGTCAGGCATCGAGTTTCACGGTGAATTGGCGGCCAGATCAGGCGTCGTGCTTGGAACCGCAGGTGGCGGTGTTTCGACCTGGGATGACAATTATCGTTCGGTCTACGAGGATGGTAAGAACCGTGTGCACCCGTTTGTTGTTCCCAAACTGATGAACAATGCCGCGGCGAGCCACGTGTCGATGGAGCATAACCTCAAAGGGCCCAGCTTTACCGTCTCGACCGCTTGTGCCTCTTCCAATCACGCCATGGCACAAGCCTTTCAGATGGTGCGCAGCGGGGCGGCTCCGGCGATGATCACAGGCGGGTCAGAATCCATGTTGTGTTTCGGCGGGATCAAAGCGTGGGAAGGCTTGCGCGTGATGTCCAAAGACGCGTGCCGCCCGTTCAGCGCCAACCGCAACGGAATGGTTCAGGGCGAAGGGGCTGGCATATTTGTGTTCGAAGAATACGAACATGCGCGCGCACGCGGGGCTGAAGTTCTGTGTGAAGTTGTCGGCTTTGCGATGTCTTCGGATGCGGCCGACATTGTGATGCCCAGTAAACAGGGGGCCGCGCGGGCCATGGCGGGCGCTCTGTCTGATGCCAGGCTGAACGCCAGCGATGTCTGTTATGTCAACGCCCACGGCACAGGCACGGCAGCCAATGACAAAACCGAGTGCGCAGCCGTTGCAGATGTATTTGGACCGCATGCAGATGATCTGATGATATCGTCCACAAAATCCATGCACGGCCACCTGATCGGTGGGACCGGAGCTGTGGAATTGCTGGCTTGTATCATGGCCCTGCGGGACGGGGTGATTGCACCAACCATCGGATATGAAGAGCCGGACCCGGAATGTGCGCTGGATGTGGTGCCGAATGTCGCCCGTGAAGCGAAAGTTGACGTGGCCCTGAGCAATGCGTTTGCCTTTGGCGGGCTGAATGCTGTCTTGGCGCTGAAGCGAGTTTAAGAAAAAACGACGCTCAAATAGAAAAGGCCGCCACGGAACGGGCGGCCTTTTTGTGGCGTGCACTTAGTTTTGCAAGACGTCCAGCTTGTCGTAACCACTGGTGAAACCGGCCAGCGACATTTCGATTTGCAAGAGCTGATTGGGGGCTAGGATGGACACCATAGAAATAGTGGCCGTGCTGCCCCCCTTCATTGCGTCGATGTCGCCTTGGGTAAAGCCCAACTGCGCCACGCAGCCCACGGGGTTGCAGTGATGATAGTTGTACCTTTTGCTGGGTGCACCATCGATGGATATGGCAATTTGGGCCTGCAGCAATGTCTCAAGCGGTACAATCAGGCTGGCGGCAGCAACGGCTGTAGCACCTTCGGGCAGTTTGTTGACTGAGATTTCCGCAACCGGTTGTCCCTCGGCACCAGACAGAATTTGACGCAGCAGGCAAGGATCATTGTCTCCTTCGGTCTTTAAGCACGTGATGTTCCAGTCACCGCTTTCTTCTTTGACGTATTGGTCGCCAACGCGGGGGCCGCTTTCACCCAGATCCAATTCCTGTGTAGCTTGGGTCTGGGGTACCTCTGTCTGCGCTTGTGTGTCGTCAGTGGTTTCCTGGGCAAATGCCGCGCTGCTTACAAAGGCGGCTGCCAGTACATTCGCGGAGAGAAGTTTCTTGATCATGAATGCCTCGATTTGATGATTGAGCTTTTGGCCTCGTTTAGCATTCTTCCGAACCGGTGTCAGGCACTAACAGAGCAGCCCGGAGGAACGTGAACAGATTCTTGCCCGACGCTTTAGAAAAGGCCCTTCCACACATAGAAAAAGGGAGCCGTTTTATCAGCTCCCTTCCTCAAAAGGTTCTCCCCGTCGGACTGGCCGACTTATTTATGCGCAAACCCTACGAGAGCGGTGCCGGTGGGTCAACAGCTATCCTGAAATTTTAATCCAACCCTCAGCACTTGAACATGTGTTGGCGCAGGCAAAAAAAGCCGTGCCCGAAGGCACGGCCAGTCGACAGGGAGGAAGTCTGCCCTGCGAGATCAAAAAACCACCGCAAGGCAAAAGGACTATCGCAGTCAAAGGTTAACTTTGTATGCTGGTCACGGATCGGTGAGCTATAAGGCAGTGTTAATGGGCAAGACTATTTTTTTGGGCGGCGGTGGTGAAGGGTATGGCACACCGCAGGAATTGGCGTTGAACTTCGCAAATCGCCACGGATTGATCGCGGGTGCGACAGGAACGGGTAAAACCGTGACACTGCAGATACTTGCCGAAGGGTTTTCACAAGCGGGCGTCCCGGTGTTTCTGTCCGACGTAAAAGGCGACCTGTCCGGTCTGGCCGTGGCTGGCAGCGCGTCGCACAAACTGCATCAGGCCTTAATGGACCGCGTTGAACGTATCGGGTTTTCGACGTTCAACTATGCTGCTTGCCCCGTGACGTTCTGGGATCTTTTTGGTGAACAGGGCCACCCGGTGCGCACAACCGTTACAGAGATGGGACCGCTTCTGTTGTCGCGCCTGCTGGAACTGAGCGAAGCGCAGGAAGGCATTCTGAACATCGCCTTCCGGGTGGCTGATGAAGAAGGGATGCCGCTACTGGATCTTAAAGACCTTCAGGCATTGCTGGTCTGGATCGGAGAAAATCGCGCGCAGCTGTCCCTGCGCTATGGCAACGTGTCGACCTCTTCGATCGGCGCAATTCAAAGACGATTGTTGGTGCTTGAAAATCAGGGTGGCACCAAATTGTTTGGCGAACCGGCATTGGATCTGGCTGATCTGATGCGTGTTGACGAAAACGGGCAGGGGATGATGAACATCCTCGCATCGGACAAACTGATGGCCTCACCCCGGCTCTATGCAACCTTCCTGCTCTGGCTGTTGAGTGAGTTGTTTGAAGAACTGCCCGAAGTTGGCGACCCCGAAAAACCAAAGCTGGTCTTTTTCTTCGACGAAGCGCACCTGCTGTTCGACGACGCCCCAAAGGTTTTGGTGGACAAGGTTGAACAGGTGGCACGACTGATCCGTTCAAAAGGCGTTGGCGTCTATTTCATCACGCAAAACCCGGCGGATATTCCCGAAGACATTCTGGGCCAACTGGGCAATCGTGTCCAACACGCACTACGGGCCTTTACAGCGCGTGACCGTAAGAACCTGCGTATGGCCGCCGAAACGTACCGAGAGAACCCGGCTTTCGACACCGAAGCTGCGATCCGAGAGGTTGGCGTTGGTGAGGCCGTGACCTCGATGCTGCAAAAGAAAGGGGTTCCCGGCATTGTCGAACGCACCTTGATTCGTCCTCCGGGATCTCAGCTGGGGCCGATTTCTAGCGCTGATCGCAAAGCGATTTTGGCGGCGTCCCCGATGGCAGGAAAATATGACAAAAGTATAGATCGCAAATCTGCCTTTGAGATTCTGCAGGCGCGTGCCGAGGCGGCCGCAAAAGCTGCAGAGCAAGCGGAATTGGATGATGTGCTGGAAGCTCAATCGCCAATGGAACGCGAGTTTTCCGCGGCTCGCAGATATTCTGGCAGTCGGGTCGGGCGGTCGTCTTCACGTGTGCAGCGCAGAAAAGACACGTTCGCAACTGCAATGACAGACGCTGTGATCAAAGAGCTGAAGGGAACAACCGGGCGTCGCATTGTGCGCGGTATTCTGGGCGGTCTGTTCAAAAACAGATAGCGGCGCGGCGCCCATGAAGGGCGCCGACGTAATCATTTCAACCGGCGCTGACCTTCCTGGCGGCAATAGGCATCTGCCTGCGGGACTGACATTTTGGTTGCAGGGAAATCGATGGCGCGATCCCATGTTACCCGGTCCTGGCGGTACAACTGACAGGTCACAACGCCCTCGGGGGTCTGAACCTTGACAGGTGCTGTCTCAAGATCTTCTGGTCTGGGAATACAGGCGGCTGTTGTAACGGCAACAACCGAAAGCAGGAAAACAGTTCCGAAGCGTGGTGCTTTCATTTTTTACTCTTATCAACACGTTTGAATGATCGTTTCAGATCGGCTTGGGCGGGTGTGAGTGCCAGCAACAGACCGCAAAAGAAAAACACTGCGGTGGGTTCGTGTATTCAGAAACCGTTAGGGAATCAAGAAACCGCGCCCTTTGGAGGCGCGGTTTCACGAATTGGTTATCGTTTGATCCTATTTCTCAGGTATCAGGCCCCTTGGGCTAAATCTGAGAACAATCAACAGGATAAGACCCATAGTGAACAGGCGCATATGGGCAGAGCTTTCGATCAGGTGCGCTTTTAGCCAACTTCCATCCGGCATGCCTGCGGTGATCAGGTTCATCAGCCACAGGCCGATTGGCTCCACCTGAACCCACAGGAACCAGATCAGAAATGCCCCAAGAACAGAGCCGAAATTGTTGCCCGAACCGCCAACGATCACCATCACCCAGACCAGAAAGGTAAAACGCAGAGGCTGGTAGGCGCTTGGTGTCAGCTGACCGTCCAGCGTGGTCATCATGGCCCCTGCGATCCCGCAAATGGCCGACCCTAGAACAAAGATTTGCAAGTGGCGGCGGGTCACGTCCTTGCCCATTGCCTCGGCCGCGACCTCATTGTCACGGATCGCGCGCATCATGCGGCCCCACGGGCTTTTCAATGCCATCTGGGCCATCCACAGCAACGCCAGCAGGACGATCAGGAACAGCAGCGAATAACCAAGTTTGACCGAAAGGGTAGAGGCTGTGACCGGATCAAGCCCGAACCATTCCGCGCGCGCCAGAAACGCCGGATCTTGTTGCAGTTCAACTTCGTAACCGACAACAGGGGACGGGCGCGGAATGCCGTAGACATTTTTAACGCCCCGGGCCAGCCAGTCTTCGTTCTTCATTACGGCAATGATGATCTCGGCAATACCCAGCGTGGCAATCGCCAGATAATCCGACCGCAGACCCAAAGCCGTTTTACCGATCAGCCAGGCAGCGCCCGCCGCAAGCAATCCACCGGCGGGCCAGGCCAGCAGAACCGGGAGGTTCAGACCGCCGATATTACCTGCAATCGCTGGGTCGATAGCTTCGACTGCAGCAACATTAGGGTCAAACACAGCACGGTAAATGAAGAACCCAACAACCAGAACTGCGATGATGGTCAGGGTCTGAGCCCGACCTTTCGGCATCTTGGTCGCCACCAGAACAGCGGCAACAACGGTCGCAGCCCCCAACAGCAGTGACAAAACAATCCCGTAACCGCCCGCACTCCAGGCCCCCGGCGTAGGCGGTGTTGACACCAGCACCACGGCCAGACCGCCAAGCGCGACAAAGCCCATCACACCTACGTTGAACAGGCCCGCAAAGCCCCATTGCAGGTTGACCCCAATCGCCATGATGGCCGAGATCAACCCCATGTTCAGGATCAGAATGGCGGTATTCCAGCTTTGGGTGAAACCTGTCAGCAGGATCAAACTGGCGACAACAGCAAAAAGCAGCGTGTTCTTGACAGACTCGGTCATACCGCTTTCCCCTTGAACAGGCCCGTGGGCTTAAACAGAAGCACGATCAGCAGGATCACGAAGCTGACGGCGAATTTGTAATCGGTGGACAGGAACTGGACCAAGCCTGAGGGTTCCAGACTTTCCGGAGCCAGATAGGTCAGCACCTTTTTCCAAGCGTAGGTGATGGTCACCTCGGAAAACGCGATGATGAACCCGCCTGCGATGGCACCCAGCGGGTTGCCAAGCCCGCCCACAATGGCCGACGCAAAGATTGGCAGCAGAAGTTGGAAATAGACGAAGGGCTTAAAGCTCTTGTCGAGACCGTACAGCACTCCCGCTGTGGTCGCCAATGCGGCCACGATGATCCATGTGATCATCACCACACGCTCGGGGTTGATGCCGGACAGCAGCGCCAAATCCTCGTTATCCGAATAGGCACGCATGGACTTGCCGGTGCGGGTCTTGTTGAGGAACCAGAACAGCAACGCCACGGCGACAACGGCCACGATCACGGTGATGCCCTGAGAAGTTTTGATCGCCAATCCCTCGCGCAGTCCGGTCAGTGCCTTGAAATCGCGCGCCGAGATAATGAACCGTGCACCGTCCGAGAACCTCTGGTCATCCGGCCCGATGATAAAGCGCACGATGCCGTTCATGATGAACATCACGCCCATCGAGACGATCACGAGGATCACCGGTTTGGCCTTTTGTTCCCGGTAGAACCTGTAAACCAGCCGGTCAGTGATCAGCACCAGAACGATACAGCCCAGAATGGCAAAGGGCAGGGCGAGCAGAGCAGTTGGCAGCGGCCCAAAACTGACCCCGGCGGCTTGTAAGCCCCACGTGACCAGAACAGCGATCATTGCGCCAAAGGCCATCGTGTCGCCATGGGCAAAGTTCGAAAACCGCAGGATGCCATAGATCAGCGTCACCCCCAAAGCCCCCAGCGCCAACTGGCTGCCATAGGCGATTGCGGGAACAAGGACGAAGTTGGAGAGCGCCACAAGGGCGTTAAGGAAGTCCATTAGCTATTTACCTCGCAGCGGCCAAGGCCGGTCAGGCTTATACCTTTGCCTACAAAGACGTAGGTCGTGTACGCGACAATCCCATCAGCGAACAAGCTGAAGGTGTAAGATGCTGATCGATCAGAATCCCAGCCATGTGCGGTCATCAAGTCATCGGTCACTTGCTGGACCTTTAGCAACGGCAAACTGTCATCTCCAAGGTCAAAACGAAGCTGGTTGTCTGGCAAGGTTACAAAGTCGAAATCAACTCCGAGACCCGTTTTGGTTGTCTGACATGCATCTACATTAACACACGTGTATTCCAGCTTACATCTCGTGACGTCTTGTGCGGTGGCCGCACCGGTATTGGCAGAAAGAACTGCCATGAGGGCCAAAACTTTCATCCTCACCCCCCCAAGAAACTCTTACGAACCTCAGGATCGGCCAGCAGTTCTTTGCCTGTGCCGGTATAGGCATTCCGCCCCTGAACCAGCACATATCCCTTGTCCGCGATCTCCAGTGCCTGACGGGCGTTCTGTTCGACCATCAGGATCGGCAAGCCAGTACGCGAAACCTCGATAATCCGATCAAACAGCTCATCCATCACGATGGGAGACACACCGGCAGTGGGTTCGTCCAGCATCAGAACCTTGGGCTGAGTCATCAACGCGCGGCCCACGGCGACCTGTTGGCGTTGACCGCCTGACAGCTCTCCGGCGGCCTGATTGCGCTTGTCGCGCAGGATGGGGAAGAGGTCATAGACCTGCTCCATCGTCTCGGTGATATCGTCACGTCGGATGAAGGCGCCCATTTCCAGGTTCTCTTCCACCGTCATGGACGTGAAGATGTTCGAGGTCTGCGGCACAAAGCCCATGCCTTTGATCACGCGGTCCTGCGGTGACAGCTTGGTGATGTCTTCGCCGTCCAGCCGAACCGAACCGGCACGTACGTCCAGCATTCCGAAAACGGCTTTCATCGCCGTTGACTTGCCCGCTCCGTTGGGGCCAACGATAACCGCGATTTCTCCTTTGTCGACCGCAATGGTGCAATCATGCAGGATGTCCGGGCCCTTGCCATAGCCGCCGGTCATCGTGTCGCCAATCAGAAAGGGGCCGCCGCCACCAACGTATTGTGCTTCACCACTTTTGGGATGCGCAGGCGTCATCGTGCCAACACCGTGCGTGTTGGTGATCGACGCGTCCTTGTTCCCTTTGTCGTCGTGGTAAGGATTGTCGCTCACGCGCCTGCCTCCAGCTTGTCTTTGTTCTTCAGGCCGGTGCCCAGATAAGCCTCGATCACATGCTCATTCGCTTTGATCTCGTCCAGAGTGCCCTCGGCCAGAACCTTGCCCTCGGCCATACAGATAACCGGGTCACAGATCTTGCCGATGAAATCCATGTCGTGCTCGATGACCACGAAGGTGTAGCCGCGTTCCTTGTTCAGGCGCAGGATGGTGTCGGCAATCGTCATCAGCAGCGTACGGTTCACACCGGCACCGACCTCGTCGAGAAACACGATCTTGGCGTCGACCATCATGGTGCGGCCAAGTTCCAGCAGCTTTTTCTGCCCGCCCGAGACCTGACCCGCCTTGTGGTCGGCCAGGTGTTCGATGGTCAGAAACTCAAGCACCTCATCGGCCTTGGCCCGCAGCGCGCGTTCTTCATCCGCGATGCGCTTGCGGCCAAACCAGGTGTTCCACAGCGATTCACCCGATTGCGCACCGGGCACCATCATCAGGTTTTCACGGCAGCTCATCGAGGAAAACTCGTGCGCGATCTGGAAGGTGCGCAGCAATCCCTTGTGAAACAGCTCATGCGGGGGCAGGCCGGTGATATCCTCACCATCCATAAAGACCTTGCCGCTGGTAGGTGGCAGAACGCCCGCGATCACATTGAACAGAGTGGTTTTTCCTGCACCGTTCGGCCCGATCAGGCCGGTGATCGACCCTTTTTGGATTTCCAGCGATGCCCCGTCCACCGCGTGAAATCCGCCGAAATGCTTGTGCACGTCTTCGACGACGATCATGTTATCCCCTTGCCTTTGCCTCGCGTCGCGAGGTGCAGCCTTTTGTCATTGAAACAGCCCGGACACAAGGCCCGGGCTGCTTGTTTTTATGGTATTTTACGTTTGATCAACGGAAGTTTACGGTCTTGTTTTCGCCGTCGGTCACTTCAATCTCGCGATAGGAACCGGCGCTTTCACCGGGGCCGATCAGCTCAACACCAGACGCACCGACATAGTCGATGTCCTGACCGTTGGCCAAAAGCTCCAGCCCCTTGGCCAGCTCACCCGGATAAATCTTTTCACCCGGTGCGTTGGCTACTTCCATGACCTTACCTGCGTAATCGGCCGGATTGGTCGATCCCGCAGCCTGCATGGCGAACATGAACAGCGCAGCAGCGTCGTAGGATTCCGGCGAGTACGGCGAAGAGCCGTCAAAACCGGCAGCTTCGGCCAGAGCAAAGTACTTTTCAGGACCTTCGCCACCCGCACCCGCGATCTGACCGAAAGAACCGTTCAGGTCGGGGCCGACATTGGCCGGCAGCGAGTCACCGATCATGCCGCCCGGCAGACCGAATGTGTCATATGCACCGCTGTCCAGCGCCGATTGGATGATGCCAAGACCACCCTGGTCCAGATAGCCTGCGACAACCAGAATGTCGCCACCTGCCGACGCCAGTGCGCCAACTTCAGCGGAATAGTCCGCCTTGCCGTCTTCATGCGCGGCCACGATGGTCACTTCGCCACCTGCGGCCTCGAACGACGACTGGATCGCATCCGCCAGACCCTTACCATAGTCATTGTTGGTATAGGTCAGGGCGATCGATTCGATGCCGCGATCCTTGAGGATGTCAGCCATAACTTGGCCTTCACGTGCATCCGACGGGGCGGTGCGGAAGAACAGACCATTGTCCTCCATTGTCGACAGGCCCGGAGATGTCGCCGAAGGCGAAATCATGACCATGCCGTTTGGAATCGCAACGTTCTGCAAAATCGCACCGGTCACGCCCGAGCAATCGCCGCCAATGATACCGGCAACACCGTCCGCGATCATGCGTTCACCGTTCGAGGTGGAAAGGCCGTTATCGATACAACCCGTGTCGGCACGCATACCGGAGACGGTGGCGCCATCCATGAACTTGCCGGACTCGTTGACTTCGGCAATTGCCAACTCGGCACCGGACCCCATTGCTGGTGCGAGAGATTCAATCGGGCCGGTAAAGCCGATCAGAATACCCAGTTTCACATCGTCTGCCATGGCCGCGCCGGCCAGAAGTGCAGTTGCTGCAGTTGCTGTAAGCAGCTTTTTCATACGGTTACTCCCTGTTATGAACAACTTTGTTCTGGCCCTGACCCTAGGCAAGCTGCCGGAAAAAGAAAAGTCCTAACGCAAACGTGTTTTTGCTGATCGGGAAACTAACTGTTTTGCTAGAAATTCTTCCGTGACCGTCACCGAAAGGGACCAGCATGTTTCGTGTCTTTATGATTCTGTTTCTCTCGCTCAGCGCTGTTTCAGCCGCGGCACAGACCCTGCCGACATCCGCCGGGAACATTGAAGTGACCCAAATGGTTGGTGGTCTGGACACACCTTGGGCGGTGGGCATCCTACCGGACGGGACGTTCCTGGTAACCGAGCGGGACGGTGATTTGCTGTTCGTCCGGAACGGTAAGGCCAACACGGTGCGCGGTGTTCCCAAAGTCGCTGCCACAGGGCAGGGCGGACTGCTCGACGTGACGATCCCCCGCGATTTCGCGCAAAGTCGCGAGGTCTTTCTGACCTTCTCAAAACCTCAAAACCGAGGGGCTGGAACAGCGGTCGCTGTGGCGCGCTTATCCGAGAACGGAAAACGCCTGACCAATGTGCGCGTGATCTACGAGGCCACGCCCGGCGGATCAGGTGGCAGGCATTTTGGCAGCCGCGTCGTTGAGGCACGGGACGGAACGTTGTTTGTAACGATCGGCGATCGTGGAAAGCCTGACAGCGCGCAAGACAGGTCATCTCCGATGGGTTCGGTCATTCGGATCAATCGGAACGGGTCTATCCCAGCTGACAACCCATTCGTCGGGCAATCGAACGTCAAACCCGAAATCTGGTCTTTTGGGCATCGCAACCCTCAGGGGGCCGCGCTGGATGCGCGGGGGCGGCTATGGATTTCAGAACATGGTGCACGTGGCGGGGATGAAGTTAACCAACCGCGCGCGGGTCGAAACTACGGCTGGCCCGTCATTTCTTATGGCACGCATTATTCTGGTCAGAAGATTGGCGAGGGCACCGCAAAGGCCGGATTGGAACAGCCGAAACTGTTTTGGGACCCTTCCATCGCACCCTCTGGTCTGCTGGTCTATTCCGGTAAACTTTGGCCGCAGTGGAAAGGCGACATTTTCGTTGGGTCGTTGAAGTTTGATTATATCGCCCGACTTGCAGGCAACCCGCTGCGCGAAGTCGAGCAAATCAAGGGCCCCGAGACTGAGCGCGTGCGCGACATTGTCGAGGCCCCGGATGGATCGATCTGGTTCATTTCGGTTGGGAAGGGTGCCGTGTACCGAATGGCACCCCAGGGTTAAACTGACAACCGACCGCTTTGCGCCCCACGCTCACGGTAGGGGGTGGTGTTGTAGTGCGCGCGGTAGCACTTTGAGAAATGACTGGGCGAGGCAAACCCGCAGGCAAGCGCTACGTTGATCACACTCATGTCCGTCTGCATCAAAAGGTTCCGTGCTTTGTGCAGTCGAAGCTCCATATAATAGCGCTTTGGCGAACGGCTAAGGTAACGGCGGAAAAGACGCTCCAGCTGTCTGGTCGACATTCCTACATCCTTGGCCAGAATCGAAGGTGAAATCGGTTCTTCGATATTCTTTTCCATCATCAGGATAACCTGGCTGAGTTTGGGATGGCGCACACCAATCCGGGTCGGTGTCGAAAGGCGCTGCGTGTCCTGATCCGTCCGGATCGACGAATAGATCATCTGGTCCGCCACCGCATTTGCCAGATCTTCCCCAAAATCATCCGCAATCAGTTTCAGCATCAAATCGATCGAGGATGTTCCGCCCGCAGTTGTCATGCGGCTACCGTCGATCTGGAACACCGATTTCGTCAGCTCTACCTCGTCAAACTCTTCGACAAAGCTGTCCGAGTTTTCCCAATGAATCGTTGCCTTCTTGTTGTCGAGCAAACCGGCTTTGGCCAACGTGTAGGCTGCGGTGCACAGCCCACCGATTCGCAGCCCTCGGCGCGCTTCGCGCCGAAGCCAGTTCAGAACGCGCTTGGTGGTCGCTGTTTGAACGTCCACGCCGCCGCAGATCAGAACCACATCATCGCGTTGCAGCTCCTCAAGATCCGTATCCAGCTTGAATTCGGTTCCCGCTGAGCATGTCACGGTTTCACCGCCTTCGCCCGACAGCGTCCAAGTATACAATTCCTGGTTCGCCATACGGTTTGCGATCCGCAAACTATCAAGGGCCGAGGCAAAAGACAGCAACGAGAACTTGTCCAGAAGAACAAAAACATAATGGCGCGGGATGGCCTCAGCGTCTTCCACTGTGACTGCCTGGCGTTGCACTTGCATGGCGGGTTGTCCTTACTTCGGCGCTGAATACGGCCGTATCCAGCGACAGATTTAGAACTCACCATGATCAAAGCTTGTTTGCGCCGTCAAGAGGCGCAAATGGGATATGGTCACTCTTCAAAGCTTTTTGTATAGAGGCCACCTGAACACTTCAGCGGAGATCAAAGCTATGACCGAATGGCAAAAAACGAACTGGCGCAACAAGCCCCGGGTTCAGATGCCAGACTATACCGACGCGGCCGCTCTGGCCAAAGTCGAGGCTCAGCTTTCACAGTATCCCCCGCTGGTCTTTGCCGGTGAGGCGCGGCGTCTCAAACAACACCTGGGTGCCGCCGGTCGCGGCGAGGCCTTCCTGCTGCAAGGCGGGGATTGTGCTGAAAGCTTTGAACAATTCAGCGCGGATGCGATCCGTGACACCTTTAAGGTGATGCTGCAGATGGCAATGGTTCTGACCTATGGCGCAAAAGTGCCGGTGGTCAAAGTCGGCCGTATGGCGGGACAGTTTGCCAAGCCTCGCAGTGCACCAACCGAGGTGTTGGATGGTGTGGAACTGCCCAGCTATCGTGGTGACATCATCAACGAACTGGCCTTCACGCCCGAAGCGCGCATCCCGAATCCGGCTAAGATGCTTCAGGCCTATACGCAGGCAGCGGCCACGCTTAACCTGCTGCGGGCCTTTTCGACCGGCGGTTTCGCGGATATGAGCCGTGTGCATTCATGGACCCTTGGGTTTACGGATGAGCAGGATGTGCAGAAGTACTCTGAGGTCGCGGATCGTATTCAGGACACCATCGACTTCATGGGTGCGGCTGGGATCACTGCGGACACCACGCATGAGTTCTCGACCGTCGAATTCTACACCAGCCACGAAGGACTGCTGCTGGAGTATGAAGAGGCGCTGACACGTCTGGATTCGACATCGGGCAACTGGCTGGCAGGGTCTGGACACATGATCTGGATCGGCGACCGCACGCGTCAGCCGGACGGTGCTCATGTGGAATTCTGCCGTGGCGTTCTGAACCCAATCGGCCTGAAATGCGGCCCGACGACGACGGCTGAAGACCTCAAGGTTCTGATGTCCAAACTGAACCCCGAAAACGAAGAGGGTCGCCTGACCCTGATCGCGCGCTTTGGTGCGGGTAAAGCAGGTGAGCACCTGCCGCGTCTGGTCAAAGCCGTGAAGGAAGAAGGCGCCAGTGTTACCTGGGTCTGCGACCCGATGCACGGCAACACGATCAAATCGGCCACGGGTTACAAGACCCGTCCGTTCGATTCTGTCCTGCGCGAGGTGCGTGACTTCTTTGGCGTGCATCAGGCCGAAGGCACCATCCCCGGTGGCGTGCATTTCGAGATGACCGGTCTGGATGTAACCGAATGCACCGGCGGCGTGCGCGCGGTAACCGAAGAGGATCTGTCGGATCGCTACCACACCGCCTGCGATCCGCGTCTGAACGCGTCCCAGTCGCTGGAACTGGCCTTCCTCGTGGCCGAAGAGCTGACAAACCTACGCCGCAACGGCAGCAAACGCGCCGCCAGCTAAACGGTCGTAAATCAATTGAAGCAGCGGGCCATTGGTCCGCTGTTTTTCGTTTTGTGAAACGTTAGTTGTCGCGTGACACCACCAATCGCAAGTGATTGGCAGGGCGTTTGAATTCGCCTTCGTCTTCCGCGAACCCTTGAACAGGTTGTGGTGCTACAGGGCTCGGGGTCTGAATATCAGCAACCGGCTTGACCCGCGTGTCCGAGATTGAGAACCGTCGAGGTGTTTTACCAATAGTTCCGTCAGCGACCATCACACCCAAAACGCGGCTGACATCGCCAAGATCACTTTTCAACGGCAGCAAAATCATTCGAGCCTGCATCCGTGCGCGACCCATTATTCCGCCCGAGATCAGCCCCAACTCTGCAGCAGCGGGCGCAGCAAACACCTGCTCAAGCACATCTTTGACCCCCGCGCGATCGTCGGGCTGGAAGAACGCGGTCAAGGGCATGCCCCGCACTTCCATCCCCGCAAGCGCGTTTAAATGGCTTCCGGCCAGACGAAACCGGGTAAGACCGGGCGCGATACGCTCTAGTATAAACGTGTATTCCAGGATGTTTTCCAAACCGCGCGGATCGATCTGAGAGCGCATGGGAACGCTGTCACTGCCCAGCAACGCGGTCCAATACGCCTCGGCCTGGCGGATCGGCGAAAGGCTGCGCCCATTGTCAAAGCGATCCATTGCGACGATCTTTCCAAATTCTGACCCGGAACCAATCCCGAAAAAGGTTTTCATCTTCTTACCCTTACGCCAAAAGGCCGCCATTTTCCTAAAATGCAACACATCGGGAGCATCTGCGGCCTGCAACCCATTGCTTTGGGCAGTGTGACTCGGGTTAATTCAATTTTGGAGCAATTCTTTGACGAATGGTTAACCCGCACCAAACAATTGCCACGTCAGCAAATACTTGCTCTGCACCGGCCTATAGCATTAGGTGCAGCAGATGTTTGAGGTTGCAGAACCGCTAGAAAGGGCAGGAATGATCAGATCCATGACCGGGTTTGCCTCGGGAAAGGGGCAGCACGGGCCACATAGCTGGACGTGGGAACTGCGCAGCGTTAACGGCAAGGGCCTTGATATGCGCCTGCGCGTGCCGGATTGGTTGACAGGTTTAGAAGCCGCATTGAGGGCAAAACTGTCCAAATCCCTCAGCCGCGGAAATGTTACTCTGTCGATGCGTCTGAGCCGCGAAGACTCGGCCCCGGACCTAGTCCTGAATGAAACCGCCATGAACGCGGCGCTGACCGCGCTTGAGCAGACAGAGCAGATGGCGTCGTCGCGCGGAATTTCTTTGGCACCAACGCGGGCATCAGACCTGTTGGCCTTAAAGGGGATGCTGGATGCAGGTTCGGACTCAGATGATCCAGGCCCATTGGTTGCGCATCTTGCTGCGGAATTTGACACGCTCGTAAGCGCCTTCCTCGACATGCGCCGGGCTGAAGGCGACGCATTGACTACTGTCCTGAACACGCAACTGGATCAGGTCGCCACTTTGACCGCGAAGGCAGCTGAGCTGGCGGAAAATCGCAAGGACAAGATGGCAGAAGCCCTACGGGAAAATCTGGCACGGGTTCTGGACAATTCTCAGGGTGCGGATCCCGAGCGCGTAGCACAAGAACTCGCTATAATCGCCGTCAAAGCCGATATCACGGAAGAGATCGACAGATTGGCGGCGCATGTCACAGCCGCGCGCGATCTGTTGGGGCAGAACGGCGCCGTTGGCCGCAAACTGGATTTTCTGATGCAGGAGTTCAACCGTGAGGCCAACACACTGTGTTCAAAGGCCCAAAGCTCGGACCTGACGGCGGTTGGGCTTGAGCTTAAGGCGGTAATAGATCAAATGCGCGAGCAAGTGCAGAACGTAGAATGAGTATGGGAACAACTGACATGGCGGATCGCCGCGGCCTTTTAATCATCCTGTCATCTCCGTCCGGGGCGGGCAAATCCACATTGGCCAAACGGTTGATGGCCTGGGATACGGATCTGGAATTCTCGATCTCGGCCACGACCCGCGCACCGCGCCCCGGTGAAGAACATGGGCGCGAGTATTTCTTTCTGTCAGAGGACGAGTTCAAGCAGCAGGTTGCCGAAGGGCAGATGCTGGAGCACGCCCATGTTTTCGGAAACTTCTATGGTTCACCGGCGGAACCCGTGCGCAATTCGATCAACACCGGCAAGGACGTTTTGTTTGATGTTGATTGGCAAGGTGAGGTGCAGATCAGAAACTCTGACCTCGGCAAACATGCCCTGTCGATCTTTATTCTGCCACCGTCGATCCCCGAACTGCGTCGCCGTCTTGAGACCCGCGGTCAGGACAGCGATGATGTGATTGGTAAGCGGATGCTCAAAAGCTGGGATGAGATCAGCCACTGGGGCTACTACGACTATGTCCTGATCAATGACGATCTTGAGGCGACAGAAGAAAAGCTTAAGACCATTGTCAGCGCCGAGCGAATGCGCCGCATCCAGCAACCAAAGCTGCAACAGCATGTGCGCAAACTGCAAAACGAATTCGAGGGCCTGTCATGACCATTTACGCGCTGGGGGATCATACGCCCGAGATTCACGAGGACACATGGGTCGCACCTGATGCCAACCTGATCGGCAAAGTGGTGTTAGAGCAGGGTGCCTCGGTTTGGTTTGGCTGCACGATCCGCGCCGATCATGAAGAAATTCGTGTCGGCGCAGGCAGTAATGTTCAGGAAAACTGCGTCATGCATATCGATGCGGGCTTTCCTTTGACCATCGGTGCAAATTGCACGATCGGGCACAAGGTAATGCTGCATGGGTGCACCATTGGCGACAACTCTTTGATCGGCATGGGCGCAATTGTTCTGAACGGTGCCAAGATCGGGCGGAATTGCCTGATTGGGGCAGGGGCCCTGATCACCGAGGGTAAGGAAATTCCAGATAATTCGCTGGTCATGGGTGCGCCGGGCAAAGTCGTGCGTCAATTGGACGACGCGGCGGCGCAACGCATCACCCTCAGCGCGCTGCATTATCAGGAAAACATGAGCAAGTTTCGCAAAACTTTAAAACCCGTCTCGTAAGGCGTCCGAGCCAATTGAGATGTAAGTTATGTCCACCGACCTGTTAGACGAATTTGTCCGAGCTATTCCGATGCCTGCGCTGATGGTGGATCAGACAGAACGGATAATAGCTGCAAACACCGATGCAACGACCCTGCTTGGCCTGAATATAGTCGGTCGGCATTTCGCCACGATCCTGCGGCAACCTCAGGTATTGGAAGCCATCGAACAAAGTCTTCAGTCCAAGAGCACGAAAAAGACGCGTCACCTGTCCAATGACGGCGCGCAGGACACGACATTCGAAGTTGAGTGCCGCTATATGAACGGGATTGGTGCTGTGTCCGGCGGTGCCATCCTGGCCACGTTTCAGGACATCACCCATCTGGAACATGCCAGTCAAATGCGTCGGGATTTCGTGGCCAATGTCAGTCACGAGCTGCGCACTCCACTGACGGCGTTGATGGGCTTTATCGAAACCCTGCGCGGACCGGCGCGTGATGATCCCGGCGCACGCGACAGGTTTCTCCAGATCATGACAGATGAAGCCAACCGGATGAACCGTTTGGTCGGTGATTTGTTGTCGCTCAACCGCGTCGAAAGTGAAGAACGCGTGCGACCCAGTGAGCAACTGGAACTTACCGGGCTGTTACAATCCATTCTGAATTCTGTTCGTCCGCTTGCCGAGGATGCAGGCGTAGACCTGACGCTTGAGGCTCAGGACGGTCCGGTCTCAGTGACCGGCGACAGTGACCAGCTGCGTCAGGTTTTCACCAACCTGATCGAGAACGGCATAAAATATGGCGGCAGCGGCGGAAATGTTTTGGTTCGTGTTTTGTCTATGGACCGGGACACAGCAATGCGGGGCCCGTCAGTGCGCGTACAAGTCATCGACCGGGGCCCCGGTATTGATCCGATTCACCTTCCACGATTGACCGAGCGATTCTATCGCGCAGACAGCCACAGATCCCGACAATTGGGCGGAACCGGACTTGGGCTTGCCATCGTCAAGCATATTGTCAATCGCCACCGGGGCCGGCTGCGTGTTGAAAGCGAGCTTGGTAAAGGCTCTGTTTTCACGGTGATTTTGCCAACTTAGCCCCTCGTCGGGCCGAACCTCGCGCAGCTTACTTTTGCAAAGCCGGGTCACTTTACGACAAGTAAAGCGTTACAAAACGCTGGTTGTCATAAAACCGTTACACACTTGTCACAAAAGGCTTACGCATGCGGCCTATGGGTTCGCGCAGGATCATCATGGGGGTGATCAAACATACCTTTTCAGGGAGACTGAAATGTCCTTTGTCAAACTGTCGGCTTCTGCGCTGGCGATTGCTGCCGTCTCGGCAACCACTGCTGCTGCCCGTGACAACGTACAGGTTGCCGGTTCGTCGACCGTTCTGCCTTATGCTTCGATTGTTGCTGAACTGTTCGGTGAAAACACCGACTTCCCGACCCCGGTTGTAGAATCCGGCGGCTCTTCGGCCGGTCTGAAGCGTTTCTGTGAGGGTGTTGGCGAAAACACCATCGACGTTGCAAACGCATCGCGTAAAATCCGCGAAAAAGAAATCAAAGCCTGTGCCGAAAACGGCGTGACCGACATCATGGAAGTCCGCATCGGTTATGACGGCATCGTATTTGCAAGCCAGCAATCCGGCCCTGCCTTTACCGCGTTCGAGCCTGCCGACATTTACAACGCCATCGGTTCGAAAGTCATGAAAGACGGCGCGCTGGTCGACAACAGCTTCAACAGCTGGGCCGAATTCAACGCCGATCTGCCGGACGTTGAAATCGCAATGTTCATCCCGGGCACCAAGCACGGCACTCGTGAAGTGTTCGAAGACAAAGTTCTGCTGGAAGGCTGCGAAGCCACTGGCGCCATGGAAGCCATGGTTGCAGGCGGCATGAGCGAAGATGACGCCGAAGACGCATGCCTGGACGTCCGCACCGACGGTAAGTCGGTCGATATCGACGGCGACTACACCGAAACTCTGGCGCGTATCGACACCAACCCCAACGGCATCGGCGTGTTTGGTCTGGCGTTCTATGAGAACAACACCGACAAGCTGAAAGTGGCCACCATGGGTGGTATCGCACCTTCGACCGAGACCATCGCCTCGGGTGAATACCCTGTGTCGCGTCCGCTGTTCTTCTACGTCAAGAAAGCCCATATCGGCGTGATCCCTGGCCTGAAAGAATACGCACAGTTCTTTACTGCTGACGAAATCGCAGGCGGTTCCGGCCCTCTGGCCAACTATGGCCTGGTTGCAGATCCTGAGCTGGCCAAGACCCAGGACGCCATCGCAAACGAAGTTACCATGGGTTCGGGCAGCTAATCCCGCCTTTGGCTTGAATGACCGGGGGCGGCAGCTTATGCCGCCCCCAACTGTGTTTTCCGAAATTCCCAGCCAAGACCTTACGGGGGTGTCATGCCGATACTATGGCTCTTTCTGATCGTGCTTGCGATCGCCGCAGTCGGTTATGTGTCAGGACGCGCACGCGCCTTGCAAAGCGCAGGCGGAGACAGCAGGAACCTGCACTCGCTGCCAACTTACTACGGCGCAAATGTAGCCCTTAAAGCGATTGTACCCGCCTTTGGTCTGCTGATCATTTGGCTGCTGGCCCAGCCGCTATACGTGTCGTCTCAGGTTTCCGAAATGATCCCGGAGACTTCCGTCAAAGAAGGCTCGTCACTGAGCCTGGTTATGGCTGAAGTACGCCGCACGGCGGACGGGCTGAACAACGCTGTGGCCGCCGGCGTGCTTTCGGAAGATCAGGCCAGCAACGCGCGCGCGGACGTAACCGACGTGACGCAGCGCCTGAAAGATGCCGGGCAGGTGGTAACGTCCGAGATCACTCAACCGGTTCTGCGGGCTGCACAAAGCTACCGCGCCATGAATTCCACCGGTTACGCGATCATGACGGGTGCGGTCATTCTGGTGGCTCTGATTGGAGCCGCAATCAGCTGGTTTCAGACACATTCCGACTACCGTGCCCGCAACGTGGTCGAGCAGGGGGTCCGCTTTCTGCTTCTGGCTGCGGCTTCTATCGCAATTCTGACGACTATCGGAATTGTTCTGTCGCTGGTCTTCAACACGTGGGAGTTCTTCAAACTCTATCCCGCGTCTGACTTCTTCTTTGGTACAACCTGGGCGCCCAGCTTTTCGGGCCGCGGCGGCGCATCGGATCTGGGGATCATCCCTCTGCTGTGGGGCACGTTCTATATCTCGCTGGTGGCTCTGCTGGTGGCTGTGCCCATCGGACTGTTTGCCGCGATTTACCTCAGCGAATACGCCTCATCCCGCGTGCGCTCTGTCGCCAAGCCTCTGCTTGAGGTTCTGGCCGGAATCCCGACCATCGTTTACGGTCTGTTTGCCCTGCTGACTGTCGGCCCGCTTTTGCTGGACGTGTTCGGCGATAACGGTTTTGGCTGGATGAAGGCAGGTACAGCCGTAATGACCGCCGGTATTGTCATGGGCATCATGCTGATCCCATTTGTTTCGTCTCTGTCTGACGACATCATCAACGCGGTACCTCAGGCGATGCGCGACGGATCTTACGGTTTGGGTGCGACTCAATCCGAGACCATTCGCCAGGTTGTTCTGCCAGCCGCGTTGCCCGGTATCGTGGGTGCGATCCTGCTGGCGGCATCGCGCGCCATCGGTGAAACCATGATCGTGGTTTTGGGGGCAGGGGCCGCCGCCCGGCTCAGCCTCAATCCTTTTGAAGCGATGACAACCGTCACCGCAAAAATCGTCAGCCAGTTGACCGGTGACGCAGACTTTGCCTCGCCCGAGGCGCTTGTCGCCTTTGCCCTTGGCATGACCCTTTTCATCCTCACGCTGGGGCTCAACGTTTTTGCCCTCTACATCGTGCGTAAGTATCGGGAGCAGTACGAATGACCGACGCAAGCATGGACACCCCGAACGCAGGCCGTCACGCGACTTCGTTGATGGCCTCGGACGCGCGTACAAAGAAGCGTGCGAATGCAGAGAAGCGTTTCCGCGCGTATGGTATCGTTGCAATCGCGACCGGGCTTTTCTTTCTGATCGTTCTGTTCGCTTCGATCCTATCGCAGGGCATCCCGGCCTTTCAGCGTACCGTTGTGAGCGTCGAGTTCACTCTGTCGCCGGCACAACGCGACGAAGCGGAAGGCACTCTGTTCAAGACCAAAGCCTATTCCGACCTGTTTATCGGTGCGCTGAACGATCAGTTGACCGAAAGCGGTGTAACCGTCGATTTCGATCAGGACGCGATTGAGCGTCTTTTGGGTAAAGTGGGTGGCACGATCCGCACCTTTTACGCGGACAACCCAGACAAACTGGGGGAACCGGTACAGTTCGATCTGGCAGCCTCAAGCCGGGTTGACGGGTACTTCAAGGGTCGCGTTTCGCGTGACACCCTGCAAGACAGCCGCTTCCTGCAGCTCAGCGACCTGGATCTGGTCGATGCCCTGAAAGAGGCAGGTATCATCAAGCAGGCATTTAACTGGCCCTTCATTACAGGTGCAGACTCGGGCGTGGACAACCCCGGAGGGGCGGGCATCGGCGCTTCGGTTGTTGGTTCGTTCTTCATGATGCTGGTGGTTTTGGCGCTGTCATTGCCCATCGGTGTCGCGGCTTCGATTTACCTTGAGGAATTCGCACCGCAGAACCGATTTACGGACCTGATTGAGGTGAATATCTCTAACCTCGCAGCCGTTCCGTCGATTGTGTTCGGTATTCTGGGTCTGGCCGTCTTCATCCAGTTTATGCATCTGCCGCAATCGGCGCCCTTGGTCGGTGGTCTGGTGCTGACCCTGATGACGTTGCCGACAATCATCATCTCGACCCGCGCTTCGCTGAAGGCGGTTCCGCCGTCGATCCGTGACGCAGCGTTGGGGGTAGGGGCCTCGAAAATGCAGGCCGTGTTCCATCATGTCCTACCACTGGCCGCACCGGGCATTCTGACAGGTACCATCATTGGTCTGGCGCAAGCCCTGGGCGAGACCGCTCCGTTGCTTCTGATCGGCATGGTGGGCTTTGTGGCGCGCGGTTATCCCGATGGCTTCGTCGCTGGCTTTACCGAGCCGAACTCGGCCATGCCTGCGCAGATCTACACCTGGGCCGCGCGCGCCGATGTTGGGTTTTACGAGAAAGCCTGGGGCGGCATTATCATCCTTTTGATGTTCCTGCTGACCATGAATATCATCGCAATCATCCTGCGCCGCCGCTTTGAACGCCGTTGGTAAGAGGGGGCAACAATGAACGACATGACACGAGTGGAGAGAGCCGTGGACTCCAAAGACATCAAGATCAACGCCAAAAAGGTTCAGGTGTATTACGGCGACACTCACGCCATCAAAGACGTGGATGTTGCGATTGAAGACAAGACCGTGACCGCCTTTATCGGCCCGTCGGGCTGTGGCAAATCCACGTTTCTGCGCTGTCTGAACCGGATGAACGACACCATCGACATCTGCCGGGTCGAAGGCGATATCCTGCTGGATGGCGAAGACATCTACGACAAGCGGGTTGACCCGGTTCAGCTGCGCGCCAAGGTGGGCATGGTGTTCCAAAAGCCGAACCCGTTTCCCAAGTCGATCTATGACAACGTGGCTTATGGCCCGCGCATTCACGGCCTTGCAAAGAACAAGGCGGAACTGGATGAAATCGTTGAAAAATCCCTGCGTCGTGGCGCGATCTGGGATGAGGTCAAGGACCGTCTTGATGCGCCTGGCACCGGCCTTTCGGGCGGTCAGCAACAGCGTCTATGCATCGCACGCGCCGTTGCGACTGAACCCGAAGTTCTGCTGATGGACGAGCCTTGCTCGGCTTTGGATCCAATTGCAACTGCGCAAGTTGAAGAACTGATTGACGAACTGCGCTCGCGCTATTCAGTGGTGATCGTGACCCACTCGATGCAGCAGGCCGCACGTGTCAGCCAGAAAACCGCCTTCTTCCATCTGGGAAATCTGGTCGAGTTCGGGGAAACCGGACAGATCTTTACCAACCCTGTAGATCCGCGCACGGAAAGCTACATCACCGGCCGTATCGGCTGAGTTCAGGTATTTGACAATGAGCGAACAACATATTGCATCCGTATTCGATCGCGACCTCGAGGCGATCCAAGCGCATATCATGAAGATGGGCGGCCTTGTCGAAGCCGCCATCATGAGCGCCGCGCGCTCGCTAGAGACCCGCGATGTGGAACTGGCGCAAGAAGTGCGGCAGGGCGACAAAGCCATCGATGCGCTGGAAGATATCATCGACGAAGAAACCGCACGCCTGATCGCACTGCGTGCGCCCACAGCCAGCGACTTACGGTTGGTTCTGTCTGTCCTGAAAGTCTCGGGCAATCTTGAGCGGATCGGTGATTATGCCAAGAACATCGCCAAACGTACCACGGTGCTGGTCGATGCGGGCGAGATCAACGGAAGCGCTGCAGCTCTGCGTCGTATGGCGCGCGAGGTCGAACGGATGCTGCGCGATGCGCTGGACGCCTATATTCAACGTGACGCAGAACTGGCGACTGATGTCATCAATCGCGATGAAGACGTGGATCAGATGTATAACGGTCTATTCCGCGAATTCCTGACCTTCATGGCTGAGGATCCGCGCAATATCTCCTCCTGTATGCACCTGCATTTCATCGCCAAAAACATCGAGCGCATGGGCGATCACGTCACCTCGATTGCCGAGCAGGTGGTCTATCTGGTCACCGGAGAGCGCCCAACCGAGGCACGGCCCAAGGCCGACACCACGTCGCAAACCGTGTAGGAGACGACCGAAATGTCCGCAGATCAACCGACAGTTCTGGTGGTTGAGGATGAACTGGCCCAACGCGAAGTGCTGGCCTACAACCTCGAAGCAGAAGGGTTTCGCGTCTCGAAAGCCGCCAGCGGCGACGAGGCCATGTTGCTGGTGGATGAAGATTGCCCCGATATCATCGTTCTGGATTGGATGATGCCGAACCTCAGCGGCATCGAAGTCTGCCGCCGCCTTAAAAGCCGGCCCGAAACGCGTTCAATTCCGATCATCATGCTGTCGGCGCGCACTGAAGAAGTCGACAAGGTGCGTGGTTTGGAAACCGGTGCGGATGACTATGTGGTCAAGCCTTATTCTGTTGTCGAACTGATGGCGCGCGTTCGCACACAACTTCGCCGGGTTCGTCCAGCTACCGTTGGCATTCGGCTGGAGTTCGACGATATCGTTCTGGATTCTGAGACGCACAAAGTGAGCCGCGACAGCAAGCCTCTGAAACTCGGTCCAACCGAGTTTCGGCTGCTCAGCACTTTCATGGAAAAGCCGGGCAGGGTCTGGAGCCGTGAGCAACTTCTGGACCGTGTCTGGGGGCGCGACATCTATGTCGACACAAGAACGGTTGATGTTCACATCGGACGTTTGCGCAAAGCCTTGACGCAACACGGTGGAGAAGATCCAGTTCGCACGGTACGCGGCGCTGGATACGCACTCGGCTAAAGTCGGGGAAGAACTGAAGTTTTCCGGATTATACTTGTCCAAAGCACGTCGTATGAGATTTCGACGTGCACTGTGTTTTACCGTTAGAAACCAGTTGGTTGAAACACTCACTGGTCACTCTTCAGGTAACATCATTATAACGTGTAATTGGTATTATGGTAATATTGCAGAAGTAGCTTGTCTAACGTTACGCACACGTACACTGTTTCTGTACTGGCTTTAAGCGTTCAGGAACGTAAATGAACTTCATAGATAAAACTGTTGTTGTAACAGGCGCCGCGCATGGCATTGGTCGTGGATTGGCCGAACGGTTTGCGCATGAAGGCGCGCATGTTGTGTGTTCGGACATCAACCAAGACGGTGCACAATCTCTGGCAGCTCAGTTAAATGGACATGCGTTTCCCTGTGATGTTTCCAGCGAAGACCAAATCAAGGCGTTGATCGACTTTACCGAAGATACGGTCGGCCCAATCGATTTGTTCTGCGCAAATGCCGGAATTTTGACGCTCGGTGGAATCGACACTGCCGATGAAGATTGGGACCGCATTTGGAAAATCAACGTGATGTCACATGTTTGGACAGCGCGGCATCTGGTTCCCCGCATGATCTCTCGCGACGGCGGATATATACTGACGACCGCCTCTGCTGCCGGTTTGTTAAACCAACCAGGCGCAGCTCCGTACGCTGTCAGTAAACACGCGGCGGTTGGATTTGCCGAATGGCTTGCGTTGACATACGGATCACAAGGTTTAAAAGTCTCGGTTTTGTGCCCGCAAGCTGTCCGTTCGAAGATGACCGAAGGACATGAAGTCTCGGTAGCGTCCATCGACGGAATGCTGGAACCCGGTGATGTTGCCGAAGCCTGTGTCAAAGCCATAGAAGCCGAACAGTTTCTTGTACTGCCGCATCCACAAGTTCTGGATTACATGCAGCTCAAAACTGCGGATTATGACAGTTGGCTATCCGGAATGTCTAAGTTACATCAAAAGTTTAATAGCCAATCTTAGCGTTTGGGATGAGCCTTGCGCATCAACCCTTCCTGAGCGACAGATGCCACCAAAGTACCATCTTCAGAGTAAATTGAGCCTCGATTAAAGCTGCGTCCCTGCCCTGTCCAAGGTGAGTCCATCACATAGAGGTGCCAATTCTGAAACTGAACAGGTGCATGGAACCAAAGCGTGTGGTCAAGACTCGCGCCATTGAATTCGCCGCTAAACCAACTCAGCCCATGGGGACGCAAGCCTGAAGACATGAGGTTCATGTCCGAGGCATAGGCCAGCAAAAGATGCTGCGTTTTCGCATCGGCTGAAGCCGCTGCAGACATCCGAAACCAGGTCTGGTTCCGGTCGTCAGAAACTTTTGGCGTAAACGGGTCCATAGGATCCACATCGCGCACCTCGATCGGGCGTTCACGCAGTAACTCACCGCGCAAGCGCTCGGGCACACGGTCAACATAGGATTGCCGCAGCTCGGAGCGGGACGGGTAGGTTTTGGGTGCATTCACAGATGGCATTGGATGCTGATGGTCCCAACCTTCGTCCTGAACATGGAAGGACGCAGACATGTTTAGAATTTGTTTTCCGTGCTGAATGGCAACAACGCGACGCGTTGTGAAAGAGCCTCCATCTCGCGCCCTATCAACCTGATAAATAACAGGTATTTCAGGATCGCCAGGCCGGATAAAATAGGCATGGAGTGAATGGCACAAGCGGTCGTCAACTGTCCGATACGCAGCAGCCAACGCCTGAGCAATGACTTGCCCGCCAAAGATACGTGTCGGCGTTTCACCACCCGAACCCGTGCCTCGGAACAAATCAACTTCCAGGCGTTCAATATCCAGAAGATCCAGTAAGACACGTTCCGCTTCGGTCATTTTAAGCCTGTAAAGTTAGGTAATCGCGCCTTGGGTACCAGCCCGGTTAAGATCATTCAATCATGGCCGCATGAACCAGTGCCTTAAGTTCAGCACGGGATGGGTATGAGCTGGATGGCGACAACTGGGTGAAGAAAACTGCCGTCAGGTCGTTCTGCCAATCGATCCAGAAATAGGTCGAAGCCATGCCGCCCCAACTGAAATCCCCAATCGAACCGGGCACCCGGACACGTCCGGGATTCAATACAACCGACCCTGCAAGTCCAAAACCCATCCCTTCCATTGGTTGCTCTGCAAAACTTTTTGGCCCCATCGAGGCGATGTCCCCCGGCAAATGATTGCGCATCATGAACTCGATGGTCTTTGGCCCAAGCAGGCGCTGGCCGTTACCAATACCGCGATTACGCAGCATATCCGCGAACTTAGCGTAGTCATCAAGCGTCGAGATCAGCCCGCCACCACCTGAAAAGGTCGTGGTTTCGAAGAACGGTGATCCGGCACAACTATCGACCAGTCGCAGGCTGTCATCGCCTTGATTGGCTGAGTTCAGCGCCATGGCGTCCCCAGCAAGGGGTGTGTAGAGCGAGGCAAATCGGTCCCCTGCCCCAGATAACACCGAAAAAGCGGTCTCGCGCATGCCCAACGGTTCAAAGATATGCTGTTCAAAGAACTGCGCTAGCGTCTGGCCAGAGACAACCTCGATCACCCGGCCCAGAACATCGGTGCCGACCGAGTATTCCCAGCGGGTGCCTGGTTGAAATGCCAGTGGAAGACCAGCCAAATCTTGCACGCGATCTGCCAGAAGTCCTTGATTTGGTTTGAACAAGAGATCTTGCTCATCCATGGCTTCGGGCAGAACTCCAGGGTTGAACGGATAGCTGAAACCGCTGGTGTGCGTCAGCAACTGATGCAGAGTTGGCGTTGGCGCATCTTCTGTGTGATCTATGGATTTGGCTTCTGGAACAAGCGCTCGCATCTCTTTGAATTCAGGTAAGAAGTCGGACACTGGGGCGTCCAAATGAAACAGACCGCGTTCCACCAACATCATCAAGGCAACGGATGTAATCGGCTTTGTCATCGAATAGATGCGCACCAGCGTATCGCGCTCAAATGGCAGATCGCTTTCTACGGACCTGAGACCACTTGCATGAAAGAATGCTTCGGACCCGTTTTGACGAAGTAAAAAAGAGGATCCTGCGTACTTCCTTTGCTCGACATAGCTGTCCATCCAGACCCGAATTCGATCCAGGCGCGACTGATCAAACATCACTGGCTGTAGAGGCATAAGACCTTCTTTCATCCGATTAACTTCTTTGAGTGTGTCGGTTTGAAGCCTGAGTTAACAGCGAAAATTTAATTTACCCATGGTTTCGCCTCAGACGACGCAAGCTTGCCCTGCATTGAAGTGTTAGACTGCGGCTATCTCGGATTCGCAGTGTGATGATCCGAACAGAGCCCCCAAACGGATGGAAGGGATCACCATGACGCAAAGCATCGATTTCGTTTACGACTTTTGCAGCCCAAATGCCTTTCTGGCCCACAAAGTGCTGCCGGATCTGGCCGCGCAGCACGATGTTGAGATAAATTACGTTCCTGTACTTCTGCCGATCGTCTTCAAGGCGACCCACAATCAAAGCCCATTTCAAGCGTTTTCGGAAAACCGTCAGAAAACCGCCTATTTGACCCATGACCTTCACCGCTTTGCGCGGCGACGCGGGTTGAGTTTTCACATGAGCCCGCATTTCCCCATGAACACCAAATTCGCAATGCGCGGAGCTCATTTTGCGAAAGGTAAATCTTGGGAAACCAACTATATAAACGCGATTTTTGATGCGATTTGGGTGCATGGGCAAAAGGTCGACGAACTGGCGGTGCTTGTCGACATCCTGCACGAGAACGATTTGCCTGTGCGCAAAATCCGCGAAGCCATGACCGGCCCCGATGTCAAACAAGACCTGAAAGATCAAACCAAGGCCAATGTTCGCCGCGGCGTTTTTGGCGTTCCTACCGTGTTCGTCGGGACCGAGATGTTTTTTGGCAAGAACAGCCTGCCGAACGTAAGGGTAGAGTTAGAGAGAGCACAAAGCGATTGATTTCCAAGGCTTACACAGTCAATTGAATGTGCTTCGCAGCGCCTCCAGCCCGTGCCGCGCAAACAATGGAACATAGGCGCCATAGGCCTTGGCTCGCTCCGGATCCGAAGCATTTCCGTCCAAAGCGCGCTTGTAGACGCCCTGCAAAATGCCGGCCATACGAAAGAAGTTGAAGGCCAGGTAAAACCCGAAGTTGTCAATGCCCGGCAAACCCCGTCGCTTGCAATATTGGGCGACAAAATCCTGATCACTAGGCAGACCCAGGCTGGCGCGATCTATCCCCGCCAGACCCCGCCCCTGTTTTCCCGGTGGCAGCTGCCATTGCATGATCACGGCGGCCAGATCCGCATATGGATGGCCAATTGTTGACAATTCCCAATCCAACACTCCAATGCAATCCGTGCCGTCCGGCGCAAACATCAGGTTGTCGATGCGATAATCCCCGTGCACCAAGGTGCGCTGCCCATCATCCGCGGGAACCGAGCGTACAAGTTCGGTTGCCAAAGCATCCATGTCTTCAATCACAGACGTTTCGGACGCGCGATATTGCTTGGTCCAACGCGATATCTGCCTCTCGTAGTAGTTACCAGCAGGTCCAAAATCGGACAGGCCGACAGCATCGATATCGACCATATGCAAACCGGCAAGCACCCGGTTCATTTCTTTCAAGACAGCAGTGCGTGTTTCATTGCTTTCGCCTTGCAGGGTTGGTTCGGGAAAGACCCTGCCGTGCAAACGTTCCATCACGTAAAACGCTGAACCGATTACAGTGTCATCCTCGCACAACAGGAACATTTCAGGCACCGGAACCTGACTGCCTGACAGCGCGCGTTGCACTCTGAACTCGCGATCGACGGCATGGGCAGATTTCAGCAGCACACCCGGAGGTTTTCGCCGCAGCACATAGGCGGCTTCGGGCGTTCGAAGCTCAAATGTCGGGTTGGACTGCCCAACCGTGAATTTGGTTGCCTCCAACGGTCCTTTGTATCCTGAAAGATGCGCGCTGAGATACGTATCCACGGCAGCCAGATCGAGATTGGTGTCATTGCTCATGGCTTATCTTCCGATCACAAGGCTTCTGCAAAAATATTACCAGCCGTCACCACATTGATCCCGCCGGAAACCGGAATTACGGCTCCGGTCACATAGCTGCCGCCCCGGCCGCACAGAAACAGCATGCACCCTGCAATGTCTTCGTCACGTCCGACCCGGCCCAGCGGGACGGATTTGCCAACTTTGTCCCGGGTGGTCTCATCCGCTGTGGCAAACGCTGTCATCCGGGATACAAACGGCCCCGGTGCCAGTGCGTTGACGGTGATGTGGTACGGAGAAAGCTCTTTGGCCATGATCTTTGTCAGATGCAGAACCGCAGCTTTAGACGCCGAATAGCTATAGGCCCCGTCCCCCATGGGCACTTCACCCATCACAGACCCAACATTGACAACACGGGCGGGATCGTCGGCGGTTCCCGATTTCATAAGTAAGGGTAAAAGCCTTTGGGTCAGTTCGAATATCCCCGTCACATTGACAGACATCACCTTGTCCCAGGCGTCATAAGGAAACTGCCCCAGCGGCGCGCCCCACGACACACCCGAGTTATTCATAAGAATATCAAGTGTTTCTGTTCGCTTCTGAATGTCTGATACAAGGTTGGCTATACCTGCCTCGCTACCTATGTCGCCTGCAAAGCCCTCGGCGTGTCCCGGCGCATCCAACGCGTTCAGCTCAGCCGCAACCTCGGCGCAGGCGTCCCCTTTGCGCGAGGCGATCAAAACGCGCGCGCCTGCTCGCACGAGCGCCTCGGCCGCCATACGCCCGATGCCTGTTGCGCCACCTGTGACAAGTGCGGTTTTGCCCTCAAGCGAAAATAGGGTGTCTGGCGTCATTCTGGTGCTCCTCACTCTCGTTGATGCCTGTCAGAGCTTGCCGTGATCCACCTGTTACCGTTACGGCAGGCGGCCGTCGTTCACGTTGACAAACTTTAAAGCGGCACCAAAACTTCCCAAAGACACGTTACAGGCAGAACAGAGGTCGTATGCAAGCATTACTCAGCGTCGCACCGGGCGGACCCGAAACACTGGAGCTGACCACCCTGCCCGACCCTCAACCTGGAAAAGGCCAACTTTTGGTTGCTGTTAAAGCTGCAGGTGTGAACTTTCCCGATACATTGATCATCCGGGACCTGTATCAGATTAAACCGCCACGACCCTTTGCTCCCGGTGGTGAGATCGCAGGCGAAGTGCTGGCATTGGGCGAAAACGTACCTGGATTTGAGGTCGGCGATCGCATTCTTGCCCTGACGGGGCATAATGGCTTTGCGACCCACGCGACGATCCGCGCGGACACTGCCATCAAAATACCTAAGAGCATGCCATATGAAGACGCCGCTTGTTTTATTTTCACCTATGGCACCTCCTATCACGCGCTTAAAGACAGGGCTGACCTAAAGACCGGCGAAACACTATTGGTGTTAGGCGCAGCCGGTGGTGTTGGATCTGCTGCCATTGAACTTGGCAAAGCCATGGGTGCCAAAGTGATCGCGGGCGTTTCATCGTCTGAAAAGGCCGCGTTTTGCCGCCAGATTGGAGCTGATGAGGTCATCATCTATCCGCATGATTTGGACAAAGACGCACAAAAGGCTTTTTCTGCCGAGGTTAAGAAAATCGCCGGACCCAATGGGGTGGATGTCGTTTATGACGCGGTTGGTGGTGCTCTGGCCGAACCATCCTTGCGCTGCATGGCGTGGAACGGGCGCTATCTTGTGGTTGGATTTCCGGCAGGCATTCCCAAAATCCCCCTAAATCTGCCTTTGCTGAAAGGATGCCAGATCGTGGGCGTCTTTTGGGGTGCGTCCGTTTTCCGCGACCCCAAGGGCCATGCTCGGAACATTGCAGATCTCTTTGCCCTTCATGCATCCGGGGCAATAAAACCCCGTATCAGTGCCCGGTTTCCCCTGGCACGCGCCTCTGAGGCGCTTGAGCAGATGTCACAGCGATCTGTGCTTGGAAAACTGGTCATAACGATGGAATGAGCTAAACCGAAAATACAGCTTTTGTACAAGTCTTGCACCAAAGCCGCAGGCGAAGCTTTGTTGTGTGAAGCCAGGTAGACAACCCGGCCGTTAGATGTCTATGAACCACTAATGGGGATTGTGAAGACATGCATAAAGTACTGGTATTAAACGGCCCAAACCTCAACTTGCTTGGCACGCGTCAGCCTGAGGTCTACGGCAGCACAACTTTGCATATGATCGAAGAACGTTGCGTGCAGCATGGCGCGTCTGTTGGGCTGGATGTCACGCATCTGCAATCCAACCACGAAGGTGTGTTGCTTGACGCAATCCATGCGGCGCGTGGCGTGCAATCAGGCCTTGTTCTGAACGCCGGTGCCTTTACACACACATCGATTGCATTGATGGACGCGATTGCCTCGGTCGAACTGCCGCTGGTTGAGGTACATCTTTCCAATATTCATGCTCGCGAACCGTTCCGGCACAAATCCTATATCGCGCCGGTTGCTCTGGGCCAGATCATTGGCTTCGGTGCGCAAGGCTACATTCTGGCTCTGGATGCACTGGCTGCGCATTTGAAAGCAGGTGGCGCGGCATGACACTCAAAGAATACCTGCGGTATGTCAGCTATACCAAGACCATGGAAGACCTGTGGGATGCCCATTGTCGTCAAATGGGCAAATTCGGGTTCGATCGCCTGATCTATGGATATACGGTCTACAGAACGGCGACGTCTTTGGGCGACCCCGAAGATTTTGTTATTCTGACCAATCACAAGCGCGCCTATGTGGACGGGTTCCTGAAGGGCGGCCTTTATTTTCATGCTCCCATGTTGAAATGGGCATTGGACAATGAAGGCGCTGCCAGTTGGAAAATGATTCAGGACATGAACGCCAGCGGAACTTTGACGAACGAAGAACGCAAAGTGTTCGAGTTCAACAAGTCCATGGGTGTTGTGGCTGGCTATACAGTCAGTTTCAACTCTGTCTCCATGCGGTCCAAAGGTGCAATCTCACTTTCTGCTCAAAACGGGATGAGCCAGGAAGAGATCGACGCCGTCTGGCAAGAGCATGGCGAGGACATTCTTTTGATGAACAACGTCGCCCATCTAAAAATTCTCACTTTGCCCTTCAACCCGCCAAACCGTGCTTTGACGAAAAGGCAGCGAGAAGCTTTGCAATGGGTTGGCGACGGCAAAACCACACAAGACATCGCGCTACTCATGGGGCTGACTTCTGCCACGGTGGAGAAGCACCTCCGACTCGCGCGCGAGGCATTGTCGGTCGAAACCACGGCACAAGCCGTTCTCAAGGCATCGCTACACAACCAGATGTTCATAATGGAAGCCTGACCGCTAGATTTTGACGCTATCCCGCGTCAGTTTACCCTAGGTAAGGAAATCACTACTTTTCAAATCCGGCGAAAAAGTTGCAAAGTGAGAGTGTTCCGTGAGTGGTGGCTTTAGCCAGGGAACATTCGATTGGATCTTTGCAATTTCAGAGCTCTCCGATCACTCTGACAAGGGGGCGCCTATTTGTCCGCGTACCTGTGTCGGAATTTTGGGGGGCCCCGACCATCCCCATCAAGCGGGGCCCTCCATATCATCCTCAGACGACAAAAAAGCACACGTTCAGCGCGTCTTAATTTGCGCGAACAAAAAAGGGCTACGCACAGCGTAACCCTTTCGTTTTGCAGGGATAAGGCCCCAAGCGGAGTCTTTCCAGATATCGTGCTTAGCCCTGAGCGGCCTTGGCAACTTCGGCTGCGAAATCTTCTTTTTCGACCACGATGCCTTCGCCAACTTCCAGACGGATAAAGCCAGTGATGGTTGCGCCCGCTTCTTTGGCCGCTGCTTCAACGGTCAGGTCAGGGTTCACAACGAACGACTGGTTCAGCAGGGTCGATTCGGCGACGAATTTCTTCATACGGCCTTCGATCATCTTCTCGATCACCTGCTCCGGCTTGCCGGATTCGCGGGCAATGTCCATCTGAACCTGCTTTTCTTTTTCGACAACAGCCGGATCCATGTCGGCCTCAGACAGAGCAGCAGGGTTCACAGCTGCGATGTGCATCGCAACCTGCTTGCCGATGGCTTCGTCGCCGCCCGACAGTGCAACCAGAACGCCGATTTTGCCCATGCCGTTGGTGGCCGCATTGTGGACGTAGGACACAACAGTGTCGCCCGACAGTTTGGACATACGGCGTACCGACATGTTTTCGCCGATGGTGGCGATCTTGTCGGTGATGGTGTCTGCAACGGATTTTCCGCCCAGATCAGCAACCAGCAGAGCTTCGACATTGTCGACGCCTTCAGCAGCGTAGGTGATCTTGCCAACCATTTCCTGGAACTCAGCGTTCTTCGCAACGAAGTCGGTTTCCGAGTTCACTTCGACAGCAACACCGTTGCCACCGTTTACGTGAACTGCAACCAGACCTTCTGCTGCGGTACGGCCCGATTTCTTGGCCGCTTTGGCCAGGCCCTTGGTGCGCAGCCAGTCAACGGCTTCGTCCATGTTGCCGCCGGTTTCGGTCAGCGCTTTTTTTGCGTCCATCATGCCTGCGCCGGTCGAGTCGCGCAGTTCTTTAACCATTGCTGCTGTGATTGCCATCTTTTGGCTCTCCTCAATTCAAACGGAATTGGGGCAGGTCTACCCTGCCCCATATGTCAATTACGTGACGGGCAGCTTACGCTTCAGCAGGTGTTTCTGCTTCGGCAGGCGCTTCTTCTGCAACGGCTTCTTCAACCGGTGCTTCTTCGAATGCACCCAGGTCAACGCCTGCAGCACCCATCTGAGCAGTCATGCCGTCCAGAGCGGCACGTGCGGCCAGGTCGCAATACAGCGAGATTGCGCGCGCTGCGTCGTCGTTGCCGGGGATGATGTAGTCAACACCATCAGGCGAGCAGTTGGTGTCGACAACAGCCACAACCGGGATACCCAGCTTGTTGGCTTCGGCGATGGCCAGTGCTTCTTTTTTGACGTCGATGACGAACAGCAGGTCAGGAACGCCGCCCATCTCACGGATACCGCCTAGCGAAGCTTGCAGCTTGGCCTGGTCACGTTCCATTCCCAGACGCTCTTTCTTGGTCAGGCCTTCGGCGCCCGATTCCATGGCTTCGTCGATCTGGTTCAGACGGTTGATCGACTGGGAAACGGTTTTCCAGTTGGTCAGCGTACCGCCCAGCCAGCGGTGGTTCATGTAGTACTGAGCCGACTTTTCAGCCGCTTCAGCGATCGGGCCAGCGGCCTGACGCTTGGTGCCAACAAACAGAACGCGGCCACCTTTGGCAACGGTGTCACGAACAGCCTGTAGAGCCTGGTCCAGCATCGGAACGGTCTGGGTTAGGTCCATGATGTGGATGCCATTGCGCGAGCCGTAGATGAACGGGCCCATGCGGGGATTCCAACGCTGTGTCTGGTGACCAAAGTGAACGCCAGCTTCCAGCAGCTGACGCATGGAGAACTCGGGAAGAGCCATGCTATTATCCTTTTCCGGTTTACGCCTGGGCGGGGGTGAAAGAAGCGGATGCTCCAACCGGCGGTCTTGATGAGGATGTCTCCCTCAAAAAGCCCAAACCCCGCCTGCGGGTTTGAATGGCGCGTATACGGCAGGTTTTGATGCAGTGCAAGGGCCAATCGCCCTTATTTTTCAAGTAAAGCCAAAGCATGGGCGTGCCTGACCGCCTCTTCGCAATGTGCCGCCAGTGCCTTTCGGTTTTCAAAATCACTGACCCTTGCCGGAGCGTGATAAATCAACTCAACAGAACCCTGCCTGCGCGCCCCAAGTGTCTTGAGTAAATGTGGGCCGAACTCCATATCGCCCCACCAGCCGTAGAACCGTTTGGGTTGCCCTTTGGGCGTATGAAAAACAACCGAAACCGGTTGGATATACATGAAGTCGCGCAACTCATCTGCGAAGAACGCAGCGAAAAGCGTTGTTTTGAATGGTAAAACACGCAAACCGTCTGTCGAAGTGCCTTCGGGAAAGAACAGCAGCTTGTGGCCCGCTTTCAGGCGGGTCTCGAACAGTTTGGTCTGTTCTTTGGCTTTTGCTCGGTCCCGCTGGATGAAGACGGTCCCGGTGGCGCGGGCCAACCATCCGATTCCGGGCCATTTCGCGACTTCGGCCTTGGATACAAAATAGACCCTCTTTCGCGCGTTCAGGGCAAAAATGTCCAACCAAGAGGTATGATTGGCCACCACCGCCCCCTGCTCTTGCATCAACACGCCAGAGGTTCGGAATCCCATGCCAAGAATGCGAAATGCGTTACGGCACACAAATTGCGTGATGAAGGGCGTGACGGGTCTGCGCACCCCGCACAACGGATACTCAACCATTCGTACGGCCAAAAGCACGATCAAGCCACCAAAGACCAGAACGGCCAGAGGCAGTCCTCGAAGGATTACCAGCAGCCAACCAATCACTCCAAGGTCGATCAGATCGGGTTCATCCTCACTGTTCCAAAGCGGATCGTTCACAGATGTCAGGCCCCGCTGTAGATACGGCGCTGTCGGTCGTTCATACGCGCAGTGTCGAGGATCAGGCACACATCGGTGGTGTTGAATTTGTTATCGATAAAGGCGCCCTCGCCCACGAAACCGCCAAGTCTCAGGTAAGCTTTGATCAAAGCAGGCACCTGAACCATGGCCGCCCGCCTGTCCAACGCGTCCTTAGCGACCAGATCCATGGATTGAAAAACGTCAGGCTGCGCGCGCACCCGCAATTCGGTCGGGGCCAGATGGTTGTGATGCAACATGGACAAAGGTTGCGCCAGCGTTGTGACATCCGTGCCGTGAAAGCTTGCGACCCCGAACAGCACTTCGATCTCACGTTCCGTGACATAGGCCGCCAGCCCGTTCCAAAGATGATACATGGCGGTGCCACCACGATAGTCGGGATGCACACAGGACCGGCCCAGTTCCAGCAACTTGCGGCCACTGTTTTTCAAAACCGTCAGATCATATTCATCTTCTGAATAGAATTGGCCCACCTCTGCTGCACGTTCACCCGGTAACATCCTGTAGACGCCAATGATTTCGTCAGTGCCGTCGTCATAGGCCAACATGTGATCGAAATAGGGGTCAAACCGGTCTCTCTCTAACCCCGCCTCGTGATCCACCAAATCGCCACCACCACCGAGTTCACGCACAAAGACGTCATAACGCAGACGTTGCGCAGCCTGCAGCTCTGCCTCGGTTTCGGCCAGCTTGACGGTAAAGGATGGGCCTGTATCCGGCATAATGATGCGTCCGTTTTTCTTTTCGCAGCTGATACCGCAGTTGGCCAATCGAAGGCAACAACTGGCGGTTTGGTCAGAGTTGTTAACCTTTCCTAAACCAGTTTCACGGATCAAAGACCGGCATCAGGGCGATGCGCGTTCCGTCGATTACCACTTTCCCCTGCTCGCGAAAGTTCACGGTGATCTTGCCTGCGATGTTGGATTGAACCTGTCCAACGCCCCATTCGGGAAAATCCGGGTGGCGGACAAACATGCCCGGTGCAAGAATGGCATTCATGTCTGTCATGCGGGGCTCCTGAATCCGGCGGCAGTTACAGCAGGAGGTACGCATGGGCGCTTCGGACGTCAACCTGGCCGAGTTGATCGGCTCTCGGATCTGCCATGATCTGATCAGCCCGATCGGGGCCATCACCAACGGGCTTGAGCTGTTGGATATGGTTGGCGCTGTTCAAGGCCCCGAGATGGAGCTGATCTCGGGCAGTGTTGGCAGTGCGGGCGCGCGTATTCGCTTTTTCCGCGTAGCCTTTGGTTCCGCCAGCGACCAACCGCTCGGGCGGGCCGAAATCACCGAACTTCTGAATGACGTCGAACGTGCCGGGCGTGTGCGGGTCAACTGGAACCTGACCGAGCCTGTTCCGCGCAATCAGGTCAAATTGGCCTTTTTGGCATTGATGTGCTGCGAAAGCGCTATGCCTCTGGGGGGCACCGTCGACGTCACAAGTCAAGGCGCGAACTGGATTGTGACCGGTTCCGCCGACAAGCTGAATGTGGACAGCGACTTGTGGAAACACGTGGTCACAGAACGTTTCCCTAACAAACTGACACCCGCGCAGGTACAGTTTGCCTTGTTGCCGGAAACAGCCAAGACGATGGGGCGTCGCGTCGCGGCAGAAACCACCGCAACGCGCGTTTCGCTCAGGTTCTAAGCCCGGGTCGTTCCGTCCCCACGAACCAGATACTTGAAACTGGTCAGTTGCGCCGCACCCACCGGGCCGCGCGCGTGCATCTTGCCTGTGGCGATCCCGATTTCCGCGCCCATACCGAACTCACCGCCATCTGCAAACTGGGTGGAGGCATTGTGCATCAGGATAGCACTGTCGAGACGTTCAAAGAATCGGGCTGCTGCCGCATCGTCTTCGGTCATGATGCAATCGGTGTGGTTGGACCCGAATTTCCGGATATGGGCAATCGCTGCGTCAATATCCTCAACGGGTTTCGCAGCAATCACACTATCAAGGAATTCCTTTCCCCAATCCTCTGACGTTGCGGCCTGTGCACCTTCGACTGCCAAAGCACCTTCGGCGTGAACCTCGACACCTGCGGCCAGCAGGGCCTCGATCACACTGCGCCCCAGTGTTTCAACAACGTCTTGATGGATCAGCAAACATTCGGCGGCTCCGCAGATGCCTGTGCGGCGGGTCTTTGCGTTCAGCACGACATCCAGCGTCTTTTGCGGATCAGCAGCTTTGTCGATGTAAATATGAACAATGCCTTCGAGGTGAGCGAAGACCGGCACACGGGCCTCGCGCTGCACCAGCCCTACCAGCCCCTTGCCACCGCGCGGAACGATGACGTCGACATAATCGGTCAGGGTCAGCAATTCCTGCACTGCTGCGCGATCTCGTGTGGGTACCAATTGAATTGCATCCTCGGGCAGGTTGGCCGCTTTCAAACCTTCGACCAGGCATTCATGAATTGCAGCTGAAGAATGAAAACTCTCGGACCCACCGCGCAAGATGACAGCATTGCCGGACTTCAGACACAGCGCACCGGCATCAGCGGTCACGTTGGGCCGGCTTTCATAGATCACGCCAATGACGCCCAAAGGCGTACGGACCCGCTGAATCATCAATCCAGTGGGGCGCTCCCATTCAGCCAGAACCTCACCCACCGGGTCCGCCTGATCAGCCACGGTGCGCAGCCCGTCGACCATGCCCTGAATGCGGGTCTCATCCAGCATCAGCCGATCCATCATCGCCGGGCTCAGGCCCTTGCCACGGCCAAACTCCAGGTCTTTTTGGTTCGCTTCGATGATCTGTTCACGATTGGCCCAAACCGCATCCGCAGCGGCAATCAATGCAGCGTGTTTACGCTCGGCGCTTGCAAACGCCAGATCACGCGAGGCCTCTTTGGCGCGTTTCCCAAGATCGGCCATCAGAGCGGGAATGCTGTCGAAGTCTTTCATATCGCGTGCCTTTCAGGTCGTCTTTTACAGTGTTTACAGGGCCAGATCATCCCGGTGGATCAAGGCTGCGCGGCCAGGGTAGCCCAGCGTTGCCTCAATTTCAGAAGACTTGCGCCCCTTGATCGCGTCCGCTTCTTGCGCGGTGTATCGGCTGATGCCCTGAGCCAGTCGCCGTGCTTTGGCGTCAAGAACGGCGACAGGATCGCCGCGCCCGAAATCGCCAGTCACCTCGACTATACCCGCAGGTAGCAAGCTTTTGCCATTGGCCAGAGCATTGGCGGCCCCATCATCCACGGTGATCTCTCCGCGTGGTTTCATCGCAGAGATCCAACGTTTGCGGGCGGCGTGCGGGTCCAGCGTGGCCGTAAACCACGTTGAATTCGCGCCGTTTTCCAGCGATTTCAGCGGGTTCAACACCGAACCTTCGGTAATTGCCATCGCGCAGCCACCAGCCGTGGCCATCTTGGCAGCCAGAAGTTTTGTCTTCATCCCACCTTTGGACAGGCCCGAACCCGCATCACCCGCCATGGCCTCAATCTCGGGTGTGATCCGATCAATGGTCTCGAACCGGGTGGCTGCGGCGTCCTCGTTCGGATTACCGGAATAGAACCCATCCACATCGGACAGCAGGATCAGTTGATCGGCCCCGACCGTTACAGCAATCTGCGCGGCCAGACGATCATTGTCACCATATCGGATTTCATCCGTGGCAACCGTGTCGTTTTCGTTCACAATCGGGACAACCCCAAGACCCAACAAAGTTTCCAGCGTGGCCCGTGAATTCAAATATCGGCGGCGGTCCTCGCTGTCTTCAAGCGTCACCAGCACCTGTGCCGTCGTTATCTGATGCGGAGTCAAAGCTTCTTCATAGGCCCGTGCCAGACGGATCTGTCCCACTGCGGCGGCGGCTTGTGATCTCTCCAAAGGCAAAGCAGCCATCGGCAACCGCAATACACCGCGGCCCAACGCGATTGACCCGGAAGAGACCAAAATGACATCTGTCCCCTGCCCCTTAAGCCAGGCCACGTCCTGTGCCAACGAGGTCAACCAGTCCGACCGAAGCAAACCGGTGTCGCGATCCACCAGCAAAGCGGATCCGATTTTCACCACCAGACGGCGGGCAGAGGTCAGGGCTGCCAAGGCTGCGCCTCCTCAGCGGGTTTATGGCGCACGCGATTGTCGTCGATCTGCGCCCGCAACGCGCGCAGAACCTCGGTCACACCCAGATGGGCCACGCCTGACATGGTCATGACGGAGCCGCCCACGGCTTCCTCCAGTTCAGCTTTGGTCAATTCCCGCTCTTCGTCATCCAGAGCGTCGATCTTGTTCAGAACGGTGATCCGAGGTTTTTCAGCAAGTTCACCGCCATAGGCTTCAAGCTCGTGAATAATTGTCCGGTAATCTTCGGCAACAGACTCAGAGGTGCCATCAACCAGATGCAACAGCACGGCACAGCGTTCAACGTGGCCAAGGAACCGGTCCCCGATGCCGCGCCCTTCATGCGCGCCTTCGATCAGGCCGGGAATATCGGCAACTACGAATTCAACGTTGTCGACTCCCACGACGCCCAGATTAGGGTGCAGCGTGGTGAAGGGATAATCCGCAATCTTAGGGCGAGCGTTTGATGTGGCTGCCAGAAAAGTAGACTTGCCCGCATTGGGCATACCCAGCAATCCCACGTCCGCAATCAGCTTAAGCCGCAGCCAGATGGTACGGTCGATCCCCGCCTGCCCCGGATTGGCCCGGCGCGGTGCCTGATTGGTAGCGGACTTGAAGTGCAGGTTTCCAAACCCGCCGTTGCCGCCCTTGGCCAGCAGCACGCGCTGTCCTACCTCAGTCAGATCGCAGATGATGGTTTCTTCGTCTTCATCCAGAATTTCAGTACCAACGGGCACGCGCAGAACGATATCGTCTCCATCCTTACCGGTACGCTGCTGGCCCCGGCCCGGCTGGCCGTTCTTGGCAAAGAAATGCTGCTGATAGCGAAAGTCGATCAGGGTGTTCAACCCGTCCACAACTTCGGCCCAGACAGACCCGCCTTTGCCGCCGTCCCCACCATCGGGACCGCCGTATTCAATGTATTTTTCGCGCCGGAAGCTGACGCAACCGCTACCGCCGGCCCCGGACCGGATGTAGACCTTTGCAAGATCGAGAAATTTCATGGTCTGTCCCCTACTGCAAAGGCCCCATCGGCCACAAGTCAGAGTTTTTTACTGTAAGTCCAAGTGGGCACATTCGCATCACGCGCCACCGAATAGCTTTCCGCGTCACCCAGATACTGGAACCCGCAATGGGTAAGCACCCGCGCCGAGGCGGGGTTGTCCTGAAACACACTGGCAAACATGGTCGCGTTCTGCAGAGGGTTGGCATTGACCAATGCTTCAACGGCCAAAGATGCAATGCCCGTGTTCCAATAAATCGGCGCAACCCAATATCCGACCTCGGACTGATTCCGATCCAGTCGTTTCAGTGTGATCAGGCCGATCAGTTCCGGGCCGCCGTCCTTGATTGCATCCATCACCCAGACATCTTCGTCCCGGTCTTCTGCCATCGAACGGGTGACAAAAGCCTCGGTCGAGCCGGGCGCCAGCGGATGCGCGATGCTTGTGGTCATGCGTGCCACGCGCTCATCCCCCGCATAGTGCTCGATCAGTCCCATGTCCGAACGGCGCAGCGGGCGCAGATCGAACCGCTCGGTTTCTATGACCGGCTGATTTATTATTGCTTCAAGCTTCATTGGTGTGTTCCTCCTCCGAACAACACAAAAAGGACGGACGCAACCGTAAGCCCGGCCAACGTCCACATTAGATATTTTTCCGCAGGGCGACCTTCAACCGCATGAGCAATTCTATCGCCTGCGAAGGTCCAGATCGGGTGCAAAACAACCTGGCAGATGAACAAACAAAGAGCGATCGTGAACGTTGCGTCCAAACTGGACGTGCCAGCCGCGACGAAACCGGTAAACCCGGCAATGATCATGGCCCAGGCTTTGGGGTTCAGCGGATGCACGATTAGTCCGGCCCAGAAACCTGGTACCGAACCACCTGCCCCATCACGCGACAATCGAAGATTGGCGATCTTCCAAGCCAACCAGCACACATAACCAGCAGAGGCGTATTTCAGCGCAGAAAACACAAATGGCGCTTGTTCCGCAATTTGCATGAGGCCGAAGCCTACCGGCCAGACAATCAACTGCTTGCCCAGAACAACACCCGCAACAAACGGCAGAGCCGCCCGGAAGCCATAGCGCGCACCTGTTCCCAGCAGGACCATATTGGCCGGTCCCGGCGTGCCAACCTGCGAGGCGGCAAAGATCAGGAAGCTGGTGGTTGCGACGGTCATCGGCTCTTTGGATCACGACTGTGTTAAAACGAAAAAGGGACCGGCATTTTCTGCCGGTCCCCCATGAATTTTTTATTAACCTTCTGGGTCTCGGCTTACTCTGCGGCCTCCGCCACTGGCAGGACCGAAATGAAGGTGCGGTTTTTGAGTCCCTTGTGGAACTTCACGGCGCCATCGGTGGTTGCAAAGATGGTGTGATCTTTGCCCATGCCTACGCCTTCGCCCGGCCAGAACTTGGTGCCGCGCTGACGTACGATGATGTTGCCTGCGATGGCTGCCTGGCCACCGTACAGTTTCACGCCAAGGCGGCGACCAGCTGAGTCGCGACCGTTACGGGAGGAACCGCCAGCTTTTTTATGTGCCATTCTCTCTCTCCTTAGCCCTGAGCCAGCTCTTTGGCTTGCTCAACCCATTCGGGTTTCACTTTGATGGTGTCGATAGCAGCAATCTGCTCGTCCGACAAGGCGGCCAGAGCGGCAAAGCTCTCGATACCGGCTTCAACCAGCTTTTTGGCAGCGGCAGGACCGACACCGTTCAGCTTGGTCAGATCGTCAGCGGCAGCAGCAGCGGCGGGTGCCTCTGCTTTGGCTTCTGCTTTCTTGGCAGGCTTTGCAGCAGGTGCTGCTTCGCCAGCCGGAGCTGATCCGGTTGCAGCTTTGATGCCCGACTTGTCAGCGCCCGACGACAGGATGTCGGTGATCTTGACCAGTGTCAGCTTCTGACGGTGGCCAACGGTACGCTTCGAGCTGTGCTTACGACGGCGCTTGACGAATTTGATGACCTTGTCACCTTTGATCTGTTCGATCACTTCGGCCTGTACGCCTGCGCCTTCAACGAAAGGTGCACCAACAACCGGCGCGTCACCGCCCAGCATCAGAACATCGTTGAATTGAACTTTTTCACCTGCGTCGGCAGCCAGTTTTTCAACGCGGAGGATATCGCCCGCCTGAACCTTGTACTGCTTGCCGCCAGTCTTGAGGACCGCAAACATGCGTCTTTCCTTTTCATACCCGCGTTCTGTGGTCCCCTTTCGGGCGTTTCTGGCTTAAGCCACCTCGAACAGCGCGCCCTTTTCGGGCTGTGTGACAGACCCTTTCGATGTATCTTAAGGGTCAAATAATAACGAGACCCGGCGCGGATGACCGGCCGGGATGCGCGCTTATCCATAGATTGCAGAAGAAAGTCAACACCAAACCAGCCTCAAAGGTCAGACGCCCTGAGAGCACGGGCAACCGCTTGTCCCAACTGATAGGAAATATCGTTGAACATACGATCAAACCCATCAAACAACGCGTCGTTCAGCGCTTGTCCGGTCTCCGTTCTGGAAAAAGCTATATTCTCTCGCATTTGCGCCTCGTCCAACGGGCGATATGCCAGCAGCAGAAAGGCATAAAGCCACGCTTCGGTGTCCGCGGTCCTGCTGTCCTTCTGCGACAAAAGCTCTGCCAGTAAGTCCTGAGTGTCTGCTCGTGAATCCACATCCAGGCCGCGAAAGAAGTTATAATCTGACGTCAAGGACCCCTGAACGTTCTTCTCAACCAGATTGTTCGCTTCGATATATTCCTCAACCAAAGCAAATCGCGTTGTTGTGCGTGCGGTTTCTTCAAACGCGTCGCGCGCCATATCTTCGATTGTCGGATCCGACATCGCCTGACGGGCCGAGTTTTCAAGTGTTACGATCGTTTGACCCAGATCACTCTCAAAAAACACAATGGCCTGATCAAGCTGCGCATCCGACATACCTGTCTCGAACGCTTCAGTCAGGTGATCTTGCATCCACATGGGATCATAGATGTCGTTGACCTGAGCTTCAAAGAGCGCCCCACCAGTGTTGCTCAGCATGGTTTCATCCAGGTTTTTCCGGTGTTCTTGCCCTTCTTGAATCAGTATCTCCATCACGTCGGGCAGGTGCATGGCCTGAGCCAACCGGTCTATCTTTTCGTTCGCCAACGCGGGCGACGCCAAAAGTACAAGGACCAGAACCTGAGCGAACCGCTGCATCAAATATCCTGTGCGGGATGCAATTCTGCCATCCGCGAGGCAAGAACCTCGAACCGTCGGGCCATGATTTCGAATTGTATAACGTTCAGAAGTTCATAAACTTCCTGCATCAAAGGCTGTTCCAACGCATCGACATAGGCGTTCACGTCCTCGTCCGAGAAATCCTTGTACGTGTAAGCCGCGCCTGCAAGGCTGGACAATTGAAGCGATTGACGCAGAGCGGGCTCGTTTCTTTTCAAAAGCTCTCGCAAATCTTCTGCATCCATTTGCAATTCGATGACGCCGGATGCGCTGGCGGCCAGCAGGAAGCGAAACTGTATCTCCTGCCAAGCCCGAAGCGCTGTATCGGTCGAATCGATGGCCGCACTCATTCGCTTGAAACTTTCGACCCTTTGTGACCCTTCTTTGATCAGATCCGAGATGATCTGCTGGCCTTCAAATTGCTTGGCTTCGTTATCCGCGTTCATATGAGACGCATTTTCAACTTCGACCAAACGCTGCCCCAGGTCGGACGCGTAGAACTCAACTGCGTGCGCTAAAGCTTCTTCGCTCAGCGTTTCCTCAAGAATGGAAACCGCCGTTTGATGCATAGCTTCGACGTCAAATACCTCATCCGTCAGGCGCGCCCAGTCCGAGCCGAACCCGTCCGGGTCGATGCCCAGCATTTGCGGTGCGGACCGAGAACTCAGCGCGATGCTTTCCAGCGCGACATCAAATCCGGTTGTGGTAAGAAACGCTTCGATCCGTTCCCGGTTGGCCGCAAACAAAGGAGCAGCAGCCATAAAAAACGCCAATAGCGGCGCCAAAAACAGAAAAGCAAAGCGGTGTGCAGGCTGTGTCATAGTATTCAGAGTAGGCGTTTTCCGTCCGCTGGCAATGGAAAAACCCGGCTTTGTCAAATTCTGGAATTTTCTGCTTGCACCCCCGCCCGTTCCTCACTAAATCCCCCCCTCACAGACCCCCGCGGAGAGGTGCCGGAGTGGTCGAACGGGGCGGTCTCGAAAACCGTTGTGGGTGCAAGCCCACCCAGGGTTCGAATCCCTGTCTCTCCGCCATTATCCAAATTGGCTATATTAACCGGGCGCAGCGAATACTTGCCCTGTCGCGCGACATCAATGGCGGATCGCAGCGCAGTCCTGAAGGGTATGTCCCGAAAGCAGCGTGATCTTGCCGGGTTCGATACGCCCGATCAGCACAGCCCGGCTCAAACCTCTGTTTTGCCGAGACTTCACAAGATTTCCCCTTTGTCATTGCGTTAGTTTTGGATCATCCCAGCGACACAAATTCCAAAGGAGATTCACATGTCGCGTACTCTAATTTTGATCATTGTCCTCGCCGCAATCGGCGTTGGCGGATATTATTACCTAAACCAACCGGAACCAACTCCGGCTGAACGTTTGCAGTCAGCAGCCGAAGACGCCAGTGACGCATTGGCCGATGCTGCCACTGCGGCACAAGACGCCGCCTCCGATGCGGTTGACGCCGCCACAGAGCAAGCCTCGGAAGCGGCTTCATCCTTGACTGAACAGGCATCCGAGGCGGCATCTTCTGTTGCCGATCAGGCATCAGAAGCCGCGCAACAAGCAAGCGATCAGGTCGCTGCTCTGACTGGACAAGGGCAAGAGCTGCTGAACTCCTGGATCGCGGAAGGCAAGTTGAACCCTGCCAATTTCGACTATGACGGCATCATGACATCGCTGGAAGAAAGCACATTGGCAGCGGACCTGAAGGAACAAGCGATCAAGATCGTGAATGACATCAAAGCATCACCTGAAACCATCGCTCAGAAAATCCAGGAACTAACCAACCTGCTGACCCAACAGTAAAATACTTGGGGCCGCCCTTATGGTAAGTCCCACCCATTGGGGGCATCTTGGATGCCCCCACGTTACTTCGGCATTGAATTGACGCCCAAAGCGGCTTTTGATTGGCTCATTCTGACGCCCTACCCGCGCCATGCCTTCTTGAACATTTGTTTCGATACGGCGCGTGTCACTCCAGTTTAGTCAAGGATGACCACATGACAGATTTGCCGCACACCATGTTTGCCACCATTTTGAAGCATGACGGATATTCCGGCACATCCAGCGGACCGGTGATCGCGGATGCAGCCGAATGGCTTGAGCCAGCAGAAATGCCTGTACCACAGCCCGGTTCGGGACAAGTTCTGATCAAACTGCGCACCGCATCCGTCAATCCATCCGACCTGCATTTCATCAAGGGTGAGTATGGCCAACCCCGAGTAAAGGGATCCCCAGCCGGTTTCGAAGGGTGCGGTGATGTTGTGGCCACCGGCAAAGGTGCCGAAGCCCTGCAAGATCAGCGCGTGGCCTTTGTCGCTGCCGGGTCCGGGGCGTGGGCTGAATATGTCGTTACGCAGATGCAGATGTGTATCCCCCTGAGGCCGGATATTTCAGACGACGACGGGGCCGCGCAAATCGTCAATCCGCTGACCGCGATGGCGATGGTGGACATGGCCAAGGCCGAAGGCGATGCGTTTGTTGTGTCTGCTGCAACCAGCCAGCTGGGTAAGCTTATGTGCAGCCTTGGCCGCGATCTCGGGCTGAAACCCATAGCGCTCGTGCGGCGCGCTGAGACTGTTGAAACGTTGAAGAGCCTCGGCGCTGCCGAAGTCCTGGTGACAACGGATTCAGATGTTGTTGAGCAATTTGCCGGACTGAGCACGTCCATGAAGCCACGCGTGTTTCTTGACGCCGTGACTGACCAGCTTTCGGAGCAGTTGTTCTGTACCATGCCAAACCGTGCACGCTGGATCACCTATGGCAAGCTTTCGACCGAAGCGCCGACGCTCACTCAAACCGGCCAATTGATCTTTATGGGCAAGCGGATCGAAGGGTTTTGGCTGACGCAATGGATGATGTCGACGCCACCAGCGGATCAGATGCGGGTGGTGGCCGAGGTTCAGGCGCGTTTTGCAGACGGGCGCTGGAAAACAGATGTTTCTGAACACCTTACACTCAAAGATCTGGTGCCAAATTTAGCCAATGCGCTGAAAAAGAGTGACGGAAAGGTGATAATCACGCCATAGTAAAAGAACCCCACGCACCCCGAAGACTTGCGTGAGGCTGACGGCACCTGTTGCTCGTTAGAGGGAGGACAGTTTGGATAACGCACAGCTGCTGATCAGCGGACTGGCGAATGGCTGCGTCTATGGCCTGATCGCACTTGGCTTTGTTCTGATCTACAAGGCGACCGAAGCGGTGAATTTCGCGCAGGGTGATTTCATGATGCTGGGGGCCTTTGTGACCATCGGTCTGACAAATACCGAGTATATGGGCCTGCCCTTCTGGATGGCCCTGCCGATCTCACTGGGGATTATGGGTGCCTTAGGCTATCTGTTGGATCGACTGATCATCCGTCGATTGTTCGGTGAAAGCCAGACCGCCGTCGTCATCCTGACCATTGCTTTGGGGTTCGTGATCCGCTTTGTTGCGGGGTTGATCTGGGGGCATGAACCGCAAACGCTGCAAAACCCGCTGGCCGGTAAAGAGGTCCGTTTTGGCGGTCTGGTACTGGGGATGGAGGATGTGGCGGTAATTGTTGTCACGATCCTTCTGACCGGGGCGCTCTATGTCTTCTTCAGCCGCACAAAACTGGGCCTTGCGATGCAGGGCGCGTCGCAAAACCAATTGGCAGCCTACTACATGGGCATTCCGGTCAAACGCGTTCAGGGCTTTATCTGGGCACTGGCCGGGGTCGTTGCCGGGATCGCCGGTATCCTGTTTGCCGCCAAGGGCGCGGTGGATCCAACCACAGGCTTGCTGGGCATCAAGGCCTTTGCAGCAGCGGTCATTGGCGGCTTTGGCAGTCTACCGGGCGCATTGGCCGGAGGGCTGATCGTCGGTGTGATTGAACCCTTTGCCAGCCGCTATATTGCCGCGGGTTACAGCCAGGTTGCCCCCTATGCTTTACTGCTGGCCGTGCTGATTTTCCGGCCCAACGGGCTGTTCAGTCAGGTTCGGGTCAAAAAGGTTTGACTCATGCGGATTGTGTTCAAAACCAACTACATGCAGGACATCCGGCCTTGGAAAGACCGGTATCAACTGTGTCTTTATCTGATCCTTCTGGCCGTCGTTGCAGCGGCCCCATGGTGGCTGGACGCATTCTATCTGGGCGAACTGACAAACGTTCTGATCTGGGCCATTGCTGGGCTGGGCCTGATGATCCTGACCGGACATACCGGGCAAGTCAGTCTGGGACATGCCGCTTTTCTGGCTTTTGGCTGCTATGCCAACGTTGCACTGATCGAAGCAGGGGTTCCCTTTCTAATCGCCTTCCCGCTGGCCGGAATTCTAACGGGCGTCGCGGGTGTGACAGTCGCCATCCCTGCCCTGCGGCTGCACGGTATCTATCTGGCCATCTTCACCATGGCCCTTTCGATCCTGATGGATGACATCATAGTCCTCTCCGAACCCATCACCGGGGGCGTCGCGGGGAAATATATCGGCGGGGTCGAGATCTTTGGCCATTTGGTAGACCGCTGGGGTACGCCGGATCTGTTCTTCTGGTTGGTTCTGACCGTTGCTGTCCTTGTGACGTTGGGCTATATCAACCTGCTGCGCGCGCCTTTAGGGCGCAGCTTTATTGCAGTTCGCGACTCAGAGGTGTCGGCACAGGCAATGGGCATCGACATTGCGCGCACCAAAATGATCTCATTCGCCTTGTCCTGCGCCGTGACGGGCTGGGCCGGAGCACTGATGGGGCTATTTGCCGGAGCCTTCAACAATGAAACATTCAGTGTTCTGATCTCAATCCAATTGCTGATGATGATCGTGATCGGCGGTCTCGGGTCAATCCACGGAGCATTTCTGGGCGCGATCGTGATCGGGTTCCTGCCTCAGTTCCTGTCAATCTCCAAAGAATATGCCGGAGCTTTGTTCGGCGGCAACACCGTCGCCATTCCGGGCCTTGAATTCGGCATTTTTGGTATGATCCTGATCGCCTTCATCCTGTTCGAACCCATGGGGCTTTATGGCCGCTGGCTGAAGATCCGCACCTGGTTCGAGCTGTTCCCCTTCTACCGCAAGGACATGTTCAAACGGCAAAAATCTTATCTGAAGACGGAGCGTCTAAGATGAGCCTACTGGAGTTTGAAAACGTTACCCTGAAGTTCGGTGGCCTTACTGCGGTCGATAACCTGTCGTTCGAAGTGCTGGAGGGCGAGGTTTTTGCCATCGTCGGCCCCAATGGTGCTGGCAAATCGACCGTATTCAACCTGATCTCGCGGTTCTACGAGCCCTATGCCGGGTCGATCCGATTCGACGGCCATGATCTGCTGCGTGTCAAACCCTCGGGCGTTGCTGCTTTTGGCGTGGCGCGGACGTTTCAGAACATCGAACTGTTCGAGCATGCAACCGTTTTGCAAAACCTTCTGGTTGGGCGGCATCGGCATCGACAAACAAATCTGCTGTCTGAACTGTTGTTCCTTCCGTCTGCCCGACGGCAGGAAATCGAAAACCGCGAGAAGGTTGAAGAGATCATCGATTTCCTCGATCTTCAGGCCTATCGCGACAAGATGATCGCAGGGCTGCCCTACGGCGTGCGAAAAGTGGTTGAGGTCGCGCGCGCTTTGGCAACTGATCCCAAACTGCTGCTGTTGGACGAACCCGCCTCGGGCCTGTCGGTTGAAGAAACCAGTGACATGCGGTGGTGGATCGATGACATCCGGCGTCAGATGGGCATCACGGTTTTGATGGTTGAACATGACATGGGCCTGGTCTCGGGCGTGTCAGATCGGGTTTTGGCCATGGCCGACGGCGCTGAACTGGCGCTGGGCTCTCCGGCACAAGTGCAGGCTCACCCGGCCGTTATCGAAGCGTATCTGGGGAAAGCTTCATGACTGAGCCGATCCTGAGAATACGCAATGTCGAAAGCTTTTATGGCCCCATCATGGCCATTCGCGGGGTGTCATTGGATGTGCACGAGGGGCAGATCGTGTCGATCCTCGGGGCCAATGGCGCGGGAAAGACGACGCTGATGAAAACCGTCTCGGGTGTGATGGACCCGGAAAAGGGACAAATTACCTTTGATGGTGAAGACATTCAGGGGGCAGAACCACATAAGGTCGTGCAACGCGGGATCGTGCATATTCCCGAAGGGCGCGAGGTCTTTCCCCTTCTGACTGTTGATGAAAACCTCAGCCTTGGTGCCTATTCCCGCAAGGACAAAGGCCAGATCGAACAGGATCGAGAGCTGGTCTTCAGTTACTTCCCGGTTCTCAAAGACCGCCGCGGGCAAGAGGCTGGCACCCTGTCAGGCGGTCAGCAGCAAATGTTGGCCATCGGGCGTGGGCTGATGGCCCGTCCTCGCATCATGTTGCTGGATGAGCCATCACTGGGCCTGTCGCCGATGCTGGTGCAAGAGATTTTCGAGATCCTCAAACGCCTCAACCAAGAACAGCAGATGACCATGATGCTGGTCGAACAGAACGCCCATGCGGCACTGGATCTGGCCCATCATGGCTATGTGATGGAGGTTGGACGCATCGTCATGGACGGTAGCGCCGAGGCTCTGTTGAAGTCCGAGGACATCCAGAACTTCTATCTAGGTGTGCGCGAAGACGGCGCGCGGGAAAACCGGCGCTGGAAACGGAAAAAGACGTGGAGGTAAGACGGATGGATGCCAGCCCCCTGCCCCCGCAGACCACAATCAACGGCGTGCGCTTTAACGCAACAACAGGGCAAAGGCCGCTGCGGGTGGACGGCTGCATCACCATCAGTGAGCTGTTTCAACACCGCTGCGCTGAGCTGGGCGAACGCACCGCGCATCGGGAAAAAGATCTAGGCATCTGGAGATCCTATTCCTGGGCAGATTACTGGCAACACGCCAAATGGATTGGTTTGGCGCTACGGAAACTGGGGCTGGAGCGTGGCGATGTGGTCTCGATCCTCTCCGAAGACCGCAAGGAATGGGCGTGGTTCGACATGGGTATTCAGGGCGTCGGGGGCATAGCCTCGGGCGTTTACACCACCGATTCAGCCAGTCAGTTGCAATACCTGATCAATGACAGTGGCAGCAAATTCCTGATTGTCGAAGACGAAGAGCATCTGGACAAGTTTCTGGAAATCGAATCCGAAGTTCCGGACCTGATCAAGGTTATCATTCTGGAACACGAAGGTCTGCACGACCTCAAACACCCGCGCTGCATGATGATCGAAGACCTTTACGCTCTTGGCCAAGAGGCAGACGCAGCCGATCCCCGGCGGTTTGAGGCCGAAATCGCGCTGGCGAAACCGCAGGATACAGCGCTGCTTGTCTATACCTCTGGCACCACGGGACAGCCTAAGGGCGCGATGCTGAGCCACGAGAATATCCTTGCCGCAATCGAATTCGGCGCGCGGGCCTTGCCGGTTCTGGCCAGTGATGAGCAGCTTTGCTTCCTGCCGCTGTGTCATATTCTGGAACGGGACGTGTCGGTCTATTTCCCGCTTGCGGCCCGATGCACTGTGAATTTCGCGGAAAGCCCGGAAACCGTATTTGCGAACCTGCAAGAGGTCTCACCCTCGACCTTCACGGCTGTGCCGCGCGTGTGGGAAAAGATTTATGCGCATGTGCAGATCCTGACGCAGGAGGGCACACCGTTGGGCCGGGCGGCCTTTGGGATGGCATTGAAAGCTGGCGCGCGCCGCGCCGAATACAGGGCGACAGGCAAACACGTTCCGATCGGTATCGCGGTGCAATTCTGGATATGGGATCAACTGGTTCTGAAAAACCTGCGCCGTATGCTGGGCATGGACAAACTGCGTCGCGGCGGCACCGGAGCTGCACCGATTTCGACTGACTTGCTGAAATGGTACTGGGCCATCGGAGTACCTTTGGTCGAAGGTTTTGGGATGACTGAAACCGCCGGGTTGGCCACGCTCAACACCGTTGAAAGCAACCGGATCGGCACCATCGGTCAAGTCGTAGAAGGCTGCGACATCCGTATCTCAGAAGATGGTGAAATCCAGCTGAAAGGCATGAACGTCTTTCAGGGGTATTGGCGCAACAATGCCAAGACGGCCGAGACGTTCACTGCCGATGGTTGGCTGCGCACGGGGGATATGGGGCATATCGACAAGGATGGCTTTGTCACCATCACCGGCCGCCTGAAAGACATCATCATCACCGCAGGTGGTAAGAACATCACCCCGGCCGAAATCGAAAGCCAGTTAAAGTTCAGCCACTATATTTCTGACGCGATCCTGATTGGTGACCGGCGAAAATACCTGACGGCCCTGATCATGATCGATCAGGAGAATGTCGAGAAATATGCACAGGACCGCAAAATTCCGTTTTCGAATTTCGCCTCACTCTGTGCCGCGCCCGAGATCCGCGATCTGATCGGCGCCGAAGTTGCAGCTGTAAATACCCAATTTGCACGGGTCGAACAGATCAAGGATTTCCGTCTGATCGACGTGCTTTTGACGGCTGAAGACGATGAACTGACCGCTACGATGAAGCTGAAACGGGGTTTGGTGGAAAAGAAACACGGACATCTGATTGAAGACATGTACAGTTAGACAAAGGAATTTCGGGAGGAGAGAAATGAGAAAGTCATTCAAACTATTGGCTGTCGCCACGGCCTTGACCGCCTCGGCGACCATAGGTTTGGCGCAAACCCAAGGCGTAACCGACGATGAAATTGTGATCGGATCGGTCAACGATCTGAGTGGTATCTTCGCAGCCGTAGGCGTTCCGGCCACCAAAGGCGCAAATGTCGTGTTTGACCGCGTCAATGCAGCCGGTGGCGTGCATGGGCGACAAATTCGATATGTGGTCGAAGACAATGGCTATCAGATGCCACGGGCCATGCAGGGCTACAACAAACTGCTGAACCGGGACAAAGTGTTTGCGATGCTGCAATCACTGGGCACGCCGATGAACATGGCAGGCTTCAAACTGCTGGATCCAAAGGGAATTCCCAACGTTGCCCCCCTGACAGCCGCGCGGCAGATGTTGCAAGAGCCGATGCGCAACAAGTTCACATCATTCTCGACCTACTATGATCAAGCCCGCATTGGCGTGAAATACCTTGCCGGAGAATTCGGATCGCAAACCGTTTGCAGCATGTACCTGCCCACCGATTTCGGTGAGGAAATACTGGAAGGCAGCAAGGCCGGGGCTGAAGAAGCCGGGATCGCATTTGGATCCGAGACGACGCATAAGCCAGACGAGACCGATTTCGTGGGCTCGCTCAGCAAACTCAAGGAAGAAGGCTGTGACATTGTCACGATGGCGCTGGGCGTTCGTCAGGCGATCACTGTGGTGGGTACTGCCAAGAAGATGGGCCTGACGGATATGAAATTCCTGGGCACTTCGGCCAGTTTCCTGACTGTTGTCGCGCAGGTTCCCGGTGGCGTGACCGACGGCTTCTATGCCGCCGCCTCGTGGCAGGACCTGTGGGCCCGCGCCGATGAGCCCGCCCCCGCCGCGTTCATTGAAGAGTACAAGGCCGCCACGGGTGAAGATCCGGTTGGGTTTGCAATGCTGGGCTATTCCGCCGCCGAGATGATGGTCAAAGCGCTGGAGGCTGCAGGTCCGGATCTGACCCATGACAGTTTCATCGCAGCCATGGAGTCGCTGGATTATCAGGACGATCTGGTCGGCAACCACATCACCTATGGGCCGGATGATCATCAAGGCGCGGACACAGTATTCGTAAACGTCGTTGAAGACGGCGCGTGGAAATTGGTCTACGAAGAATAAGACACCATAAACGCAACGAAAAAGGGCTCGCAGACGCGAGCCCTTTGTTTTTGGATCGTCCCGGCGATTAACGCTTCGAGAACTGGAACGAACGGCGGGCTTTGCGCTTACCGAATTTCTTACGTTCCACAACGCGGCTGTCGCGGGTCAGGAAGCCTGCGGCTTTCAGAGCGCCACGCAGGTTCGGATCGTACAGTTGCAGCGCTTTCGAGATGCCGTGCTTGACCGCACCGGCCTGACCGGTCAGGCCACCGCCTTTTACGGTTGCGACAACGTCGAATTCACCTTCAACACCAGCAACCTGGAACGGCTGGCGCAGGATCAGCTGCAGAACCGGACGCGCAAAATACTTGTCCTGGTCTTTGCCGTTCACGGTGACCTTACCAGAACCTGGCTTGATCCAAACGCGGGCAACAGCGTCTTTACGCTTACCGGTGGCGTAGGAGCGGCCCAGCTCGTCGCGTACGGGTTCACGCACGATGACTTCTTCGGCCACGGTTTCAACGCCTGCGACGGCGCTCAGCTCTTCGAGAGTATTGATCTGATCAGCCATCGGTCATTAGCTCCGGGTGTTTTTCTTGTTCATGGACTTGACGTCCAGAACTTCGGGGGCCTGGGCTTCGTGCGGGTGCTCGGCACCGGCATAAACGCGCAGGTTGGTCATTTGCTGACGCGACAGGCGATTGCCCGGCAGCATGCGCTTGACCGCCTGGGTCACAACGCGCTCAGGGTGTGCGCCCTCGAGGATCTGCTGTTTGGTGCGCGACTTGATGCCGCCCGGGTGGCCAGTGTGCCAGTAGAAGTTTTCTTCGCGCTTCTTGCCGGTCATCTGGATTTTGTCAGCGTTGATCACGATGACATTGTCGCCCATGTCCATGTTCGGGGTGAACGACGCTTTGTGCTTGCCACGCAGGCGCATAGCAACGATCGAGGCAAGACGGCCCAGAACAACGCCCTCGGCGTCGATCAGGATCCATTTCTTGTCGATGTCTGCAGGTGTTGCAGAAAAGGTTTTCATGGCAGGATAGTCCTGTTTGATGTGAAAGACCGCCCCAAGACAGAGCGGCCCGAATTCGATGGAGGGGTTCTATGGGGTGCTTGCGCGTACGTCAAGCACAGTAAATCAGATTTTATCCTTTTTAACCAATGACTTGAAAAATAGGTATTATTTTACCCCAATTTAAACGCTGATTTGCTCGGGTGGATTGTCCAGTAACGCACGCAGCCGAAGCATTGCATCCTCGAACCGTTGCAACGAGACATGCCCGTTCATCGCAATGCGAACCGCATTTGGTGCTCGACCATCGCGCAGCGCGAATTCGTCCGCCGAACGCAATTGTATTCCTTCCCGCTCTGCCGCCCGGCTGAAGGCCGCTGCCCGCCACCCAGATGGCAGGTTCAGCCAGACAAACGGTACGTCTGGTGCCCACGTCAGGTCAAAACCACCCAGCGCATTCACCGTGACGCGCACATACTCTCCCATTCGAGAACGCACATCTTTGGCGATCTGCCGCGTACGGGGATCAGACAAAAGCAATCGGGTGAGCTCTGCCAACGGCTGCGCCAGCCCAAAATACCCGTACTCTGCCGAGCGCCTCAGATCCACACTTCGCTCTTTCGGCGCAATGGCAAACCCGACGCGCAGCGATGGTGTCAGCACTTTTGAGATCGACGAGACATGCCAGCCCCGCTCGGGCGCCAAGGCACGATAGCTGGGCTCTTTAGCCTCACCCATTCGATAACAATCATCTTCAACGATCTGCAAATCGAATTTTCGCGCGACTTCAACCACTTCTTTGCGCCGTTCGAGCGGAGTGTGCAGCGCGGTCGGGTTCTGCACCTCAGGCGAAACGCAAATCGCCTGCGCGGGTGTTTGACGCAAAACATGCTCCATTGCCGTGGGATCAATGCCCCACTTGTCCATCCGAATGCCGACCACTTCGGCCCGCATCAATTCACCGGCGCGGCGAAAGCCCGCGTAGGACAGGTCTTCGACCAGAACGACCGGTTTGGGACCTTGAAGAATACTTTGAAACACAAGACACAATCCGTTCTGACCGCCATGAGTCAAAACGATGTCGTCATCCGTCAGCGGACCCAACGGCAAATCCGACAGCCACTCAACCACCGCCTGGCGCATGGGCTTATAGGCATCGCGGGTTGGATAGTTCATGAACAAAGCCGGATCGGACTGCGCAACTTTCTGCAAACACTCCCGTATCAACGACACCTGCCCCATATCCGCCAGCCTTGGACTGAACAGGCTGACGTGATTGGCGCTCTGTGCTTCGGCCAAATGCAGCTGACGAGACCAGACATCATCCAGAATCGGCGATTTCGGTGGAGCCACGAATGTACCACGTCCGACCTCAGCTTTTAGCAAGCCTTCATCCGTCAAAATCGTATAGGCCCGTGCCACCGTCCCTGGTGTGATTTGCAATCGATACGCCAGTTCACGCACCGGCGGAAGCTTAGCTCCGATGTCTAACGCCTTGCTCTCAATTGCTTTTCGTATTGTGTCGGCAACCAGAGTATACTTTGGCCCCTTGGCTTTCGGCAACACATCCGGCCAAATTGTATCCATTACAATTCTTCCTTTGCTTTTGACACAATATTAAATGTATCAATCTCTTGTACCGAACGTTACTGCTTTGTGTCAATACAATTTGAAAGGAACTCTGAGATGACACGCACAATGCACAACCCCGCCCTTATGCTGCTGAACGCCAGCCCTCGGCTGCCGCTGATCGCTGTGCTGGCCGTGCGGTTTGCGGCTGCGGTCACTCAATGGGAACGCCGCCGCCGCAGTCGGGTCAATTTGGGGAATCTGGATGATAGGTTGCTGAAAGACGTTGGCCTTACCCGCATGCAGGCGGACCGTGAAGTAAAGCGCTACTTCTGGCAGATCTGAACAATCCCCAGTCCCAATTTTTGGGACCTCTTCCTGGGCCGGGGCCAGTCCCCGGCCATTTTTAGCCGAACCGCGCCGCGGCCGAGCCTGCAGGTGGAATGGAATACGTCATTGCCGCCCGCGCAACCGGCTTGTCCATGCCTTCAGAAAAAATCAACACATCGCCGACGGCCAATGTTCGACCCAGTTTGAGCAATCGGCATGTCGCAATCAGATCAGCGCCACCTGTAGGTTTGCGAAGAAAATCCAATGAACTGTTGGTCGTCACCGCCAAAGATTGCCGCCCCACTCGCGCCAAAATCATTGCATAGACACTGACGTCGGCCAAACCGAACATGGACGGGCCTGAAACCGTACCTCCGGGGCGCAGGTGCCGATCCTGCACCACAAGGCGCATGGTAATGTTTTCTTCGGCCAATTCTTCGACAACGAAGTCCTTATGCACCTGGGGAAACACCTCTTTTAGGTATTGCGACAGTTCATCCCGGTTCATTGCCAAAGCCATACTTTCCCTCCTGCTCTTCCCGACCTAGAGTTGGCCCAACTTGGGATCGGAGGGCAAGATGGCAATTCTGGAACGTAACGACACTGGCGCGGTGGCACGGCTTACAATGACCGCGCCCGAACGCTTGAACGCGCTGAGCGAAGAGATGCTGGCCGCGCTTCAGGATGAACTTGACGCTTTGCGCGATGACGGATCCATCCGCGCAGTAATCCTGTCAGGCGCTGGGAAAGCTTTCTGTGCCGGGCACGATTTGAAGCAAATGACAGCCGGACGTCAGTCCGAAGACGGTGGCAAAGCCTATTTCCAGGGCTTGTTCGCGCGCTGCGCCCAGATGATGATGTCGATCCAATCGATTCCTCAACCCGTTATCGCTCAGGTCCATGGCATCGCCACCGCCGCCGGGTGCCAGCTGGTTGCGACCTGCGACATGGCTGTTGCAGCCGAGGGTACGCGTTTTGGCGTGAACGGGGTCAATATCGGGTTGTTCTGCTCGACTCCGATGGTGGCGCTCAGTCGTAACATCCCCAGAAAGCAGGCTTTCGAGATGCTGACGACGGGTGCGTTCATTTCAGCCGAAAAAGCCGCAGAGCTTGGACTGATCAACCGCGTCGTCCCGGAATCGCAGCTTGAACATGAGGCCAATGCATTGGCTGAGCTTGTAGCCTCAAAGCTTGGCGTTGCCGTGAAAATCGGAAAAGAAGCGTTTTATCAACAACTTCAGATGCCCCTGGATCAGGCCTACACCTATACCGGAGAGGTAATGGCGCAGAATATGTTGCACCGGGACACAGAAGAAGGCATTTCCGCCTTTATCGAAAAGCGCCCCCCAAATTGGACCCAATGAGGCAATTATTTTGCACATTTTTTGCCACTGTTTTGATTTTAGCACTTTTCAAAACGGCGACTCTGTGGCAAAGCTGGGTCGAGGCTGAGGCCTCAGGACACTTTTGGGTCGCCGTGGGCGGAAGGTCCCTCCAGTTGGTCTCTCTCACCAGCGCTGACATTCCCGCAGCGGCGACCCCAAGACCCCTCCTGTAAATTTGGCAATTTTGTACCGCCCGAGTTGCGCCCGATTGTGGTCTGCCCTATGTGGCAGCGCATGACACAAGTTTTGCATATTGTAGGCGGCGGAATGGCCGGGTCCGAGGCCGCATGGCAAGCCGCTGAGGCAGGCGTCGATGTGGTGATTCACGAGATGCGCCCCACGGTTGGCACTTTTGCCCATCAGACCGGAAACCTGGCTGAAATGGTGTGTTCGAATTCGTTCCGATCAGATGATGACGAACAGAACGCCGTGGGCCTGCTGCATTGGGAAATGCGGGCTGCCAACGGGTTGATCATGACAACGGCCGACGCCCATCGCCTGCCCGCCGGAGGCGCGCTGGCGGTGGATCGGGATCCTTTTGCCGAAAGCGTCACCGCAAAACTCCACGCCCATCCGCGTGTTTCGGTCACGGATGAAGAAGTGACCACCCTGCCCGATGGCGGCCAATGGATCTTTGCAACCGGCCCGCTGACCTCGCCTGCACTGGGCGAAGCGATCCGCTCGGAAACAGGCGCTGAGGCGTTGGCCTTCTTTGATGCCATTGCGCCCATCGTCTACGCCGAAAGCATCGACATGTCGAAGGCTTGGATGCAGTCGCGCTATGACAAAGGCGAGACCGAGGAAGAGCGCACAGCCTATCTGAACTGCCCGATGGACCGCGACCAGTATGAGGCGTTTATCGACGCGCTTCTTTCCGCCGACAAGACCGAGTTCCATGAAGGGGAAACCGCTGGTTATTTTGACGGCTGCCTGCCCATCGAGGTCATGGCAGAACGCGGGCGCGAAACCTTGCGCCATGGTCCAATGAAGCCGGTTGGCCTGACCAACCCACACGCACCGGACGTGAAACCTCATGCCGTGGTGCAACTGCGCCGCGACAATGCTTTGGGCACCCTGTTCAATATCGTGGGCTTCCAGACCAAGATGAAATATGGTGCCCAGACCGACGTGTTCCGCATGATCCCCGGCCTGGAAAACGCAAGTTTCGCCCGGTTGGGTGGCATTCACCGCAACACGTTCATCAACTCGCCCACACTGCTTGACGCGCAGATGCGGTTGAAATCTAAACCCAACATCCGGTTTGCTGGACAGATCACCGGTGTTGAAGGCTATGTCGAAAGCGCCGCGATGGGGCTACTGGCCGGGCGTCTAGCTGCGGCTGAGATTCTGGGGCGTGACTTGCCGGACGTCCCGCAGGACAGCGCAATGGGCGCTTTGATCCACCACATAACCGGCGGGGCCGAAGCTAAGACGTTTCAGCCGATGAATGTGAATTTTGGTCTGTTCCGCCCCGTCGACGGTCTGAAAGGCGGACGGCGCGGCCGCAAGGACCGGTACAAAGCCTACACCGACAGGGCCAAGGCCGAATGGCAAACCTGGTTGGACCACTGCTGACTGGACGCACAATGCTGTCTCGGCCTAGCATGCTTTTATGACCGACAAGTTCCTAGACAGCACTTACAGCCTCGACACCCCACAAGAGACAGAATCGCACTACAAGAATTGGGCCGCGACCTATGATAAAGAGGTCGAAGATCACGGATACGTCACGCCCACTCGTGTGGCGGCGGCTTTGTGGTCTGCCCACCCCCACCCTGAAACCCCAATTCTGGACTTTGGATGCGGAACCGGACTGTCCGGTCAGGCTTTGCGCGCAGTCGGATTCGAGCTTATCGACGGAATGGACCCGACCCCCAAAATGCTGGAAGAAGCAAAGGCAAAAGGTGTTTACAGAGCGTTGACCGGCTTTGATATCACCAAACCAGCCCCGCTCAAGCGTGGTGCATATTCGATTGTCACAGCCATTGGTGTCATCGGTAAAGGCGCAGCCCCGGCAGCGACAATCGACGTGTTGATGCACGCTTTACCCAAAAGTGGGCTGTTTGCGTTTTCTCTGAACGATCACGCGCTGGCAGATAACACATACACGTGCCGCATCACCGATTGGGTCGACATGGGGGCTGCACGTTTGCTATTTCGTGAATACGGGCCACATCTACCCGGAATTAACCTTAACTCTGACGTGTATATTATGGAAAAAGCGTGACTTTCCTGACGCGGTTCGCGCCTTCTCCAACCGGGCCACTTCATCTGGGACACGCTTATTCCGCGTTGCTGGCCAGCGACATAGCCAAAGCTGAAAGTGGTCAGTTTCTGCTGCGGATCGAAGATATCGATCAGTCTCGCTCGAGGCAGCATTGGGAGGATCAGATCTATAACGAACTGACATGGCTTGGCCTGACATGGCCAAAGCCGGTTGTGCGTCAGTCGGACCGTATGGGGGTCTATGACCAGGCCTTAGATCGTCTTTGGGGACAGGGTTTCTTGTTTCCCTGCACTTGCAACCGAAAAGATATTGCCGCCGCTGCCAGTGCTCCGCAGGAAGGCGCTCCAATGCACGGACCTGACGGAATAATCTACCCCGGAACGTGTCGAAAAGCTCATCAGGACAAAGACTTAAGGCAGCATCCTCGACCACGGAACGAGCCACTACGGCTGGACATTGCCAAGGCGTGTCAAGCGATCCACGACCAGTCCAGATTTCAGTTCATCGAACTTGGTTCAGGGCCTGATGGTGAAACGGGCACCATCACTTTCACCCCCGATGAGTTAATAAACACAATCGGCGACGTTGTATTGTCCCGCCGTGATATGGGGACATCGTACCACCTCTCCGTTGTCCTTGACGACGCAGCGCAAGGCATCACTCATGTGGTCCGGGGGCAGGATCTGTTCGAAGCCACGCGCATCCACGTTCTGTTGCAGGCATTGCTGGATTTCCCCACGCCTGCGTATTTGCACCATGATTTGATCCGCGACGAAACCGGCAAACGCCTGGCGAAACGGGACGATGCCCGTGCGATTTCGAAATACAGGGCCGAAGGCCACAGCCCTGCAGACATTCGGCGCTTGGTCGGTCTTTGACCGTTACTCTTATTCCATCGGGGCCATAAGTTCAGTTTCAGTGCCATCACGAACAGCAGTATAGAAACAGGTCCGGCGGTTGGTGTGGCAGGCAGCCCCTGTCTGGCGTACCAGAACCAACAGGCAATCGCGGTCACAATCGATCCGAAAATCCACCAGCTCCTGCACGTGGCCCGAGGTTTCGCCTTTGATCCAGAAAGACTGACGAGAGCGCGACCAATAGGTCACCCTGCCCGTTTCCAGTGTCTTTTCAACGGCCTGAGCATTCATCCAGGCCATCATCAGGACTTCGCCTGACGCGTCATCCTGCGCAATGGCCGGGATCAGGCCCGCTTCATTATATTTCAGCGTCGATGGATCGAACACGACGGGATCAGTCATCTCAAAAACCTTTTGCATCCGGTGGGCTGGCCACTATGTATGAGGAACACACGACGAGGGAAAGCCATGAGCGGCGAGAACGACCTGATTAAGCTGTATTCCGGGCGCATCCTGGCGCTGGCTGCGGATATTCCGCATCTTGACCGGCTGGACAACCCGGATGCGACGGTAAAGAAACGCTCGCCATTGTGCGGTTCGACTGTGACTGTGGATGTGAAGGTTGACGATGGTCGGGTCAGCGCCTTTGGTCAGGACGTAAAAGCCTGTGCCTTGGGTCAGGCATCGGCAGCAGTTGTCGGGGACGCCATCATTGGTACGACGCGTGCTCAGGTTGAAGCCGCGCGCGATCAATTGACGCGCATGTTGAAAAAAGACGGCCCCGCCCCGGATGCACCGTTTGACGGGCTGGAAGTTCTGATGCCCGCACGGGACTACAAGAACCGGCATGCATCAATCCTGTTGGCGCTGGACGCCACAGCCGAAGCGCTGGCACAGGCCGAACAGGCGCATTGCGCGTGAACTTGGCAAACTAGGGTAAACCCGTTACCCCTCTGATCAGGTTTTAGGAGGGATGGGTTTGGACAATCTGCTTGAGCATTTTGTAACGCTTTGGGTCGTTATCGACCCGATCGGCACAATTCCCGTGTTTATCGCTGTTACCGCGGGCCTAGGCGCCGCAGCCCGGCGCAAGACCGCGTTACTGGCATCGTTGATCAGTGCCGGGGTTTTGTTGTTCTTCCTCGTTTTTGGGCAATTGCTTATCGAAGCGTTGGATATCGGCCTGAATTCCTTTCAGGTCGCGGGTGGCATCATCCTGTTCCTCTTTGCGCTGACCATGATCTTTGGCGAAAGCAAGCAGGACATAGAACAACGTCAGGCGGAAGACGATCTGGAAGACAAATACCACAAGCAAAACCCGGCAATCTTCCCATTGGCGGTCCCGTCCTTGGCCTCACCCGGAGCGATGCTGGCTATTGTCATCCTGACAGACAATCACCGCTACAGCGCTGCCGATCAGGGGATCACCGCTTTGGTGATGCTTTCGGTGCTTTTGGTTGCGTTCTTTCTGATGCTTCTGGCAGAGCCGATCATCCGTTGGATCGGGCACTCGGGCGCGGCGATCATCAGCCGTATCATGGGGATGATCCTGGCCTCGGTTGCGGTCAACTCTGTTCTGTCCGCGCTGCTTGAGATTTTCAAAACCGGACAGCTGTAAAAAAAACCGCCGCACCTTCCGGGCGAAAGGGCGGCGGCAGGCATTGCGTGTCTCGCGTGGGGTCCGGTTCACCGCGCGGGGCCGAGGCATGGCCCCTCAAGGGGTTTGGGACAGGCAGGTCACCCTTGACTGAAATGGGGATGACAGCGCGGTTTTTTCGGCACGAGATCGCAGGCAGAAAGTCTTAAAAACCAACGGGCAGGTGCAACGCGACCATCAGGATCACGACCAGAGACATCACGCCAACCGCATCCTGCAGGATGGTCGATTGCGCGCGGCTGAAAGCGGTCTTGATCTGGGTCAGCATAGGGTCACCTCCGGTCAGAGTTTTAATCCTTTGTTGACCTTTTGTTCTCACATTTACCCGAGTCGGTAAAGAACTTTTTGAGAACATTTGTGAACTTTTCAGAACATCTAGTCTAACCTACTGAAATTAAACGGATTGCCTGATCCTGTTTCATCAACCACAAAAGAACACGCGCGGCGCGGCCCCGTTCCGACGTCAGTTTAGGGTCCGCATTCAGCAAAGCCCGCGCATCCGACTGGGCGACAGCCATCAACCCGGCCTGACGTTCAAGATCAGCGATACGGAACTTAGGAAGGCCGGACTGCGCGGTCCCGATCAGATCCCCGGCCCCGCGCATCTCAAGATCGGTTTCGGAAATGCGGAACCCATCTTCGGTTTCGCGCAAAACCTCCAGCCGTTTGCGCCCACCTTCGCTGAGCGGCGGTTGGTACATCAGCAGGCAGGTCGAGTCTGCGTCGCCACGCCCCACGCGCCCTCGCAATTGGTGTAACTGTGCAAGCCCGAAAATCTCGGCCCGTTCGATCACCATGATCGTTGCGTTGGGAACATTGACCCCAACTTCGATCACAGTTGTCGCAACCAGAACCTTGGTGTCACCGTTCTGAAAGGCGCTCATGGCAGCGTCTTTATCGGTGGGTGGCATCTGACCATGGACCAGCCCCACCACGCCTTCTCCCAGAATAGCGCGCAACCGTTTGAACCGATCTTCGGCGGCGGTCAGGTCCGAAACCTCGGATTCATCCACCAAAGGACAAACCCAGTAACACTGCCGCCCCTCTTCGATCGCGCGGCGCAGATGCGACACGACCTCGTCCATACGCTGCGTGCTGACAATCGCCGTTTTGATCGGTTTTCGCCCGGGCGGCTTTTCGTCCAGCACCGAGACGTCCATGTCCCCGTATTGCGCCAACGCCAGGCTGCGCGGGATCGGTGTCGCCGTCATCACCAGAACATCCGCACCCTGCCCTTTTTCCGACAGTTCCATCCGTTGCCGAACACCAAATCGGTGCTGTTCGTCCACGATAGCCAAGCGCAGAGCCTTGAATTCCACGTCATTTTGAAACACGGCATGAGTGCCGACCAGAATCTGAATATTACCCTGTTTCAGCGCCTCAAGCTTGGCACGACGCTCGGCTCCCTTGTCACGTCCGGTGAGCAGTTCCAAAACCACCCCGGCCTCTTCCGCAAGGGGGCGCAACCCCTCCAGATGTTGACGCGCGAGAATCTCGGTCGGGGCCATCATCACACCCTGCCCACCGGCTTCGACGGCGATCAGCAGTGCCATAAACGCCACCAGTGTCTTACCTGCACCAACGTCGCCCTGTAGCAAACGGTTCATGCGGGATTCAGATGCCATATCAGCCGCGATTTCATCAATCGCCCGGCTCTGAGCGCCGGTCGGGCGATACGGAAGGCTGGCCAGCACCTTGGATTGCAATCTTCCGGTCGCGACGCTGACGATACCTCGGGATTTGCGCTCTCGTTGACGGGCCAATGCCAGGGTCAACTGATGTGCAAACAATTCGTCATACGCCAAACGCTGCCGCGCGGGCGCAAATGGGGCGACGTCATCCGCCCCCTGAGGGTTATGCCCGGCGTGAATGGCCGAAGCCCAATCCGGCCATTTTTGCTGGGCCACCTGCGCGGGGTCGATCCATTCCTCAAGCTCAGGCGCGCGTGCCAACGCGCTGCGACTGGCCTTGAACGCCGTTTTCTGGGTCAGCCCTTGTGTCAAATGATAGACAGGTTCGAATTCCGGAATCTCTCCGGCCTGTTCGACCGGCAATATATGGTCCGGATGCACCATCTGGGCCATGCCGTCGAACAATTCCAACTTGCCTGAAATTACCCGGCGCGATCCCTGCGGAAGCAGCTTTTTCAAATAGTCTCCACGCGCATGAAAAAAGACCAACTGGAAATCGGCCTGACTGTCTTCGACATGAACGCGATAAGCTCCGCCCTTGTTGCGCGACGGACGATGAGCGCCAACAGTGACTTCAACAGTCAATGTAGCCGGCAGGTCAGCAACCTGAATCGTGTCGCGCCTGCGCCGATCAACCACCGCATATGGCAACCCGAACAAAACATCGCGCGGGCTTTCTACGCCGGTCTGCGCCATAACCTGCGCGGTTTTGGGACCAACACCCTCAAGTGTTTCCAAACCCGCAAACAGCGGGAAAAGCTGTTCAGGCCGTCCGCTCATGCGCCTTCGATCAGCTGCAGCCAGCCATCCTCATCCAACGTTTCGATCCCAAGCTCTGCCGCTTTCTTCGCCTTCGACCCGGCTCCGGGGCCGGCAACCAGAATATCGGTTTTCTTGCTGACAGAGCCAGACACTTTTGCACCCAAAGCTTCGGCCCTGGCCTTGGCTTCGGCGCGCGTCATCTTTTCCAGTGTTCCTGTGAAAACAACCGTTTTGCCTGCGACCGGGCTGTCGGACGCAGGTGCATCGGGTGCGATAACGGTCAACTCCTGCCGCAGTGTATCAAATGCGCACCGCTCTTCCGCATTTGCAAACGCATCTGACAGAGACAGCCCAAGCGTTGCTCCGATCCCATCGATACCGATCAGATCGGACCATGCGGCATTGGCCTCTGCTGGTACGCGAGCTGCGACAATCGCTGCATCACGCACTTCCTTGACGCGGGCACGACGACCTTCAGCCAGTGCTGCGGCCCGCTCGGCGTCTTCTGCCTCATCAGCTTGGCGTTGCGCCAAAGCCGCCGGGCGCGCAGCATCCAGCGCTTGTGCCATGGCATCCCACTCGCGGTAATATAACGCCAGATCACGCGCGCCAACCTCGCCCACATGGCGAATACCCAAAGCAAACAATAGCCGAGCAAACGGAATGGTTCGCTTTTCGTCGATCGCTGCAAACAGGTTTCCGGCCGAGGTTTCCCCCCACCCGTCCCGGTTTTTCAGCCGGGCAAGATTACCCTTGTCACGCTGTTCAAGCGTAAAGATTTCCGCAGGGGAATTAATAGACAGCACCGGATCATCGTAGAACATCTCGATCTGCTTTGCGCCCAGGCCTTCGATGTCAAACGCCTTTCGCGACACGAAATGTTTGAGTTTTTCCACCGCTTGCGCCGGGCAGATCAAACCACCCGTACAGCGGCGCACCGCGTCACCTTCTTCGCGGATCGCCGCGCTGTGGCATTCGGGGCAGAGCGTCGGGAAGGCAAAGGGCTGAGCATCAGAGGGGCGCTTCGCCAAGTCTACGTCTGCCACTTTTGGGATCACGTCACCCGCGCGATAGACCTGCACCCAGTCGCCAACACGAATGTCTTTGCCGTCGCGTATCGTACCGCCTTTGGCATCACGCCCAGCGATATAATCTTCGTTATGCAGTGTGGCGTTGGATACCACGACCCCGCCCACAGTCACCGGATGCAACCGAGCCACAGGGCTGAGCGCACCCGTGCGACCGACCTGAATGTCGATTGCTTCCAACCTCGTCCAGGCCAGTTCAGCAGGAAACTTATGCGCAACGGCCCATCGCGGCGTGGTCGAGCGGAACCCCAAGCGCGCCTGAAGGGACAAATCGTTGACCTTATAGACAACCCCATCAATGTCGTAGCCCAAGGTAGAGCGTTGCGCTTCAATATCCCGATAATGCTCCAACATGTCTTGGGTTGTTGCGCACAGACGGGTTAGATCATTCGTTGAAAACCCAAGCGACCTGAGCCGATCAATCGCTTCCATTTGCGTGCCCGCCAAAGGCTCAGACACTTCACCCCAGGCATAAGCAAAGAACTTCAGGGGACGGGATCGCGTGATTTCCGCATCCAATTGACGCAAAGATCCGGCCGCTGCGTTACGCGGGTTGGCAAATGGCTTTCCGCCCCGCTCTGCTTGCCGGGCATTCAGTGCCTCAAAATCAGCATGAGACATATAGACCTCGCCGCGGACCTCAAGAACTTCAGGCGCGTGGTCCAATTGCTGAGGAATATCCGAGACGGTGCGTGCATTTGCGGTCACGTTCTCGCCGACCTCACCGTCCCCTCGTGTGGCCGCCTGCACCAGCAGACCTTTTTCATACCGCAAAGACAGCGATAGACCGTCAATCTTTGGTTCAGCCGTGAAAGACAGGGGCTCCTGCGCGCTTAGGCCAAGATACTTTCGAATGGATCTGTCGAAATCAGCCACGTCTTCATCATCAAAGGCGTTGCCCAGAGACATCATTCGAACAGCATGCGTGACTTTCGAAAACCCGTCTGCCGCCTTAGAACCCACCTGCTCCGACGGGCTGTCATCACGTTTAAGGTGAGGGAATCGTGCCTCAATTTCTGAGTTGCGGCGTTTCAGTGCATCGTATTCGGCATCCGAGATCTCGGGTGCATCTGCACCGTGATAGAGCGTGTTTGCCCGCAACAACACATCCGCCAGACGCGCCAGTTCGGCGCGTGCTTGGTCTTCGGTCAGATCAGAAATGGAGATTGAGTTGCTCATGGCCTCGCCCTGTCACGCGTTCTTGGACCTCAGTGATAGGGCGAGGTCATGGCCAGGTCCAGACGTGCTGAGCCGTGAGTGCAATGTGCTGCCCCGGACCGCCGACAGCACAGGTGGTTCAAATCAGAGGCCGACAGCCATCCGTGTCTCTTCCAAACTGTTGCTTTGCGGGTCACGCAGCACATATCCACGCCCCCAGACGGTTTCGATATAATTCTCACCGCCTGTCGCATTGCTGAGCTTTTTGCGAAGTTTGCAAATAAACACATCAATGATCTTCAGCTCAGGTTCATCCATGCCGCCATAGAGGTGGTTCAGGAACATCTCTTTGGTGAGGGTCGTGCCCTTACGCAAGCTGAGCAGTTCGAGCATTTGGTATTCTTTGCCGGTCAGATGAACAGTTTTTCCATCCACTTCCACGGTTTTGGCATCCAGGTTTACCGCAACCCGACCGGTATGAATGATAGATTGCGAATGCCCTTTCGACCGGCGGATAATGGCGTGAATTCGCGCCACCAGCTCTTCCCGGTGGAAGGGTTTGGTCAGGTAATCATCTGCACCAAAACCAAAGCCTTTGATCTTGCTTTCGGTATCGTCGGCCCCTGAAAGAATCAGGATCGGTGTTTCAACACGTGCGATGCGTAACTGACGCAGAACCTCGTGCCCGTTCATGTCCGGCAGGTTCAGATCCAGCAAAATCAGATCGTAATCATAGAGTTTCGCCAGATCGATGCCTTCTTCGCCAAGATCCGTAGCATAAACGTTCAGGTTTGCATGCGTCAGCATCAATTCGATGCTTTTAGACGTGGTCGGATCATCCTCGACAAGAAGTACGCGCATTTTTCACTGCTCCAATTCGGTCAACAATTCCAATTAAAATTAAACCTGAACAAGAATGGTTAATCTGACGTTACCGTTGAATCATTTATTCACACTCTCCCTTAGGTTGTCGATATTTTTTTAAAGCGGTGGCCTTCAACGCCTCGACACCATGTTCAGCAACAAGAGACACCCAGCTGTTGAACTCTTCATCACTGATCCCGTACTTTTTCTTGGCATCAGACAAGCCGATCAGGCCGTAAAGCACGCCACGCACGACCAAAATCTTGCGTGAGGCCACCCAGCGGCGTGTATTTGCAGGCGGCAGATCTGCGCGTGTCAAAACGGACCCATCGGGCAGTGTCACGGACCTTGGGCCCTCAACTTTGTGCAAAAACATCTTTCAACCCTTTTCTTCCTGCTCCGTTACTGACATCAGGCTACTTAAGACCGCATGAAACCGCCCCTTGAGAATGTGTAGAATTTTCTTATATTCCGGCGGTCTTCCTTAACCCGAAACGGAACTGATCATGGCCCTCGATACCGAGACCCCGCTGAACTCGCTTGGTTTTGCTAAACCGCCCTCGGAAACGCGGGTGGTTGTTGCGATGTCCGGTGGCGTCGACAGCTCGGTTGTGGCGGCCTATCTGGCGGATCAGGGCTATGACGTCGTTGGGGTTACGTTGCAGCTTTATGACCACGGCGCGGCTTTGGCCAAGAAAGGCGCATGTTGCGCCGGGATCGATATCCACGACGCGCGCCGTGTGGCCGAGGAGCGCGGCTTTCCGCACTACGTCCTGGATTATGAGAACATCTTTAAAGACGCCGTGATCGACGAATTTGCTGACAGCTATCTGGCGGGCGCGACCCCTGTGCCCTGCATTCGCTGCAATGAACGGGTAAAATTCAAGGATCTGCTGGAGACTGCCAAAGATCTCGAGGCCGACTGCATGGCCACCGGTCACTATATCCAGCGCAAGATGGGCCCCAATGGGCCGGAACTGCACAGCGCAGAGGATGCGAACCGCGATCAGTCTTATTTCCTGTTCTCGACCACGCCGGAACAGTTGGACTTCCTGCGTTTTCCTCTGGGCCACTTGCCGTCCAAAGACGCGACGCGTGAAATGGCGGCGCAATACGGGTTGTCCGTTGCGGACAAGCCTGACAGCCAGGACATCTGTTTCGTACCCAATGGCAACTACGCAAGTGTCATCGAAAAGCTGCGCCCCGGTGCAGCGGAACCCGGCGAAATCGTACACGCCGATGGCCGCGTTCTAGCGCAGCACGACGGTGTGATCCATTACACCATCGGGCAACGGCGCGGCCTTGGCATCGGTGGCCTGAGCGAACCGCTTTACGTCGTCAAACTGGACGTCGACAAGAAACAGGTTGTTGTCGGCCCCAAAGAGATGCTGGCCACCCGTGTTGTACCGGTGCGCGAAATCAACTGGCTGGGCGATGAACCTTTTACCTCGCGCGATGAATGGCACCTGAAGGTCAAAGTTCGTTCAACCCGCCCGCCGCGTGAAGCCATCATTCGTCCGCTGTCGGACACAACAGCAGAAGTTGAACTGCTGACGCCGGAAGAAGGCATCTCTCCGGGTCAGGCTTGTGTGTTTTATGCAAGTGAAGGTAGCCGCATTTTTGGCGGCGGCTGGATCTGGCGCGGATACTAAGCCGATACAGGTTCGACCTCAGACTCGATCTGGATTTGCAGCGCATCGTTGAACCGGTTGAACGCTCCGCACAACGCAATGCGCCAGGTCAATTCAACGATCTGTGCATCGCTGAACCATTCTCGCAGGTCAGACACTTCGGCGTCCCGCATACGACCGGACCGTGTTGTCACGGCTTCGGCATAACGCACAACAGCCTTGTCACAGGCATCCAGTTCAGGATGATCCTCGACATCCGGGAGGCGCGCAGCCCCTTCCGAACTAAGGCCCGCGACCGTTAGCAGCGGCGTATGATGGGAAACGCAGTAGTCGCAAGCATTCAGCTTTGACACCGTTACCATCGCCAATTCCAGTGCGCGGCGTGGCAGGTTCTGCTGTTCGCGCAACGTGGTCAGCATTCCGGTGACATGGTCCAGAACGGGCGGGCAATAGGCAGCCACGCGGGCCCAATTGTCGAACGGGCCATACGCGCCCAAAGCTTCACGGGACGCGCGTGCTTCTTCCGTCATCTCATGATCCAACAACGGGGGAATGCGGGTCATGGCTAAGCTCCTTTTTCAATCAAGATATCTCAGGCCCACGCCGCTGCAACAACCGGGCTGAGATCACTTATGCGCGACACGGGCGCGTCTTGAACCCGCTACACAATATCTGTGGGCGAGTTAAAGAGAATGTAAAGTCCAACGCAGACCATGATGTAAGGAGCGATCCGATCCAGACGTGCGACACGAGGGCCGAGGCTTTTGGCGCGGGGCGCCCCCCATGTCGCAACAGCGACCAGACCGGCGGCGGCCGCTACTGCGCCAACCAGCGCCGCAATGCGATACGTGGGCGCTGAGTCTGCAAGCAATGGGGTCATCACCGCGAAACTGTCGATCGAAAGGCTCAGGAAGAGTGTGACGACTGAGGTTACGGCACCTTTCGGTTCTGCCTCTTCCACTTCCTCTTCCCGAAATTGCTTCCAAATACCACGCAAGCCAAATGCCAATGGTACGATGCCCAGATACCCAATCCAGAAGGGCACACCGCTTTGGTTCAACCCCAACGCCACGGTCAAAGCCAGAGTCAGAACAAGAGTCTGTGCGACCGCAAAACCTAAAATGGCGCGGCGTTGCTCCATAACCAAGATCAGGCCAAGCAAGACAGCCAGATTGTCGAGATTGGTGGACACCATCGCAATCCCGGCAGACACCGCGAACAGCGCATGATCAAGCATAGTGGACCTGCATTCTGTCCACTACAGCCCGTGCTGCCCGCAGACCGGGGGCTTCGCCACCTCGGCCCAATCGGTCCATGGTCAGGCTCATGGCAAGCTGCTGCGCATCCGGGGCGTTGATCACATTGTGTAAGGCGTGGGCGATCTTTTCGGGTAGACAGTCATCCAGCAGACATTCAGGCACCGCGCGCGTATCTGACACCAGATTGACCAGCGTTACGGTGTCCAGTTTGACCATCCGTTCGGCCATCTTCTGTGTAAGCCAGTTGAGTTTGTAGGCAATGACCATCGGCGTATTCTGCGCAGCAAGCTCAAGTGACACAGTCCCTGACGCCGCAAGCGCCAAACTGGCCGCGCCAAACGCGGAACGCTTGTTGGCCAGTGCTTGATCCGCGTCTTCGTGGCGTGGGTCCAGCACAACCGGGTCTCCGGGCCAGTCCGTGACCAATTCTTTGACGAGGTCCGTTGTCGCACCAACTGTCGGGATCACCACGCGGTAGCCCGGATGGTCCTTGGCAAACAGCCGCAATGCGCCAGCAAAGGACTCCGCAAGCCGTTCGATCTCTCCCCGACGTGATCCGGGCAAAGCCAGAAGAATCGGCGCGTCTCCCAGATCAAAACGGCTCCGAAATGCGGCGATCTCGTCCCGAGTGGCAACCGGTTCACTGGCCACCGGATGGCCGACAAAGTCGCACTCCATCCCTGCACGTTCCATATACGGCGGCTCAAAAGGAAGCAGTGCCAGAACATGGTCTATAACCTTGGCCATCTTGTCGGCCCGTCCCGGCCGCCAGGCCCAGACGCTTGGGGCGACATAGTGAACCGTGCGGGTGTTGCTTGCGGCCTTTACGATCTTGGCAACTCGCAGGCTGAAATCCGGGCTGTCGATGGTGATCAACACATCTGGGTTCGTGTCCAGAACGGCCTGCGCAGTCTCGGATATCCTACGCTTGAGGTGAAAGAACTTCGGCAGAACTTCGACAAGCCCCATGACCGACAGTTCAGACATAGGGAACTGGCTTGTGAGGCCCTGTGCCTCCATGAACGGGCCACCGACCCCGTCAAATTCCACATTTGGGACCAGAGTTTTCAAGCCTTCCATCAACGCGCCACCCAGCCGGTCGCCCGAAGGTTCTCCGGCGACCAGAAAGACGCGCATCAGGCTGCCCGCTCGCGGATGAAAAGGAACAGACCCAGACGGTTACATTCTGCGATGACCTGCTCTTGCCCCAGGACAAGCACCCCGCCTTTTTCCAATACGATCCCGGACAACCCGGCCGCGACCGCGTCTGTGACGGTATCGGGTCCGATGGCAGGCAGATCGGCGCGCCGGTCTTGATCGGGTTTGGGCCCTTTGAACAGTATGCCTCCACCCGCGTCTGGTCGTTGGGTCAATGACTTCAGCATCCAGGCAGTGCCGAATATCCCTTCTATCGCAAGCGCCTGACCTTTAGAGACCGCACATGCCTGTCCGGTATCGGCAGCCCCCATTGCGCGCAGAATACCAGCCGCACGGTCGGCGTCGGCCATGTCAGCCTCGGAGGGTTGCGTATCCGTCAGACAGCCCAAAGGCGGAAGCAAACCGGGCGCAATGTCATGTGCGGCGCGCATTTGCAGCCCTGCATCCTCAAGGATTCCGATGACCGCACGCAACGCGCCGTCATCCCCGGACATGATCGCCTTTTGGATCACCGGAACCAACGGCAGGGTCGCAGCGTCAATGCGGCTTGGGTTGATGGGCGGGCGTTGAACCGCACCAGCCAGACAAATCTGCGTCACGCCCCGCGCCTTGAGATCGGCAATGAAGCTGCCCAGCTGTTCCAGCGGGAATTGTATATCCACGGTCAGATCGTCAGGTGGAAACCCTTCCATTGCGCAGATCAAAGGTCGGTCTGCGAGTTGAGCCACAACTTCGGTTGGCAATGCCCCTGTTCCCGCAATCAACGCCAGCATGGGTTTATTTCCCTGGTGTCAGGAATGAGCGATCACTGTGGCCGGTGACAAAATCAACGATCCGTTGCACGTAATCACTTTCATTGCCTTCGCCGATCCGGCTGGCGCGGTCCATGAAGGTTCCATCGCCCTCGGACAGTTCCTTGAAGGCCGCGCGCAGCGCCGAGATATCCTCGCGCGAAACACCCTTGCGTTTAAGACCTACAAGGTTCAAGCCGTCCAGCTCACCACGTGAGGCCTGCACCAGACCGTAGGGAATAACGTCTTTGGGCACCATGGTCAGCGCCCCGATGATCGCGCCACGCCCGACGCGCACCCATTGATGCAATCCCGAGATGCCGCCGACGATCACATCGTCTTCCACGATACAGTGACCGGCTGCTCCTGCATGATTGACCATGATGACCCGGTTGCCGATCTGCACGTCGTGCGCCACGTGAACGCCCGCCATAAACAAGCAATCGTCGCCAATCCGCGTCACACCGCCGCCACCGTCGGTACCGGTGTTGATCGTCACATGTTCCCGGATCCGGTTACGTTGACCAATTTCCAGACAGGTGTTTTCGCCACCAAACTTCAGGTCCTGAGGAATTTCACCAATCACCGAGAAATTGAAGATAACAGTATCTTCACCAATCGAAGTGTCACCGGTCACGACCACATGGGATTTCAGTTCAACCCGATCCGCAAGTTTGACCTGCGCACCCACATAGCAAAATGGACCGATCGAGCAGTCCTGCCCGATCTGCGCGCCCTCTTCGATAATTGCGCTGGGATGGATTCCGCTCATGTCGTTTTTTCCATGTCCCAATCTACATAGGCCGAAAATTCGGCCTCGGCCGCCACTTCGCCCTCAACAGTGGCCCTGCCGCTGAACTTGAACAGCTTGCCGCCCTTTTTGCCGCGCACGGTTTCAACATGCATCTCGAGAACGTCACCGGGTACAACCTTGCGACGGAACTTGCACTTGTCGATGCTCATGAAATAGATCAGCAGCTCGGTGTCGATGACGTCCATGCCAACACCCAGCATTACACCTGCGGTCTGGGCCATGGCCTCAACAATTGTGACGCCCGGCATGATCGGTGTGCCTGGGAAATGCCCCTGAAAGTGCGGCTCGTTCATGGTCACGTTCTTGATGCCGCGCGCCGACTGATAGCCCGAGATGTCCACGACCTTGTCGACCAGCAAAAACGGATAGCGGTGCGGCAAGATCCTTTGGATCAGCTGAATGTCGGCGCTTTTGGTTTCCGTGGTCATTGATCAGGTATCCCGTTTTGGATGTTTCTTTTGCGCGTGGTTAACAATACCGCATTCCAAGAGCAAGCGACCCTATTCGCCATTGCCTTCTTGCAGCGTGCTGCCATCACCGATTGCGGCGTCGATGCGAGCGATCGCAGCCTCGGTAATGTCTGTCGTACTAACCACCACATTCGACCGTTCGATCATCACACTGGCACCGAACTCGCGCAGCAGATCAACAAGAATTGGGCGCACGATCTCAAAAAAAGTCTGTTGCGCTTCTTCGCTGCGCCGCGCCAATGCGTCCAGCTTGGCGCGCTGGCCTTCTCGATGGGACTGAACCTTAGTGTCAAAAGCCTCGGCCAACGGGCGGAATTCCTCAGCGGGCAAGGTCGCGCGCTGTTCCGTCAGTTCCTTTTCTTCCTGGCTCAGCTCGACCACAATCCGTTCGTTTTCTTCTGCCAACAAAGCGCTTTCAACCTCGATCTCTCGCAGAACGCGCTGCCCGAAAGCCGAGTCGGCAAAAAGTTCTTCGCTGGAAAGCGTAACGACGCTGGCCTGCGGCACGCCAAGTTGTTGCGCGTCCAATGCAAGCGGCATCATAAGGGCCGAAAACACACACAGGGCCCGTAATGGGCCCCGTGCTATACTAACGAGCATGTTCAGCATCTGGGATCAGAACCGAGCCTGAATGGTAAAGTCAAAGTTCTGTTCCTTGTCGAAGGACTCTTTCTTGAGAGGCTGAGAGAAGTTGAACTGCAGCGGCCCAAACGGCGTGTCCCACAGAACCGAAATGCCGATCACATGGCGGATCGATCCGCTCGCACCCACAATAGTTGCGCCTGCCGTGTTCACATCGTCGATGTTGTAGAGGTTACCGACGTCATAAAACAAACCACCGCGCAGGCCCAGTTCTTCTGGCAAGCCAAGCGGGAAGTCGGTTTCGAACCGGGCAACCCAGTAGTAGTTGCCGCCGATGGCATCGTCCTGACCGTTGGACAAGTCACGTGGGCCAATACCAGCGGGCTCAAAGCCACGGAAGGTGTTCGGGCCCAATACAAAACGGTCGACAGTACGGCTGAAGTCGTTGCCTCTCCAATGCAGTGCGCCCAATTCCATGGTCGCCCGCAGCACGACTTCTTCGTTCCAAACACGGGTTTGTGCGATACCGCGCGCTGTGGTTTTGAAGTACTTGTTGTCTCCTCCAAGACCGGCCGCATCAACGCCAACCTCGAACAGAACACCGGAATTCGGATCCAGACCACCGAGTCGGCTGTCATACACGTAAGATACACCCAACGAGCTAGAGGTTCTTTTGCCTTGCGCAATTTCGGACGAAATGACAGCGCCGTTGGTTTCGTTGTCCTGTTGGGTCATTTCGCTGCGATCCCAACCATAGCGCAAGCGCAGTGACGACAACTCGCCGATGGCGTAGGTCAGCTGCGGCGTGAAGAACAGCGAGCTTGTGTCATAGCTGGCAAAACCAGAGTTCGTTCCCGACAGCCCCAACCCCAAGTCAAAACGCAGCTTGCGGCCCAAAAGATAGGGTTCTGTAAAGCTTATGGCATACTGCTCAGAGTCCTGCGCGGTTGAAATGGTCAAACCCAGGTTTTGACCACGTCCCAAAAAGTTGGATTCGTTCAGGCCGATTGCAATCCCGAAACCGTCCGTGACCGAGTAGCTACCACCAAGGCTGAGCGAGCCTGTCGGTTGTTCTTCAACATCCACATCTAGGATCACCTGACTGGGCGAAGACCCTTCGCGCGGCTCGACATCTGCGGTGGCGAAGAAGCCCAGAGCATTGATCCGCTCGGCCGCCTGACGAATTTCGCGCGGATTGAACGGGTCGCCTTCTACAGTGTCGAACTGACGTCGAATGACACGGTCCAGCGTGGTGGTGTTGCCTTCAATGTCGATCCGCTCAACAAAGATGCGCGGACCTTTTGTCAGAACGAATTCCACGTCCAGTGTCAGGTCGCGATCATTGCGCGTGATGCGCGGTTCGACGCGCAAGAAGTCCACGCCCTGTTTGACGCCCAGACGTTCCTGACGCGCAATCGAGTTTTCAATCAGCGAGGGCGTATAGGTCACGCCCGGCTTGATCTTCAGTGCATCCTGATATTCAGCCGCATTCACGCCGGGGATTTCACTTACTGTTGTGATCTTGCCGAACGAGAATTTCTGCCCTTCGGTGACGTTCATCACCAAGAAGAAGGCGTCGCGTTCACGGGTGAATTCCACATTGGCGCTGTTTACGCGGAAATCGACATAGCCGCGCGACAGGTAGAAATCGCGAATGACCTGTTTGTCGAATTCGATGCGGTCGCCGATAAATGTATCATTGCGGAAGAAGGTCCGCAGGAACGTCGCTTGCTTGGTTTCGAGAACACGGCGCAACCGGCGATCCGAGAAGGCGCGGTTGCCAACAAAGCTGACGCGTTCAACTTCGATGGTGGTGCCTTCCGATACTTCGAAAACCAGATCGACGCGGTTGTCACTACGGCGGATGATCCGCGGGATGACTGTTGCCGCGACCCGGCCTTGCGCAGAATAAATTTCGGCGATCAGGTCGGCGTCTGCTTCCGCCGCCTGAGGGGTAAAGACTCGGCGCGGTTCAGACTCGATGGCGTCCAGCAAAACATCGTCTTTGACGCGTGCGTTTCCTTCAATGCTGATCTGGTTGATCGTAGGATATTCCTGAACTTCGATCACCAGAGTCGTGCCACGCGGCGTCAGCTCGACTGTTTCAAATACACCACTGTCAAGCAAACGCTGATAGGCATCATTGATCTGACCAGCGCTGACTGTTTGCCCAGGTTCGATTCCGGTTCGGGCGATGATCGTGCCCGTTTCAATCCGGCGATTGCCTTCCACCTGAAACGAATTGATCGTGAAGTTCTGCGCCTGTGCTGCATTCGGAAAAGCCACCAAACACGCCGCAACAAAAAGGAAAAGAACCGTTAGCGCCTGCCACAAAATATTGTTTGTCGGCATTTGCCCCCCGCAGGATGTGCCCGCGTCTCGCCTGTCAGTCATTTTGTGCTCTACCCAGAATTTTAAGACTTTAATGCTGAGTAACGAGATTAAATGAGCTTGTCAAAAGGCGAAATAGAAGCATTCCAGCGCGACGCCGCACAGCAAGCTTTCTGCAATTCGGTGAGAATCAGAATCCGGCCAGATAAACCCCGGCCAGATACATTGCGCCAGTCAACGCCAGCGCTGTCATGGCAAAGCTCAACAATACGTCACGGTTCAGCATGAAAAGAAAGCTGAACCCCTGGTACGATCTTTTAAGCGCTTTGGTCATGGCGGTACCCTTTCAACGCAAAAAGTATAGCCATGAATTGAGGCAGGAATGCGGCCTAAACTTGCACCAACCGCCACATTCAGCAGAACAGATCGTTGCTGACCGAGAACAGCATGAGCGTAAGGATGATAGTGATCCCCAGCCCCATAAGAATCCTCAGCGCGCCATCACTGGGTGGTTTTCCGGCGACCGCTTCATACGCGTAGAATACCAGATGACCGCCATCCAAGGCCGGAATCGGGAACAGGTTCAACAAACCGACAGCCGTCGACAGGACCGCGATAAAGAAGATGAAGTTCTGCGCCCCCTGGCTGGCCATTGCACCCGAGGTTTCAGCAATCCCGATTGGCCCGGAAATGTTACAGGTGCTGATCGCTCCCGTAATCATGTGCCACATGCCGGACAGAGACCCTTCGATGATACGGCCGGTCTGAACGACGCCGCCACGCAGTGAATCCACAAAACCGGCGGGCTCGGTGGCGGGCTCCAACATCATGCCGCCGATGATCCCGATCCGCCAATGTGTGACAAACCCGCCTTCCGGCTTTGGTTCATCCGTACGGCGTGGGGCAAGCGCGAACTCAAGATCCGAGCCGTCCCGCCATACATTCAATAGCAAAACGCGCCCATCCGAACTTTCGACAAAATCCTTCAGCTGATCAAAAGCAAAGATCGGTTCGCCATTTACGGCGGTGATCACATCACCTTGCTCTAACTGAATGTCCATAGCCGCACTGCGCGGGGCAACCTGACGGATCAGCGGTGGGAACATCCAGGGGGCCTGAACGTCCAGTGTCTGTCCATCGCGAATGACCGTGTAATCCAGAACCGGTTGCACCGGCAACGCGTCGATGAAATCCTGCCAGGCGCCTTCTTCATCGTAGTCCGGCGTCGGAATACCAGCGATTGCGGTGATCACATCACCTTCCTGCAGTTCCTGTACCGTTCCCGGCAAAGGCTGTAGGGAGGCCACGGTCAAGGGTTCGCGCGACACGCCCTGAGACCAGAAGATCATGCCGAAAACCAAAATGGACATGGCAAAGTTGAACGCCGGTCCAGCCGCCACGGTGGCAGCCCGCGCCCACAGAGGGGCTCCGTGCATGGTGCGCCGCAACTCTTCCGGGCTTTGGGTGGCGATTTCACCCATCGCCTCTTCATCCTTGCCAGACGCAGCATTGGCGTCACCCAGGAATTTCACATATCCGCCAAATGGGAGCAGCGCGATCTGCCAGCGCGTGCCTCGTTTGTCGACGCGGCTCCACAGGACCGGACCGAACCCGATCGAGAACACTTCGGCATGGATGCCCGACCACCGGCCCACGATATAGTGGCCGTATTCATGCACGGCCACGATGACCGACAAGGCGATGACGAAGGCAACAATCGTCCAAAGAAGATTGCCAAATTGAGGGATCAGCGAAAGTACGTCCAAAATTCTATCCTGCTCGTTCCACCACGGTGTCATCGACCCATTGACGTGCCAAATGGTCCGTTTTCTGCACGTTATCAAGGGTCATCTCGGCATCAATAAGGCCGTCTGATGCATCAAATCGGTCGAGAACGGCAGCAACTGCATCGGCCATATCCGTAAATGAGATATGACGAGCAATGAAATGGTCCAGCGCCCGTTCTTTTGCAGCATTGAATACCGAGCCCGCCAAACCGCCGCGATCCATGACATCCCATGCCAGTTTCAGTGCAGGATACCGTGTTAGGTCCGGCGACTTGAAGTTCAGTTGGCCCAGTTTCGTAAGATCAAGCCGTTCCACAGGAAGGTTGCGGCGCTGGGGCCAATGCAAGGCATAGCCAATGGCGTGGCGCATGTCGGGTGCGCCCAAATGGGCAATCACCGCCCCATCCCGGTATCCAACCATCGCATGCACGATGGATTCCGGATGCACCACAACTTCGATCTGCGTCGGGGAGACCGAAAAGTATTCTTTGGTTTCTATGACTTCCAGCGCCTTGTTGAACATGGACGCACTGTCGATTGTAATGCGTTGGCCCATGTCCCAATTCGGGTGGCTGGACGCTTGTTCAACCGTTGCATTGGCCAGATCTTCCAGCGGCCAGTCCCGAAAGGCTCCGCCGCTTGCCGTAATGATCACGCGCTCGACCGCATCGATGTCTTCACCGACCAGTGCCTGAAACACGGCCGAATGCTCGCTGTCGACGGGCAGCAACCGCGCGTTATGGGCCTTGGCTGTTTCCAGAACCAATGACCCGGCGCAAACCAGCGTTTCCTTATTGGCAAGCGCCAGCGTCGCCCCTTGTTTGAGCGCTTCAATCCCCGGCGCAAGGCCCGCTGAACCTACAATGGCCGACATAACCCAGTCCGCCGGGCGCGCCGCGGCCTCGGCAATGGCACGCGACCCAGCCGCCACTTCCACGCCGCTACCTGCAAGTGCACTGCTCAGGTCGTCCAACTTTTCTTCATGCGCTGTCACGGCCAGATTGGCCCCAAGGCGGCGCGCATCGTCGGCCAATTGCTGAATATTCGCACCACCGGTCAGAGCCACGACGTCGTAGTCGTCTGGCGCGCGTGCGATCAGATCAATTGTATTTTGCCCAATCGATCCTGTGGCCCCCAGAACAGTTACTTTGCGCATTACATCCCACCTGGCGCGTAAATCAGCCCTGCGATCAGAACAAACAACGCAGCGCCCATCATGCCGTCGAAGCGATCCAGAAAGCCACCGTGGCCCGGGATCAGATTTGAACTGTCTTTGACGCCAAACTTACGTTTGACCGCGCTTTCGATAATATCACCGATCTGACTTGCCATTGAAGCCAGCACCGAAACAACGACAAAGGCGAATCCGAAACCGGCATGGGTTGCAAAGGCGATCCCTACACAGGCCGCTGCAGCCCATCCACCTGCGGTTCCCGACCACGTTTTCTTCGGGCTGACCCTGGGCCAGAACTTGGGACCGCCGATTGTTTTGCCGACGAAGTAACCAGCGACATCCGTGGCCACGACCACGGCGATCAACCACACCATCCAGCCAAAGCCGAAATTTTCGCGGATCGAGATAAAACCCAACCCGGCCCCGACGATCCAAACTGCAAACAGCCCGTACAGAATTTTCGACCGGCTCATCTGCCCCATACCCACCAATGCAGGCGCGACAACAACAGGCAATGTGTACAGCGGTGGCACATGATAACTGAGCAGAACCGCAGCGCTTGTCAGGATGCCCAACTGAATTCCCGTGCTCTGGCTGTTCGGCTCAATCATCCGAACCAGTTCCCAGGTCATTAGACCACAGGCCACCGCGATAAAAATCTCGAACCAGATACCGCCCAGCCATACCTCGACCGCGCCAATCAGAACCAGAACCGCAGCAGAAAGAACCCGTGCTGTCAGGTCAGACCATCGGCCTTCGCTCATGCCAGCACCGCTCCGAACCGACGCTCTCTGGAGCCGTAGTTGCGGCACAACGCTTCCAGTTCGGCTGCTGTGAAATCCGGCCATAGTGTATCAATGAATTCGTATTCCGAATACGCAGACTGCCACAAAAGAAAGTTAGAGATCCGCGCTTCGCCACTGGTACGAATAACAAGATCCGGATCCGGAAGAACGCGCGTATCTAGATACTTAGGCAGCGTTTCTTCATCTACCTCTTCAGGCTTCAAACGCCCTTCGGCAACATCACGCGCCAGCCGTTTAGTAGCGCGTGCAACCTCATCCCGACCACCGTAATTCAACGCTACGGTCAAATGAACAAGGTCGTTGTCCTTCGTTTCCTGTTCCAGAGAATCCATCAGCTCGGTCAGTTTTGAATCCAGACGGACCCGATCACCGATGAACCGCACGCGAATTCCATTGTCGGCGAGAGTTCGGGTTTCCTTGATGATGTATCGACGAAACAGGCTCATCAGGCCCGCGACCTCAACCTGTGTTCGTTTCCAGTTCTCGGTCGAAAACGCAAACACTGTGAGATATTTGATCCCCAATCCCGGGCAGGCCTCTACCACCTCGCGGACACGCCGTGCACCTGCGTGATGACCAAACAGTCTGGGACGGCCACGCGCCTGTGCCCAACGACCGTTGCCATCCATAATGATAGCGACGTGGCGCGGGCCGGAAACCGGATCGGTTTGGGGATCTTTGGGCATCAAACCAGCTCAGACCTGCATGATTTCAGATTGCTTGGTCTCAAGTGCGGCGTCGACGGCCTTGATCATGTCATCGGTCAGATCCTGAACTTCGCTTTCCCAAAGCTTCTGGTCATCTTCCGACATCCCGTCCGCCTTGGCCTTCTTGATCTGGTCCATACCGTCGCGGCGCACGTTACGGATCGAAACCCGAGCACTTTCCGCATATTGCCCCGCAACCTTGCCAAGCTCGCGCCGACGTTCTTCGTTGAGTTCCGGGATCGGCAACATGATGATTGTGCCATTCAGCTGAGGGTTGATACCAAGCCCACTTTCGCGAATGGCCTTTTCCACTTTACCAACCAATGACTTATCCCAGACATTTACAGTCACCATCCGCGGTTCGGGCACGTTCACCGTCCCCACCTGGTTGATCGGAGTCAGTGAGCCATAGGCGTCAACCATGACAGGCTCGAGCATAGATGCCGAAGCCCGTCCCGTACGCAGCGAGGCAAATTCAGTTTTCAGATTGGCCATGGCGCCATCCATGCGGCGCTTGAGATCATCGGTGTCCAGTTCGAAGTCGTCAGACATGCTGCTCACTCCCCGTTTTCAGGTACTCTTTGGATGGGTCTTACGCCATCGTAATTGGGATGTATAGCAATCATGGTCAGGAATTGTATCAATGGCCAGAGGTGTTGCGACCATTTTGTACCAACTCCGATCCGATCCTCGGCCAGGCACGCCCGCCCGAGGATACAGTACGCGTCAACTTCAGGCGTTAACATCAACAACAACGCGACCTTTGACCTGACCCTTCAGAATATCCGCACCAAGCTGCGGAAGATCTGACAAAGCGGCTGGCTGAACCATCGCCTCCAGTTTGTCCATCGGCAGATCGGTCGCGATCCGCTGCCACGCGCGCAGTCGGTTGTCGTAAGGCTGCATCACGCTGTCGATGCCCAACAGGTTCACGCCCCGCAATAGGAATGGAATCACAGTCGCAGGCAGGGCCGCGCCTCCGGCCAAACCGACGGCAGCAACCGAGCAGCCGTATTTCATCTGCCCCAGAACACGCGCCAACATATCTCCGCCCACTGCGTCTACACAGCCAGCCCAGGTTTCACTTTCCAACGGGCGCTTGGTGGTTTCATTCAACTCTTCGCGGGGCACAATCGTTGTCGCGCCAAGCGATTTCAAATAATCACCGGTTTCGGGGCGCCCGGTCACAGCCGCCACCTCGTACCCCAGATTGCCCAGAATGGCTGTGGCCACCGACCCAACACCACCTGCAGCGCCCGTCACCAGAACCGGTCCCCGATCCGGGGTCAGCCCGTGATCTTCCAACGCCATAACCGCAAGCATGGCCGTAAACCCAGCCGTACCCACAGCCATGGCCTGACGTGCATCCAGCCCGTCGGGCAGCGGCACCAGCCAGTCCGCCCGCGCATTGGCTTTCTGAGAATAGCCGCCCCAATGCGCCTCGCCCACACGCCAACCGGTCAGAACGACCTTGTCACCGGGTTTGTATCGCTCTTCTGACGAGGCTTCGACCGTACCGGCGTAATCGATACCCGGCACATGCGGATAAGCTCGCACCAGCCCACCCCCTTTGGGTGACAGGCACAGACCGTCCTTATAATTCACGGTTGAAAATTCCACCGCCACGGTGACCTCTCCATGTGGAAGATCATCCAATGAAAGCTGCTTGACCGATGCACTCGCCAAGCCGCTCTCTTCGTCCTTGTCCATCACCAACGCATTGAACATTCTCAAATCCTTTCGTGTTACCTTGACCAGACCAGTCCTTCACCTGGCCCAAAATACCTCGGGGGTGTCGCGCAGCGACGGGGGCAGCGCCCCCAACCCTCGTGTTAAATCCAGAAATGCGACTGCACAGTTGCGCGCCGCATCCCGCCCGGCACCTCGATATCCAGTTCCGTTCCCGCATCCCAATGGCTCAACCGCACCATTCCAATAGCCACATTGGTCTTGAAATCCGGTGACCAGGCGGCCGACGTTACCTGCCCAACCCACTTTCCGTCCGCGTAAAGGCCCAAGGGTCGATCACAACCCGGAACAGGGTCGCCCGCAATCGCGATAGGTCGGATTTGCTGAATCGGCCCCTCTTTCGCCACGCGCAGCAACGCGTCGCGCCCAATGCACCCAATTGCGGTGTTGGTGTTGCAGAATTTGCCCAACCCACATTCGTGCGGCGTGTTGTCGTCGGTCATGTCATTGCCATAAGACAACAAACCGCTCTCGATCCGTTCGATCAGGTTCGGACAGCCAGCGCGCACCTGAAGGTCTTCGCCTGCTGCAAACAACGCGTTCCAAAGGGGCATGCCGATCTCGCTGCCCTCAACATAGATTTCAAACCCGCCCTGTTTGGAATAACCCGAACGCGCAATTGCCAGATCGCGCCCCTCAAACTCGAACATATCGAACCTGAAGAACCGGATGTCCCGAACGCGGTCGCCAAAAACGCGCGCCATAAGCTCATCTGCCTTGGGGCCCTGAACCGCAAGCGGAGATACATCCGGCTCGTCAACCAACACATCCAAACGGTATCCGACGGCGATCCCTTTGACCCATAGCAACAGGTCACTGTCAGCAATCGAAATCCACCACCGATCTTCAGACAGTTTCACGGCCACCGGATCATTCAGCATTCCACCGGTCTCATCAACGATCGGCACATAGAAACACTGGCCCGGCAACATCCCCCGCAAATCGCGCGGGGTTAGCATCTGCATCAGCCGAGCAGCATCCGGCCCGCGCAGTTCGACCTGCCGTTCACAGGCCACATCCCACACCTGCACATGGGTCTTCAAATGCCGATAGTCAGCCTCAACGCTTTCGAAAACAGTAGGCAATAACATACGGTTATATACCGTATATCCTTTGACCCCAGCAGCTTCGACCCCATCCGAGAATGGCGTGCGCCTCAGACGGCGCGAAGGAGATATTTGCGGCATTCAATCCTCCTGCGGCATGAAGACTAGATCGCTGACCGGCGCTTCAGATCCCGCCTCGGTCAGCATCTTGTGCACTTGTCCCCGGTGGTGAGTTTGATGATTGAACATATGGATGACGCAGCGCGCATAAGGCAAAGTAATGTCAGCCTCTTTCGCGGCTGAATACCACGTGAACGGACCCGTCAGAGGTTCATCCCCCAACCTGTCAGCCCATCGGATGATGCGGGCGTCAATCTTTTCTCGCAGGGGCAGCCATGCGGACAGGTCGGGGCACAGATACACGCTTTCATGAATTCCACCGCCCGTTCGGTGAATGTTGCTTTCCGGTCCATCTGCCTTTTCAAAGCGAGACATCCAGATCCAATCCCCCCAGAGCAAATGGTTGGCTGTTCCCAGGATCGACCCGAAAAACGCTCCGCGTTCAAGGACCAGTTCCTCATGAGTCAATGCTTGTAGAAACTCCGCCAACTGCTTGTTTTTCCAATGATTGTATTGCGCCAACTCACGCGCATATGCACCGGAGATCATTACTTGGGCCCATGCCAGTCAATTGGACAAATCTCGGCCGACTTACCGCCAAAGTCCCAGACCCGGCCATAGTCACGTACTTTGGACTTGGTGCCGCGGGCCACAATAATATCGGGGCCCATCCAGTATTTCGAGTTCGACACCATGACGGGATGCTCTGGGTCTTTACCGCCCAGCATCTCAATCTCGCCCTGTATTTTTCGGCCAATCATGATGCGGCGCTTGGTGCCGTCTCTTTCGATCTGAACGGGCGCGCGCTCGGCCCCGATGATCTCACTCACCAGCATGGTGAACAGCCCGGTGGTTCCGCCCGCCTGCCCGCTGAAGATTTGCAGCAGCCCGTTATACGCCTTGCCACTGGCACGTTCGTCTACATAAGCCGCCACTTTCCACTGGCCTTCGCCCATTCGGCCCGGAATATCGACCAACAGACCGACATTCAGCCCCGACAGATCTTCGCCCTCGTAATGCCCTTCATCGATGATGACGCCCATCCAGGCATGGCAATGGCCCTCGGTCGGAGGGTGCGCACCTAACGACACCACGCAAGGACAGAAAACATCGCACGAACAGTTCAGGATCAATTCGCCTTTGATCGACCAATCCGTTGGGCTCATTTCGCGCCGCTTGGGGTTAGGCATCCGGCTGTCGATCCGTTGACTGATAGGTAACCGATCAGCTTCTGGTTTTCTGTTTTTTGCCATTGGCTTAACCTCCGTAACTAACTGGATAGACGAGCAGGACCAGACCACCCGCAATCAGTGCAAACCCCATAGGCCGCGTTATCGCGTGCCCGATTTGTGGGAGTTTTTCCAAAACCATGAACAGTGTTGCAAGACCCATCCACAACAAGCTCATGACACCACCCACGAATCCCAGCACCATGAAACCCCAGCAGCAGCCCACGCAAAACGCGCCCAGGCCCAAACCCATGCGAACACCGCCTGCGAAACCGGTTTTCCAATGGCCCAGAAAATAGGTCATCGGAGCATGGCAAACGCCGTGGCAGACCTCTTTCACGCGGGTGAACTGAAAGGCCCCCACTGCGATCATCAATCCGCCCGCAACCCAGCCAGACTTGGCGATGCCCAGCATATCGACCACACCGCCAAACAGCAAAATCAGTTGAATCCCGGTGATCAGAGCCGCAAATCCGACCCAAACGAACCAGTACCCCGCCAGAACGCCCAGCCAGCCTGCGCGGCTACCATTTGCGCTGCGGATTAGGTCATCATAGCTGCGCAGGGTTGGTACAAGTGTCGGCAGCATCATCGCCGCCATCATGATCGCCCACATTGAAAACAACGGCCCGAACTCGGCCATGGGCATATACATGTCCATGCGCGGATCCATGGCCGCCATGGTCTGTCCCATGGGTCCGGGGCGACCTATCAGATCAAGGTCCATGTCCCGGCTCATCGAGAACATAACCCACCACGCCCACAGGATCAGGACATAAAAGCCCAGCCACATTCCGCTGCGCAGCCACGTACGACTCACTTCGGCCTCCCGACTCAACTCCCTTGCTTTTCAAATGTCAGACTTTTAAATGTCAGACAAATAAAAATTTGCCCAAGGTCCTCTGAACATGAAAACCGCGCCCCGGAAAACCGCTGACCTGTCCGCTCAGATCGCTCAAGCCATTCGGGACGCGATTGTGTCAGGTGAGTTGATCGTGGATGCCCGCTTGCCGTCTGAGGCCGAGTTGTCAGAACAATTTCAGGTGTCGCGTCCAACCGTGCGTGAAGCGTTAAAACGATTGGCGGCGCAATCCCTGATCCGCACACAGCGTGGGGCATCGGGCGGCGCGTTTGTAAATCGGCTGAGTTTTGAAGACGCCTATTCCCAGCAGGTCACAACCTCGACCCTGCTGTTGTCGATGAACGCGGTCAGCTTTGATACCGCTTGCGAGGCGCGTTATGCTTTGGAAAGAGCTTGTGCGCCTTTGTCCGCGCAGCGACGCACCGCAGATCAATTGGCCACCATGCGGGCCGAGATATTTCGTCAATCTCAACCGGGTCTGACTGACGAAGCGTTTTGTGCATCTGACGTGACCTTTCACCGTGCCTTGGTGGATGGGGCTGGAAACCCTGTCCTGTCGTATCAATTGGCGGGGGCGGTCGAGGCGATGCAACCCCTGATGAACATGATCACTTTCACCGCGCGGTCTCGTGAAGAAATCATAGCGTTGCACAGCAGAATAGTTGACGCGCTTGAATCGCAGGACGCCGAAACCGTGGACGCCGCGCTGAACGATCTGGAACACTACACCCGCCAATTGGCGCAGGACGTGGCCGAGCGTAAACGCAAACCAGCTTAAGCGCCCAATGCGCGCTCAGGCAACGAAAGGAAGACGAGCAGGCAGAATGTCATCCGGCGCCAAGACCGGAACTCTCAATACGAATTGAAGATCAATGACTTACGGGAGGACGTTATGAACACTAGACCGGACCCAACCTTTTACCCATCCGCCAAGCTCGCGATGGAGGGGCCTACTGAAACGCTTGCTTTCACCTTGATGCTTAGCCCGGATTTTTCGCAACCAGACGGGTTGGCGGTTGTGAATGTCGATCCAACATCCGACGATTTCGGAAAAATAGTTCATCAGGTGATCATGCCTGAGAAAGGAGATGAGTTTCACCATTTCGGATGGAATGCCTGCTCGTCCGCCCTGTCACCGTTGACCGGGCACGCCTTTCTGGAGCGGCGCTATCTGATCATCCCCGGCATTCGATCCAGCCGGATTTACGTCATCGACGTTAAAAACCCACTTGAGGCGAAGATTCACAAGATCATCGAACCCGAAGAAGTCTTTGCCAAGACTGGATATTCCCGCCCACACACAATCCATTGCGGGCCTGAGGGTATCTATGTCAGCACGCTGGGCGGCGGTGGCGCGGACGGCACTGATGGTCCTCCGGGCATCTTCATTATGGATTGTGAGAGCTTTGAGATCATCGGCCGCTATGAGATCGAGCGCGGTGTGCAGGACAAGCATTATGATTTCTGGTGGAACCTGCCGCGCGATTACATGGTCAGTTCTGAATGGGGTCTGCCGCCTCAGTTCGAAAACGGGATAGTGGCCGAAGACTTGCTTTCGAACAAATACGGTCACCGCATCCATTTCTGGAACCTGCGTAACCGGACCAATATCCAGACCATCGATCTAGGTGAAAACCACCAGATGGCACTGGAAATCCGCCCGGCCCATGACCCGGTCAAGCAGTACGGGTTCTGTGGGGTTGTTGTAGATACCACCAACCTTCAAGGTGCGATCTTCACCTGGTGGCGCAATGATGACGGCACATTCGAGGCCAAGAAAACCATCACCATCGATCCGCAACCAGCCGATCCCGATGATCTGCCAGATCTGCTCAAAGGGTTTTCGGCGGTGCCACCGTTGGTCACTGACATCGACCTGAGCCTGGATGACAAATACCTCTACGTCTCGTGCTGGGGCACCGGTGAGATGCATCAATACGATGTGTCGGACCCAATGAACCCCAAGCTGGCTGGTATGGTTGAAATCGGGGGGATCGTTAAGAAAACCAAGCATCCAAATGGCCAGAGTTTTGGTTACGGTCCGCAAATGGTTGAAATCAGCCGTGACGGCAAACGCGTCTATTGGACCAACTCGCTCTATTCCACCTGGGACGATCAATTCTATCCGGGCGAAGGCGGCGCGGCCATGGTCAAGGCCGATGTTGGAGAGAGCGGTGGACTGACGCTGGATCCGAATTTCTGGGTCGAGTTCCCCGACGGCTACCGCAGCCACCAAATCCGGCTAGAGGGCGGAGACTGTTCAACCGACAGCTTCTGCTACCCCTCGGTCTGAGTTGGACGTTTTGATGACATCAACGGCTGGCCTCTGGCTGGCCGTTGTTCTGAGCGGCGCCTATCACGGCCTGAACCCTGGCATGGGCTGGCCGCTGGCGGTCTCTTCCGCGCTGATGGAGCAGCGCCAATCCGCGCTTTGGCAAGCACTGGCGGCTTTGGCGGGCGGGCATTTTGTGGCCATGTTGGGAGTGCTGCTGCCCTTTGCGCTGATGGCGGTTCTGGTCGACTATCAAAAGGAAATCCGAATTGGTGCCGCGCTGATCGTCATCGCGATGGGGTTGTTCATCGCAATCACCCGCCGCCATCCCCGTTTTCTGTCAAGGATTCCCCCCAGCAAACTGGCTCTATGGTCGTTTCTGGTGGCCCTTGCGCATGGGGCCGCCCTGATGCTGGTTCCGATCTATCTGGGGCTGTGTGCCGTAGATGAACTGGACGCTGGCCATCAAGCGATATCCCAGATCATGACAACAAACACACTACTGGTTCTGGGTGTCGCCGCGCTGCACACAGCCGCCATGGTTCTGGGCGGAGGTCTGCTGGCTTTTGCCGTCTATCGTTGGCTGGGCCTGCAGGTTCTGTCGCGCAGTTGGTTCAATCTTGAGCTCATCTGGGCGCTAAGTCTGATATTGGTTGGCGGCCTTGGTCTTTGGTCAGCGCTTGGTTGATCTTGTACTTTGATTTGAAACGCGCTTTGTCTGCGGCAAGACAAAAACGGAGTTTCCGAATGCTGGACCAAACCCGCCCGACTGAAATGCTGCGTCTGGGCAGAAGTGATGACTGGCAAGCCGCCACCTCCCACGCCTTTACGCGCGAGCTGTCCGACGGCACCCTGCCCGAGGACAAAATGCGCTGGTACCTTCAACAGGATTATCAGTTCGTGGACGGATTTGTGCGCTTGCTTGCCAGTGCCATCGCGCACGCTCCGACCCTTGCAGACAGCGTACCAGCGGCGCAGTTTCTCGCGGTGATCACAGGCCCCGAGAACACTTATTTCCTGCGCGCGATGGACGCTTTGGGTACAAAACCCAGCACAGAACCCACCCCCGCCACACGGGCGTTTCAGGACCTGATGGCCGAGGCCGTGGCCTCGGGCCGTTATCAGAACATGCTGGCCGTGCTGGTCGTGGCCGAATGGGTCTATCTGAGTTGGGCCAGCCCGGAAAACCCACCCAAAGACAACCTGCCCTTCTGGTTTGCCGAATGGATCACGCTACATGCGGGCGAAGGGTTTGAAAGCGTGGTCGAATATCTGCGTGGACAGCTGGATAAGGTTTGGCCGACGTTGGATGCGGCTGAACAGGCCGAGGTCACGCGATTGTTCCATCGCGCAGTCGAACTGGAACGTGATTTCTTTGACGCCGCCTACGCGGCGTGAACCATAAGGGGGCCGGAATGGTCACAACTCTGAACGTGATTGCTGCGTTGCTGACTATCGGGTTTGGCGCGTTTGGGTTTCTGGCCCCGGCCCACACTGCCTCGGCTCTTGATCTGGCCCCGACCAACAGCACGATGGGCTTGTCAGAGATGCGCGCCTCGGTCGGAGGTCTGTTTGTCGTCACCGGAATCGCCGTTATCTGGCTGAACAATCCGATGGCCTATGTCATGCTGGGCGTCGTCTATTCGGGGGCAGCGTTAGGCCGATTTGTATCGGTCGCGCTGGACAATCCGCCGTTGGCCAAGGCGATGATCTTTGGGGGAATCGAACTGGTTCTGGCCGTTTGGCTGATTGCTGCAAACTTTAATAAAACAACCTAACCAACTGAGACTATTGGGTTGATTGAGGTGCAATCTGAGTTTGCATCTAACCATCACCTCACCTATATATGGAATGTCCTTCGGGACTATGGACATAAACGCGCTCGTAATAAGCGGATCGGACCCGGGGGCGGTACCCGGCGGCTCCACCAACCATCCTTCGTTTGGGGATTTTGGGGCCGAAACAGGATCGACGAACGTCTAAAGGGGTTAGCTTTGTCTCGGCTGTCTGCCACCGTTATCGGCGAAACTAGTACAATTGCAAACGACAATCGTGCTCCGGTTGCAGTTGCTGCGTAAGCAGTAACAAGACCGAAATCTAAGCCCTTGCGCCTAGCCGCGTAAGGCGGGGTTCGCAGGTACCTGGCAACAGAAACCTGCATTATTACCTGACATGTCTGACCTTATTCCCTTTTTTAGGGCACATTCAGAGTTTGTTCATTCCTGCCTGTCATCGTGCCCTCACTTGGACAGGAGAGCTGGGATGACAAATTCAGAGATACTCAGGGCGTGGTATTCCGAAGTTTGGGAAAACGGAAATACCGAGGCAATCGATCAATATTTTGCGCCGGAAACGATGGCCGAAGGGCTGATCCCCGAAATGCAAGTTGGTGCAGATGATTTCCGCGACCTGGTCACCGCGTTCCGCCATATCCTGGGCGACATCAAGGTTGAACTGCCCAAGATCATCGAAAACGGGGATTGGGTGTCAGCGATTTTGAATGTTCGCACCTTCCGCGCCGACAACGGCGCGCCTTTGGAGGTCACGGGACAGGTCATGGCGCGGTTCAAAGGCGACAAGATGGTTGAGGCCTACAATCACTTTGATTTCATCTCGTTCTTTGAAGAGTTAGGCCAATTTCCATCCGACACACTGCCCGTGTGCATGACAGGTCAACGTCTGGACTGGGCCTGAACCCAAAGCAATCTTGACCCCAATTGCGCTTGCACGTTAGCAAGCGCCAAGGGGTCCAAATGCGAACACCCCAAGGCGGTGCCGCAAGTTTCGCATCTTTCGGGACTTGCAGGATTAAATGTTGTGACTTGGCCACCCGACATTGAACAGCAAGTCTTAGTGCTTTTGGCTGCCTTCGACACTTCCAAATTCTGGAACCAGTCTGAGCTTTTGGGCCATACAGCATGAACGGTTCCGTGACGCCCTCGGTCCCAGAGTTAATTCGCGTCTTTGGCAGGATCGGGTTGCTGTCCTTTGGCGGACCAGCGGCGCAGATATCTCTGATGCATCAGGAACTGGTCGAACGCAGACCATGGCTGGATGAGCAAACCTACCTGCGTGCCTTGTCACTGTGCATGTTGCTGCCGGGTCCAGAAGCCATGCAATTGGCCACTTACGCCGGATGGCGTTTGCGTGGGGTTTCCGGGGGGCTGATCGCTGGCAGCTTGTTTGTCTTGCCCGGCGCAATAGTCATCGCTGTTTTGGTCGCGCTCTACTCTGCGTTTGGAGACCTTCCATTGGTGCAATCGGCCTTCATCGGCGTCAAGGCAACAGTCATCGTGATTGTCTTGCAAGCGCTGCGCAACCTTTCGCGCAAAGCTTTGACGGACAAAGACCACTACGTCGTCGCCGCACTCTCATTCCTTAGCATTTTCCTGCTGAACCTCCCCTTCCCGCTGATCATCTTTGCGGCCGCATTTTGGGGATACGCGACTTTCCGAGGCCCGACGGAACCATATGAGCCGAACCAGCCGTCGCACCTGAAGCCATCCCTGCGAACCATCGCTGTTTGGTTACCTCTTTGGCTTGGTCCCTTGGTTGCATTGACCATAAGCGGACACCAATTGCTGAGCGATTTGGGCTGGTTTTTCGCACGGTTGGCCGTCGTCACATTTGGTGGTGCTTATGCTGTACTCGCCTATATGACCCAGACGGTTGTGGATCAGTATCACTGGATCAGCACTGACCAGATGATCGACGGATTGGGCCTTGCGGAAACCACACCCGGCCCTTTGATTCTGGTCACTCAGTTTGTCGCAATGCTTGCGGGAGAGTTGAGCGGAGGCTTTGGCCTGGCTTTGGCGGCCGGCGCGGTCGCTCTTTGGGCAACTTTTGTGCCGTGCTTCCTGTGGATCTTCCTGGCCGCCCCGTACCTTGACCGGCTGGCTGCGCGACCGCGCCTGTCGGCCGCCCTTCACAGCATCACCGCTGCTGTTGTCGGAGTGATTCTCAACCTTTCCGTGTGGTTTGCCCTGAACGTTCTATTCGAATCAGTTCCCCACATATCCTGGGGCCCACTGGCAATACCCACGCCGCAACTTTCGCAAATGGATTTCACCGCTTTGGGTTTGACTATTCTGGCTGGGGCCTTGATTTTTAGACTGAAATTGGGGATGGGCACCGTGTTGGCCCTGATGTCTGTCGCCGGGCTGGCCGCACACACTATATGATCAATCCGGCCATACCTGCCCTTTCGTTTCCGAACAAAAGCCCTATGCTGGGCATAACCACTTTTGAGGATCACACATGTCGCAAGGCATCGATTACGGCAACCTGATGCACTCCGCCATGCGCGGGCTCATTAAGAAAGTGCTGACGGATGTTTCCGAAACCGGCTTACCCGGAGCGCATCATTTCTTTATCACCTTCGACACGCGCGAGGACGGTGTAGACATCGCTGACTGGTTGCGTGAACGGTATCCGGAAGAAATGACTATCGTCATGCAGCACTGGTTCGAAAACCTTGAAGTCGGCGAATCCGGTTTTGCCATAACCCTGAATTTCGGCGACGCGCCTGAACCGCTGTACATCCCCTATGCCGCGATCAAGACCTTCGTGGATCCGTCTGTTGAATTTGGCCTGCGCTTTGAAAGCCCCGAGGGTGAGTTAGACGATGATCATATCATGGAAGAGTCGATAGAAGTCGAAGAAGAAGAGCCACATCACGACGCAGACGTGGTTTCACTCGACAGCTTCCGGAAATAACCACATCAACCCCGCCGCGCGCGGGGTTATTTCTTTTGCAGAAATGTTTCGACTGACCGGGATTTTACACCGTCTATGAAACGCGAAAAGGACAGGTTCAGCCCGCCTTCTGCAAGCGTTCGATCAAATTGCTGCAGTTCGTACCCGCCATCCTGATCGATGAACAAAGAAAACACGGTCATCGTATCCCCCACGATTCGACCCCAGACAAACGGTTCCCCTTTCATCGGGTCCAACGGCACTTCGTGGCCAAAGACATTGCGCTTCATTGCGGCCGAAAACAAATCCCCGCGGCCCGAGGGCACAAAGTCGATAGAAAACTTCTGTTCCTTGACGCGCCCGTCCAACTTGTAGGTCGTGGTCCGCCAACTGACATTGAACCCATTTTGGGTTTCAACAATGGAAACGCTCATGTCCCGAGGGGTTGAGGTGCCATCAGCATCCACGACGTTAGCAGACCCAATATAATCCCCCACAAAAGGTGCAATGTCCTGAGCCCGTGCAGAATCGCTGAAAACGGACAGCCACAATGCGCAAATGGCAAAGATCGTGACGGCTTTTGCAAGCGCAATACGATGGAAATTTGGCATCTTGTCCTCCACGGCGTTCACCTTCTTATTGTAGCTCACAGAGACCCACGCACAATGGCACTTTCCCCGGCTTTCTTAAGTAAAGTGACGCACCCCGCCACCTATACCTTTGCGACGCCTCTGGCTAAGGTGCGCGCAACTGGCCGATTGCGTCACGGCTTTGCTGCGGCTAAACGGCATACAACTGCATACCAGACGGAGTGACAGATGTCTCAGACCCGCACCGAATCCGACAGCTTTGGCCCGCTTGAGGTTCCTGCCGACAAATATTGGGGCGCGCAGACGCAGCGCTCGATCATGAATTTCCCCATCGGTTGGGAAAAACAGCCCGTCGCCATCGTCCGCGCGCTGGGCGTGATCAAAAAAGCCTGCGCAATGCAGAACAAAGCCACCGGCAAACTGGATGCAAAAATTGCCGACGCGATCATTCAAGCCGCTGGTGAAGTGATCGAGGGCAAGTTTGATGACAACTTCCCACTGGTTGTCTGGCAGACCGGCTCGGGCACGCAGTCAAACATGAACTCGAACGAGGTCATCGCAAACCGCGCCATCGAAATCCTGGGTGGTGTGATTGGTTCAAAAGACCCGGTGCATCCGAACGACCACTGTAACATGGGTCAATCTTCGAACGACACCTTCCCTACCGCCATGCATGTGGCCACCGCGACCAGCGTGCGTGACGTGCTGCTTCCGGGGCTCGAGAAACTTGCCTCGGGGCTGGAACACAAGGCCGAAGAGTTCAAAGACATCATCAAGATCGGTCGGACCCACACGCAGGACGCGACGCCTCTGACGCTGGGACAGGAATTCAGCGGTTACGCCCATCAGATTCGCCAGGGTATTGCCCGTGTTCATGCAGCCATGCCTGGGATTTACGAGCTGGCGCAAGGCGGTACCGCAGTTGGTACAGGGCTTAACACCCAACACGGCTGGGGCGAGGCCGTCGCAGGCCACATGGCTGATATTACCGGCCTGCCTTTCGTCACCGCACCGAACAAGTTCGAGGCACTCGCCGCCCATGACGCGATGGTCTTCCTGTCAGGCGCTTTGGCGACGATTGCGGGCAGTTGCTACAAGATCGCCAACGACATTCGTTTCCTGGGCTCGGGCCCGCGGTCGGGTCTGGGCGAACTGATTCTGCCCGAGAACGAGCCCGGTTCGTCGATCATGCCCGGCAAGGTAAACCCCACACAGGCCGAAGCGTTGACCCAGGTCGCCGCCCACGTGATGGGCAACAACGCCGCGATGACTTTCGCAGGTAGCCAGGGTCATTTCGAGCTGAATGTTTACAACCCGATGATGTCTTACAACCTGCTGCAGTCGATCCAGCTGTTGGGCGATGCTTCTGACAGCTTTACTGAGCGGATGCTGATGGGCATCAAAGCCAACGAACCGCGCATCGACAAGCTGATGAAGGAATCACTGATGTTGGTCACAGCGCTGGCGCCGACTATCGGTTACGACAACGCCACAACAGTTGCCAAGACGGCGCATAAGAATGGCACAACCCTCAAGGAAGAGGCCATCGCGCTGGGCTTTGTGGACGAAGCAACCTTTGACGCCGTCGTCCGCCCCGAGCAGATGATTGGTCCAAAAGACTGATGGGCAAGCCGGTTAACCTGAACCGGTATCGTAAAGAAAAAGCGCGGGCTGAAAAGAAAGCCCGCGCGGATCAGAATGCTGTCGCATTCGGCCGCACCAAGGCCGAGAAAGAAATCGCCAAGTTTGAACAGGACAAGCTGAAGCGTGACCTCGACAAGCGCGAATTAGACGAATGAGCGGCCGCCCAATCAAACGCTCTCTGACTCTCAAGGGGCACCGAACATCCGTGTCGCTTGAAGATGAATTCTGGCGAGCTTTCCGCGACATAGCGGCTGAAAAAAGACTTCCGATCAATGTTTTGGCCGCTGAAATTGATGTTGAGCGCGATCCTGAAACTGGCCTTGCATCGGCCATTCGGGTCTTCATTTTGAAATGGTATCAGAACAAGGTTTGAGGCATATGCCCGGCTTCGCCTTTGGCCATGAAGTTAAAATCTTGCGATGAACAATTGAAGCGCAGCGCCGTAATTGTTTCCCATTTCCCCTGACTCGTTTTCTTGGACCACTCAGTTTTCAGGCGTTGTAGAAAACCACGCCAGATCGTCGCCGTTTCGTTTTTGTATCCAAGTATTCGCAAGGCAGAATAGTCGCGCGTCTCAAGGCTGCAGCATCAAAAGCCATGCCAACAAAACGACGCAACCACCTGATCGCGAAACACAAATACCAGATTCACAGAAAATGTGGTGCCCAAGGAGAGACTCGAACTCTCACGCCCGTGAAGGCGGGGGATTTTGAATCCCCTGCGTCTACCATTCCGCCACTTGGGCCACGGACACTGGATTAGCGCCCAAGCGCAGGAAGGTCCAGAGGCAAAAAACATCCCATATTCCATTTGTTTCAATCTGGGCGGTTGACGGTCCGTCAGGTGCATGGTTTGCCTTCTTGGGGCCGCAAACGGGATTTGAGTACTGTATATGTTACGATCGCTTTATGACTGGACCATTCGTCTGGCCGAACACCCTCATGCCCTGTGGGCCTTGGCCATTGTCGCCTTCATTGAAAGCTCGTTTTTTCCGATTCCCCCTGACGTCCTGATGATCCCGATGATTCTGGCCCGCCCGTCACGCGCCTGGTTGATTGCAACCGTTGCGCTGGTGGCTTCGGTTTTAGGCGGGATGCTGGGTTATGCGATTGGCGCGTTCTTCTATGAAAGCATCGGTCAGCCCATTCTAGAATCCATGGGCAAGGCGCACGCGATGGAAGAATTCAACACCCGATTCAACGATTTCGGGTTCTGGGCTGTGCTGGCCGCGGGTGTGACGCCCTTCCCCTACAAGGTCATCACCATCATGTCCGGCTGGACCGGAATGCCGCTGGGCACGTTCATCGCCACGTCGATTTTGGCGCGCGCCATGCGATTCTTTCTGGTTGCCGGCCTGCTTTGGGGCTTCGGCGAGCCGATCCGGGACTTTATCGAAAAGCGTCTGGGCCTTATGTTCACGCTGTTCATCATCCTTCTTTTTGGCGGGTTCGTGGCGGTTAAATATCTATGACAAAAAAATCCGTACTTGTGGCCCTCGCCACGATTGGCTCAGCAGCCCTGCTTTTGGGCGCGTGGGGATTCCAGTATTTGGGCGGGCTTGCACCCTGCAAAATGTGCATCTGGCAGCGTTACCCCCATGCGGTGGCTGTTGTGATTGGCGTGGCGGCGCTGGCCTTGCCAAGATTTGGTATCCTGCCGCTGCTGGGCGCAGCAGCTGCTGCAACAACGGGTGCCATCGGGGCCTTTCATGCCGGTGTTGAGCAAGGCTGGTGGGAAGGCCCCAGCACATGTACGTCGGGCGATATCAGCGGACTGAGCAACGACGATCTGTTCGATCAGATCATGAACGCGCCACTGGTGCGCTGTGACGAAATCCCGTGGGAGATGCTCGGCATCTCGATGGCAGGCTGGAATGCCATCGCCTCGGCTGTGCTGATGCTGATCTGGATCGCGGCCTGGCGGGCGCGCGCTTAAAACTCGTCCAGTTCCGCATCCCAATACAGAAAGTCGATCCAGCTTTCGTGCAAATGGTTCGGCGGGAATTTCCGCCCGATATTGCGCAGCGCCTCAGCATCAGGTTGACGTGGCGGCTTGCGCAATGTCATCCCCGCCTGACGCAGCGATTTGGACCCTTTACGCAGGTTGCAGGGGCTACAGGCCGCCACCACGTTCTGCCAACTGGTCACGCCGCCTGCCGCGCGCGGCACCACATGGTCAAATGTCAGGTTATCGCGGCTGCCGCAGTACTGGCAGCGGAATTCATCCCGCAAAAATAAATTAAAGCGCGTGAAGGCCACGCGCTTTCTGGGTTTTACATAGTCTTTCAATACAACGACCGAGGGTATTCGGATCTCGGTGCTCGGGCTTCGGACGACCTCGTCATATTCGGCCACGATGTCGACCCGATCCAGCCAAGCCGCTTTGATCGCCTCTTGCCAGGGCCACAAGGACAGCGGGTAGTAGGACAAGGGGCGGTAATCGGCGTTCAAAACCAAGGCCGGGTGTTGTTTGAGCATACCCGGCTCTCTTACAAATTCGGTCCTGAAATCTCCGTCCATCACAGAATCGCTCCTCGCTCTCAGCTGCCCGTTTGTGACACCAGAGCGGGGAGCACCCGCCCCGGCCTTAAGATAACTATATATCGTGTTAAAACTCTGACAAGCCCTGAGTTTCCACAATATGTCGCAGACTGGGTAAGCCGAATCTGTGACAGGTACGTGACACTTATCCACAGCTTGCGTCGGGTGCGTCCTTCGGGCTATGCGCGGGTCATGTCCTCGTTCATTCGCTTCAACAAACCGTATGACGTGCTGCCGCAGTTCACCGACCGCGCCAATGCCGAAAGCCCGCGCAGCACGCTGTCCGATTTCATCGACCTGCCCGGCGTTTATCCCGCTGGTCGTTTGGATCGTGACAGCGAAGGTTTGATGCTGCTGACTGATCACGGAAAACTGCAAGCCCAGATATCTGATCCAAAGCACAAGATGGCAAAGACCTATTGGGTTCAGGTCGAGGGCAACCCTGATGAGGCAGCTTTAAAAGCGTTGCGCAACGGGGTTGAGTTGAAGGATGGTCTGACGCGCCCTGCAAAGGTACGGCAGATTGATGAGCCCGAGGGGCTCTGGCCTCGCATTCCACCTATCCGAGAGCGTAAAAGCGTTCCCGACAGCTGGCTGGAACTGACCATCCGCGAGGGCAAGAACCGGCAGGTGCGGCGGATGACAGCCGCGGTGGATCTGCCGACCCTGCGCCTGATCCGCTATCGCATCGGAGACTGGACCCTGGATGATTTAGAGCCCGGTCAATGGGACAGCCTGCCGATGCCGACGCTGAATGCCGCGCCTCAGCGCAAACGAGACCGTCGCCCGCGCCGGTGACAAAACCTGCCCTGCTCTGCTACACTTGGGGCATGAAACTCACGCCAGATATACCTGCCCCTTCTGCCATACTGGAGGCAGCGCTTTACGCAGACGATCTGGATGCTGCGGAACAGTTTTACGGCGAGATTCTGAATCTTGAGCGGATACAGCGTGTCGATAATCGCCATGTTTTCTTTCGCATTGGCGGGTCGGTCCTGCTGATCTTTAACCCCGACCAAACAGAACAGCCGCCTCTAAACCCTGATATGCCTGTCCCACCTCATGGTGCGCGCGGCCCCGGCCATGTGTGTCTTGTATTGTCACGCGATGAGATTGCGGCCATGCGCAAACACCTGCTGGATTGGAACATCCCCGTGGACGCCGAATTTGACTGGCCCAGCGGTGCACGGTCTTTGTACGTGCGTGACCCGGCTGGAAACTCAGTCGAGTTTGCCGAAGGCCACTTGTGGGACTAGCCCAGTTCAAACCGTTTTGAAATTCTGTTCACGGGCGTGCCGTCGCGCAACGGGACACCATAAGCGACGGAGTAATCCCGGAAACCCATTTTTTCATAATAGCTTAAACCCGGAACATTATCTGCCCGAATCGTCGCGTTTATTGTTCGAAATCCCAGCGAGGCCGCCACTTTAGCCGTTTCATGGAACAGCGCACATCCGGCTCCGCGCAGTGCGGGGATACGCCGTGTAAATGTTGCGATGTCAGCACAATACCCGGGCAACGTGTCATGGGTACCCAACCATTGAAAGCCCGCAACTTCGCCCTGATCATCCAACGCGACATTGCAGCAGATTCTATCTGCGCCCTTCAGATAGCTTTGCGCGAACAACGGTTCCGAAAATGGAACTTCGAACGCCGTTGTGCCTCCGATCTCGATTATCTGGTTGAGGATGCGGCACGACGCGGCCACATCCTCAGGCATCATCGGCCGGACCGCAATCACGCCTACAGACTCAGCTTGTCGCGCATGAAGGCCAGCGCGACACTCAGCCCGTCCGGGGCAATGCCATGGCCGGTACCTTTCATGACATGAGCGTAGACCTCTTTGAAATCGGCAGCCTGCAGGGCTTCGGCGGCCTCGGGCAGCGATTGTGGCGGCACGACATCATCCGCATCTCCATGCACCAGCAGGACCGGCATCCGGCTGACAGTTTCGTCGGGCAAAAGATCAGGTTCCAGCAACCGGCCAGAAAAGGCGACGATGCCCGCAACCGGGTCCTCGCGGCGTGGTGCAACATGCAGGCTCATCATCGTGCCCTGGCTGAAGCCAAACAGCACAACCTGCTCGGGCAGCACATCTTCGTCCACCATTAGGGCGTCCAGAAAAGCGTTGAAGTCTTCAACTGCCATTTCCATGCCACGGCGCGCTTCTTCTTCGGACGAGCCGTCAATCCACGGAATCGGGAACCACTGAAACCCATTTGGCATTCCCGGAATCTGCTCGGGCGCATCAGGGGCCACAAACAGTGTGTCAGGCAGATGCTCGCCCAGCGGATCGGCCAACCCCAACAGGTCAGCGCCATTTGCGCCATAGCCATGCACGAACACCACGACTGATCGCGTGTCACCCGAAACAGGCTCTTTCCTCAGCGCATTCAAAACCCGTGTCATCTGATCCCTTCTCTTTGTTTATCAACCCGGTAATAGGCCCACAGAACCCGCGCCGCAACCGACCGCCAGGGTGACCACGCTTCGGCCAATTGGCGCAGTTCCTTGTCCGTCGGGCGTTTGGGCAGGTCATAGAGGACACGCGCGGCTTCTTGCAGCGCCAGATCGCCGGGTGCGATCACGTCGGCGCGGCCCAGGGAAAACATTGCATAGATCTCGGCCGTCCAGACGCCGATGCCGGACACTTGTGTCAAAGTTTCAACAACCTCGGCGTCAGACGCTTCGCGCAACGATTTGAAGTCAATACGCGCCTCAGCCAGCGCCCTTGCATAGCGGATCTTTTGGCGGCTCAAGCCCGCAGCGCGCAGATCCTCATCCGTGGCCCACATGATCTTGCGCGGACCGGTCAGTTTCGCGTCCTGCAACCTTTTCCAGATCGCACGCGCCGATGCCACGCTGACCTGCTGGCTGACAATTGCACTGAGTAATTGCGCAAAGCCATCCGGACGGCGGCGCAGGGGCAAAGGGCCAGTCTGTTCGATCGCATACGCCATGCGCGGGCAGGCTTGAGCCAACCATTCGGCCCCTTCTGCCACGCAATCGTTGGTTTCGATAATACGACCTTCGGACATGCGACCTCCCTGCTCGGCGTTCATCGGCACGTTAGGCGCATGTGCCGCAGATGCAAGTCGCTTGTGCCCCAAACGCTTAGCCGATAACCATTCGCCCATGACAATGACCTCAACAGCTCCAGATGACCGTCAGGCCAAGCGTAACGTGGCCGTTTTGGTGGCCGCACAGGCCGTTCTGGGCGCACAAATGCCGATGATGTTCATTGTCGGCGGGCTGGCAGGCCAGTCGCTGGCCTCGAACCCGTGCCTTGCGACGTTGCCCATTTCCCTGATTGTTCTGGGATCCATGCTGGCGGCGACGCCGATCTCAGCCATAATGCAGCGCTGGGGCCGGCGCGCGGGGTTCCTTGTCGGTGCAACTGCGGGCGCATTGGGGGGGCTTGTGGGCGCATATGGCCTGTTCCTTGGGTCTTTCCCCGTCTTTCTAGTCGGCAGTCTGCTGACTGGCATCTACATGAGCGCACACGGGTTCTATCGTTTCGCCGCTGCGGACACAGCGTCGGACGCCTATCGCCCCAAGGCTATCTCCTATGTCATGGCCGGTGGCTTGGCTGCGGCGATCATTGGTCCGCAAATCGTGAAACTCACCTCTCAGGCCTATGTCATCCCGTTTCTCGGCACCTATCTGGCTGTGATCGGGATCAACGTTCTGGGCTCTGCCCTGTTCTTCTTTCTCGACATCCCAACGCCGCCAAAACCCACTGAGAACGAACCCAAAGGACGTTCTCGGCTTGAGTTGTTGAAAACGCCGCGTATCGCTGTGGCGATTATCTGTGCGATGGTGTCTTACGCCCTGATGAATCTTGTGATGACCTCGACCCCGCTGGCCGTCGTTGGGTGTGGATTCTCGGCCAACGACGCAGCGGATATCGTTACAAGCCATGTGTTGGCCATGTACATCCCAAGTTTCTTTACCGGTCATCTGATCGCCCGTTTCGGGGTTGAGAAGATCGTGGCGCTGGGCCTTGCCATTTTGGCAAGCGCCGGGGTTGTTGCCTTGCAAGGGGTTGAACTTGGGAACTTCTTCCTCGCGCTGGTTCTTCTGGGCGTCGGTTGGAACTTTGGCTTCATCGGCGCAACCACGATGCTGGCAGACTCGCATGACCCGCAAGAGCGTGGCCGGATGCAGGGCCTGAACGACCTGCTGGTTTTCGGAGGTGTCACATTGGCTTCGCTGGCCTCAGGCGGGTTGATGAACTGCTCGGGCGGCTCTGCGATCGAAGGCTGGACGGCCGTGAATCTGGCTATGGTGCCACTTCTCACGCTGGCGGGCGGCGCGTTGCTGTGGCTGGTGCTGCGTCCCGCCGACCCGGAACGGGCCTGATCACCAGCGCCCGCTGCTGACCGTCCACATCAGGGACAAGCGTTGCCGCATTTCGCCCGGTATCAAAGTGCCAGACGCAACACGCTCAGGCCGCGCAGCAGCTTGTTTCAACACCCAGCCCGCCAGCGACCCTGCGGTCAGTGCTGGACGGGCTTCGGCAGAAATCGCAGCCGGGTTTGCTCTGGCCTTGTTCAATCGCTCCAGCGCAGTTTGTGCAAGGGCACGCACCCCATCAGGAGTGCCATCCAACAAGGGAACTCGCCCCCTGTTTTCCAGTTCGGGGATCGCGCGAAGCCAGTTTGCAACACCGACCGCATAACCAAAGTCGCGCAGAACATCTTCATCCGCCACCCCCAGCGTCTGAGCGGAAGCCAAAAACAAAGACCCTGAACTGTGGTTGATATAGGCATCAAAGTGTCCCTGATCTTCAAACGGATCACGGTATATATCCCAACGCCTTACGGCCACGTATTCATCCAAGACGCCAGCCAGATGCGGCGACAGCACACGAGACAAAGGTGTTACAACTTCATGCCGTCGAACGGTGGTACCTTCGGCAATTTCCTGTAGGGCATCGCGCCACCATTGCAGCCGCATCTCGGCTATCATCGGTTCCTGTGTGACCCAGGGCGCGCGCGCCACTTCGACATTCAGCGCATAAATCGGGAACAGAAGGGCGCGGGCCGCCACTGGGGCTGCCATTGCGGCACGGAATCGGTCAGGATCAGCCCGTTGTACCAGCGCGGCACAGGCTTTGACGTCGTCGTCAAAGACCACGCTCACTCAGCCGCTGCCTTCTGCGGGTCGCAATCACGCACTAGTTTCCACTGGATCGCATCCAGCAAAGCTTCGAACGATGCGTCGACTATGTTCGCGCTGACGCCCACAGTGGACCAGCGCCGACCCTGCCCGTCTTCGCTGTCGATGATGACGCGCGTAACCGCTTCGGTCCCGCCTTGTGTGATCCGCACCTTGAAGTCGACCAGCCGCATATCTGACAGCACTTGCGAATACCGCCCCAAATCCTTGGCCAAGGCTTTAGACAGGGCGTTCACCGGGCCCCGGTCGCTGCCAGAGTCATCCATGGATTCGCTGACGGACAGTTTCTTTTCGCCATCCACTTTCACAACAACAACGGCTTCGGACAGACTGACCATCTTGTTGTACTTGTTCTTCCGCCGTTCAACCGTGACCTTGTAGCGTTTGACTTCAAAGAACTCGGGAAGTTGCCCCAGTTCGTCCCGCGCCAGAAGTTCGAAACTGGCTTGTGCGGTGTCATAGGAATACCCATCCGCCTCGCGCGTTTTGATCCGTTCAAGGATCCGACCGAGCGCGGGATCACCCGCCTCAACACTCAGCCCGGCTTCGGTCAGACGTTTGCGCAGGTTCGACTGCCCGGCCTGGTTCGACATCGGAATGATGCGTGAGTTGCCCACACTTGCAGGCTCAACATGTTCGTAGGTCGACGGATCCTTGAGGATCGCACTGGCATGTAGCCCCGCCTTGTGCGCGAATGCCGAGGCCCCCACATAGGCCGCCTGTTTGCTGGGAACCCGGTTCAGAACGTCATCCAGCATCCGGCTGATGCGGGTCAACCCTGCCAGAGCATCCAGACTAACTCCGGTCTCAAACTGAGAAGCATAGGGTTCCTTCAGCAGCAGCGTCGGAATCAAAGCCGTCAGGTTGGCATTGCCACAACGCTCTCCCAAGCCGTTCAGCGTACCCTGAATTTGCCGCGCGCCTGCTTCGACCGCAGAAAGGGAACAAGCCACCGCGTTCTCAGTATCGTTATGGGTGTGAATACCCAACCGATCACCGGGCAGCCCTGCCGAGATCACTTCTGACACAATCCGTCCGACTTCGGACGGCAAAGCACCACCATTGGTGTCGCACAGCACCACCCACCGCGCGCCCGCGTCCAGCGCGGCGCGACAAACCGCGACCGCATAATCAGGATTGTCCTTGTAGCCATCAAAGAAATGCTCGGCATCGAACAGCGCTTCGCGACCCTGTGCCACTATATGTGCAACCGAGGCGCGGACGTTCTCGACATTGTCCTCAAGCGAGATCCCCAACGCATGGGTCACGTGATAATCGTGCGATTTGCCCACCAGACAAACGGCCTGCGTACCCGCATTCATCACGGCCGCAAGCACATCGTCATTCTCAGCCGAGCGCCCTGCCCGCTTGGTCATACCAAACGCCGTCAAACGGGCCGAGGTCTTAGGCGCAGCCTCGAAAAACGCGCTGTCGGTTGGGTTAGCACCGGGCCAGCCACCTTCGATGTAATCCACACCCAAAGCGTCCAACGCCTGCGCGATTTGCACCTTTTCGGCGGTCGAGAACTGAACGCCCTGCGTTTGTTGCCCATCGCGCAGGGTGGTGTCGTAAAGGTAGAAGCGTTCTTTGGTCATCAAACCTCCTCCAGTTTGGAGGCATCGAACCCCGCACCGGGCACCAGTTCCACACCTTCCTTGCTCATGCGTACTTCAAGCCCTGCGGCAACATATGCGGCCTTGAGGCGGTCAACTTCCGAGAAATCCTTGTTCTGCATGGCTGACGCCCGTGCATTCGCCAAACGGTCCGCATGAGCAGTCAGGTCAACAGATGCCGTGTCCGCCCAGGCGCCCATCTCTGGCAGCAACAGCCCCAGCAACTGCGCGCTCGCCAACAGACCCGCTGCGTCACCGTCCGAGGCAAGACGGTACAGCTCGGTCATGGCACCTGCTGTGTTCAGATCATCGCTCAGCGCTGCGATCACCTCAGGTGCCGCGCTGGCGGCGGGCTCGACGCCCGCTGTCAGCGCCCGCCACTTGCGCAACGTCGTTTCGGCTTCTCGCGCCTTTTTCTCGGTCCAGTCCATCGGCTTGCGGTAATGGGTCTGCAGGAACACAAGCCGGATCACCTCACCCGGCACGCCTTGCTCCAACAGATCGTGCACTGTGAAGAAATTGCCCAGAGATTTGGACATTTTCTTACCTTCGACCTGCAGCATCTCATTGTGCAACCAGTATCGCGCGAACTCACCTTCCGGGTGCGCGCAGCAGCTCTGGGCGATCTCGTTTTCGTGGTGCGGGAACATCAGGTCGTTGCCGCCGCCGTGAATGTCAAAGCTCTCGCCCAGCAACTCATAGCTCATGGCCGAGCATTCGATATGCCAGCCCGGACGCCCCCGCCCCCACGGGCTGTCCCAACCCGGCAGTTCGTCGGTCGAGGGTTTCCACAACACAAAATCCATCGGGTTCTTCTTGTAGGGCGCCACCTCGACCCGCGCGCCTGCGATCATGTCATCGACCGAACGGCCCGACAGCTTGCCATAGCCTTCTTTCCAACTGTCGACAGCAAACAGGGCATGGCCTTCGGCGGCATAGGCATGGCCCTTTGCGATCAGACCCTCAATCATCACAATCATCTGGTCTATGTATTGGGTCGCACGCGGCATCTCGTTGGGTTCAAGAGTTCCCAAAGCACCCATGTCGTGCAGATACCAGCCGATGGTCTCATCGGAACGCTCCTGCACCAGTTGCTCTAACGAGCCTTCCGCGCCCGCCTGTTTACGCGCCAGCGCGGTGGCGTTGATCTTGTCGTCCACGTCAGTGAAATTGCGCACATAGGTCACGTGATCCGTGCCATAAACATGGCGCAGCAGACGATACAGCACGTCAAACACCACCACCGGGCGGGCGTTACCCAGATGCGCGCGGTCATAGACCGTCGGACCACAGACATACATCCGCACATTTTCAGGGTCGATCGGCACGAAGTCTTCCTTCGTCCGCGTCCGCGTGTTGTGCAGCTTGATCGTCGTCATCGGTCGGGCTCCTCAGAAACAGCATGTGCTTGCGCGTTGGCGCGGGCTTAGCAACTTGTCTCAGGGATGAAAACGAAAGAAACCGGCCCGCTTGATAAATCAGCAGGTAATGCAGCAGATAATGATGCAGGTCACCGGGTTCATGTGCATCGGTTAGCACGGGATCAGGTCCAAGCCAAGCATTGAGTTTGCGCACCCCCTCGGGCACAGTCCCCGATATGGACCGCGACTACATCAACTCCATTTGCCAAGAGTTCCCGGGGGCCGAGCTTTCTGACCCATGGGGCGGCGGCCATGATGCATGGAAAGTCGGTGGCAAGATGTTCGCCTGTATTGGCATCGCAAATGATGGGGTGTCCGTGAAAACACCGGACGTGGAAACGGCTCAGATGGTCATCGACGCTGGTGTCGGCGTAAAAGCCCCATATTTCCACCGCAGTTGGGTCCGCCTTCCGTTCGATGCAGAGGCTGAGGAACTGCGGCATCGACTGACCGTTTCTTACGACCTTGTCCGCGCATCGCTAACAAAAAAGCTGCAGGCGACCTTGCCGCCGCGAAGCTGATTGACAAAGGCGTGCCGCTCTGCCCCATTCAGCGAAAGGCAATCCGGGAGCGGTCCAATGAACCTGTCAAAACGCATCACGCAGATCACCGGCGGTGGCAGCGACGGCTGGGACGTGTTTTATCGCGCCCGAAGGATGCTGAGCGAAGGTCAGGCCGTCACCGAGTTGACGATTGGCGAACATGACATTCGGACCGATCCATCGATCCTACATGCGATGGATCTTTCTGCCCGTGAAGGGCACACCGGCTATGCCATGGTGCCCGGCACGGATCTTTTACGCGATACGGTCGCTGCACGTGTGCAAACGCATACGGGTGTACCCACAACGCGCAACAATGTTCTGATCACCCCCGGTGGGCAATCAGCCTTGTTTGCAGCCCATATGGCTGTCTGTGATCCGGGCGATGTAGGCCTGTTCCTCGATCCCTACTACGCCACGTACCCGGGCACGATTCGCGGGGTCGGAGCGGTTGCCCGCGCGGTTCAGACCGCGGCAGAAGATGCCTTTCAACCCAGCGCCGAAAGGATTGATTCTGCCGCTGACGGTGCCGTTTCGCTTTTGATCAATACACCCAACAATCCGACCGGAGTTGTCTATTCCCGTCAGTCACTTGAAGCAGTCGCAGAAGTTTGCCAACGGCGTGGACTTTGGCTGATTTCAGATGAGGTCTATGACACGCAAGTCTGGGAAGGCGAACACCTGTCGCCGCGCGCGTTACCCGGCATGAAGGAACGGACGCTGGTTGTAGGGTCCATGTCCAAATCTCATGCCATGACGGGGTCGCGTTGTGGCTGGATCGTCGGTCCAGAAGAAGTCATCACCCATCTGATCAACCTGGCCACCCACACGACCTACGGCGTGCCGGGCTTCATTCAGGACGCGTCGAGTTTTGCGCTGACCGCAGGGTCCGAGTTGGAGGAGAAGATCGCCGCCCCGTTCCGCCGACGGCGGTCGATGGCGATGAAGATACTTCAGACGCAGGACACCGTTGGCCTGGTGCCGGCGCAAGGTGCGATGTACCTGATGCTGGACGTGCGCAAGACCGGATTGTCAGGGGAAGGGTTTGCCAACGCTCTGCTCGATTCGCACGCCATTGCCGTCATGCCGGGCGAAAGCTTTGGGGCGGCCGCCGCTGGGCACATTCGGGTGGCCATGACGGTTGATGATGATCGTTTTGCGAGTGCCCTGAGAACGCTATGTTCATTTGCCGAACAGCTCGCAAAGCGCCACGCAGCTGAATAGAGTTCAAAAGCGGAACGTGGTGCGCAGGTTGAAAACGTTGGAATCCAGACGGCCATTGGACCGGGTGACATCGTCGAAATCCTGACGCAGCGCCTCGCCGCTGATAACAAAATTCTCGCCGATCGGATAGGCAACGCCAATGCCGTAAACGGCTGCGGTGTCGTTATCGACCGAGGTTTCGGCGCGCGCCGCGCCGACAACCACATACCCAAGAGCGCTGCCGAAATCGTATCCACCGCGCAGCTTCAGACGAGTCATGCTGTCCAGGCTACCCTGGGTTGACCCTAAATCCAGAGAGAGGCGGTTGTATTCAAACTCGCCCCCCAGCACAAAGTTGCCAAAGTCCTGATCATACCCGATATGCGCCCCAAAAACGGTATCGTCACCGCTGGCACCCCCCGGTCCGTCCGCATCTGCATATCCAAAGCTAAGGCCGACATACCCACCTGTCCAATCCTCGGCCGATACCGGGCTTGCGCTTGCGATGAAGGTCGCAGCAAACAGGACAGAAAGAGGTTTTGCACACGGGTTCAAAGCTATGTCGCTCTTGTTTCGATCCAAAGACGCAAACGAATTCTAATCTGTGATCCACTCCTTCAGAATTCAATTTCAGGAGCGTAACGCTCAAAAGTAAGTGAATGCAGTATAACAGAATTCTTCCAAAACGGGAGAAAATCTAACCAACACTCTTCCACTCGGCAGATTACCGGCACAATCGTCAGCAAATTCCAACAAAGGTCGTAAACAGGACAGATTGTGTCGCAGCATTTTGGAAAGCATTGAGAAGTTGTTGAGAGGCCACATGACAGATCACGATTGGAAGATCAGCCTGATTAGCCGCACCATCGGTGCGGATCGTGGCCGTGCCGCGCGGGGGCGACCGTAAGGGGGATTACCCTCACCCCAACGCATCACACAACGACCGGATTTTGAAATGAACGACCAATCCCGCAACACTTCACGCAGCGGTGGCCGCGCTGCACGCCGTGCCGCCCGAGCCTCAGCCCTGCCTGACCATTTGCGCCCTATACGCTCTGGAATGGAAGGCGGCGTTCTGAATGTTCTGACGCAGGCACAGATTGAACGCATTCATGAGGCCGCCCTGACCGCGCTTGAAACCATTGGGCTGGCGGATGCCCCGCAAAGCGGCATCGACTACCTTGTGGGCGCCGGCTGCACCCTTGGCGACGACGGACGCATCCGGTTTCCGCGTGCGCTGGTCGAAGATACAATCGCCAAAGCAAACCGCTCGGTCACACTCTACAGTCGCGACGGGAAAACCGATCTCGAGCTGATGGGAACCAAGGTTCATTACGGCACTGCGGGCGCTGCCGTGTCTATGGTCGACGTACACGGACGGGAATACCGCGATTCAACTGTGCAGGACCTGCACGATGCCGCGCGAATCTGTCAACAACTTGATAACATTCACTTTGTTCAGCGCCCTATGGTCTGCCGCGACATCGCGGACAATCTGGAAATGGACCTGAACACGATCTACGCCAGCTGTTCCGGCACTTTCAAACACATCGGAACCTCGTTCACGGAACCCAGCCACGTCGCGCCCGCGATGGAGATGATCTATATGATCGCGGGTGGTGAGGATAAGTACCGCGAGCGGCCTTTTGTATCGAATTCGAACTGCTTTGTGGTTCCGCCAATGAAATTCGCAACGGAAAGCTGCGAAGTGATGGAGGAATGCATCAAGGCCGGAATGCCTGTTCTGCTGCTCTCGGCTGGGATGGCCGGTGCCACCGCGCCCTCGACAATAGCCGGAGCTATCACTCAGGCAACCGCCGAATGCCTTGCTGGTTTGGTTTACGTAAACGCCGTAAGTCCCGGAGCACCAGCCGTTTTTGGCACTTGGCCCTTTGGTCTGGACCTACGGACAGGCGCGATGTCCATCGGGTCTGGAGAACAGGCCCTTCTGACGGCTGGATGCGCACAGATGCACCGGTTCTACGACCTGCCCGGCGGTGCGGCCGCAGGGGCATCGGATTCGAAACTTCCCGACATGCAGGCCGGTTGGGAACAGATGTGTTCAAACGTGATGGCGGGTCTGTCCGGTCTGAACATGGTGTACGAAGCGGCGGGCATGCACGCCTCGTTGCTGGGTTTCTGTTTCGAAAGCCTGATCCTCAGTGATGATCTGATCGGTCAGGCCCAACGCTGTGTACGCGGGATCGAGGTGACAGATGATACCCTCGCGCTAGACCAGATGGCCGAGGTCTGCATAGGCGGTCCCGGTCACTATCTTGGAACGGAAGCTACGCTCAGCCGGATGCAAGCTGACTATGTCTACCCGGTTTTCGGCGACCGGTCTTCGCCAAAAGAATGGGTTGAACTGGGCAAACCGGATCTGATCGACAAAGCCATAGCCCGAAAAGAAGAAATTCTATCCGCGCCATCCGAGGCCAGATTCGATCCGATGCTGGACATGGAATTGCGCGAAAAGTTCAAAATTCACCTGCCCGGATAACAGGAAAAAAGGCGGCCCGATGATGATCGGGCCGCCCTTACGTTTATCCGTCACTTGGCGGAAGCAAACCAGCCTCTTGGGCAACGGCCACTTCATCTGCGTCCAACGCGCCGTCGCCATTTGCATCCATGGCCGAGAAGGTGTCGGCATCCACGCTTGGTGCTACCACCTGCACTTCTTCAATCGTCAGAACGCCATCACCATTGGCATCTGCCGTCGATTGCGCCGAAACGAGTCCCGGCAAGGTCAAAGCAGCGATGGAAATCCCAATCAAATACTGCGGTTTCATTTTGGTGCCTCCTGATAGGTTGATTATCTTTCGTCCGGACAGGCCCCAGAAACACCGCAACACCTCAGCGCGTCACCCGTATTACGCGAAAGCTGGGGATTCGCGCCAATCCTTGCGTGTTTAGCCGAGTCGGGCGCGCAACGCGCCGCCGGGCAAAATTTCGCCTGACCCGTTTCGGCAGGTCTTGCCCGACGGATCCTAGGTAATCCGGCAGAACCACGCTTACGCAAGCAGCCCGGTACAAAAAGAAAGGGGGCCGAAGCCCCCTGTCAGTTTCGCCTTCCAGGCTCATGTCGTTGACCGCCCGGTGTTTTTTTGCCTGCGGCCTGGACTGCGCATGGGGCGAGCGCACCCGCCCCGTGAAAGAGTGGGAGGGAGCAAATATTCCGCCCCACCCTGTTCCCGGCCAACACGGGCATGTCGGCCGAGTGGAAAAAGGCAAACTTGGTAAGTCTCAGTGCCTTTCTCCGTATTCGTCGGGGTCGGTAACCAAGGGCAGCGTCCGACCCCTACGCCCCGGGGTGCCGGGGCGTTAAGCCTTAGCTACACCCGCTTGTCGCGCCGCAGGTGTTGCATTTCATGCAGGTACCGTTGCGCACCAGCGTGTAGTTTCCGCATTCACCGCACGGATCACCCTCATAGCCTTGCATCTTTGCTTTGGTGCGGGCGTCCATGCCGGTTGCCACTGCAGTTTCAGCCGCAGCTGCTTCGAATGCAGCCGCTGTTTCAGCCATCCCGTTCAGCTCAGCCTGACCTGCATTGAACACAGCCAGATCCTGAGGCAGACGCTTGCGCAAATAACCGGTCGAGCTGATTTGTTTCAGCACTTCCAATGACTTGGACGCAGCACTTTCACTGATCTCAGAGATGTTGGAAACACCTTCTTCTTCGCCTCGACCCAGATCGTCAAAGGTCGCGCCTTCGGGTTTCACATGCGCCAGATCGGTGCGGTCCAGGTAGGACACGGCCAATTCGCGGAAGATGTAATCCAGGATCGATGTTGCGTTCTTGATCGAGTCGTTGCCCTGCACCATCCCTGCCGGTTCGAACTTGGTGAAGGTGAAGGCATCGACAAACTCTTCCAGCGGCACGCCGTATTGCAGACCGACCGACACGGCGATGGCGAAGTTATTCATCATCGCACGGAAGCCAGCACCTTCCTTGTGCATATCGATGAAGATCTCACCCAACTTGCCGTCTTCGAACTCACCGGTGCGCAAGTAAACCTTATGGCCGCCCACGATCGCCTTTTGGGTATAGCCCTTGCGGCGATGCGGCAGTTTCTCGCGGTGGCTGCGGATCATTTCCTTGACCACGACCTTCTCGATCACTTTCTCGGCCAGAACGACAGCTTTTTCCTGCGTCGAACCGCTTTCCAGCACTTCAGCCGCCTCGTCGTCATCCTCGACCAGCGCCGCGGCGAGAGGCTGCGACAGTTTCGAGCCGTCACGATAGAGTGCGTTGGCTTTCACACCCAGAGACCAGCTGAGCTCGTATGCCTTCTGGCAGTCCTCGATGGTCGCATCATTCGGCATGTTGATCGTCTTCGAGATCGCGCCCGAGATGAAGCTTTGCGCCGCCGCCATCATCGTGATGTGACTATCAACCCCAAGGAAACGCTTGCCTTTCTTGCCGCAGGGGTTGGCGCAGTCGAAGATCGAATAGTGCTCTTCCTTCAGATGCGGCGCGCCCTCCAGTGTCATCGTCCCGCAGACGTGGTCGTTCGCTGCGTCGATATCCGCGCGGGTAAAGCCCAGATGGCGCAGCAGATCAAAAGTCGGGTCATTCAGCTTGGTCGCCGGGATGCCCAGAACGCCGGTGCAGAAATCCTCGCCCAGTGTCCATTGGTTAAAGACAAAGCGGATGTCAAAGGCGCTTTCCAGTGCAGCATCCACTTTGGCCAGTTCATTGGGGCCAAAGCCGTGACCGGTCAGCGAGGTGTGGTTAATCCCCGGCGCGTTGCCGATGGTACCGTGACCAACCGCGTAGCTGACGATTTCTTCGATCTGAGACGAGGAATAGCCCAGCTTCTCCAGCGCCGACGGAACCGAGCGGTTGATAATCTTGAAGTACCCGCCACCAGCAAGCTTCTTGAACTTGACCAGAGCAAAGTCCGGCTCGATCCCGGTGGTGTCACAGTCCATCACCAGACCGATGGTGCCGGTTGGTGCAATCACAGTAGCCTGCGCGTTGCGATAGCCGTTTTTCTCACCCAGGCTCAACGCCTCGTCCCAAGCGGACATGGCCAGATCGATCAGACGCTTGTCCGGGCAGTTGCCGTGGTCCAGAGGCACCGGCTTGACCGCCAGTTTCTCATACCCGTCGGTCACGCCTTGCGACGCACGGCGGTGGTTGCGAATGACGCGCAACATGTGATCAGCGTTGCGCTCGTAACCTTTGAAGGCGCCCAGTTCTCCGGCGATCTCAGCCGAAGTTGCATAGGCCACACCAGTCATGATCGCAGTCAGTGCGCCACAGATGGCCCGGCCCTCGTCCGAGTCGTAGCTGTAGCCCATGTTCATCAGCAGACCGCCGATATTGGCATAGCCCAGACCCAAGGTGCGGAAGTCATAGGACAGTTGCGCAATCTCTTTCGACGGGAACTGCGCCATTGTTACCGAGATTTCCAGCGTCAGGGTCCATAGGCGCGAGGCGTGCATATAGTCCGCCGCCTGGAACTCACCATCCTTGAGGAAGGTCAGCAAGTTCATCGACGCCAGGTTACAGGCCGTGTCATCAAGGAACATGTACTCCGAGCACGGGTTCGAGCCACGAATCTCGCCGTCCTCAGGGCATGTGTGCCATTCGTTTACTGTGTCGTGAAACTGGATGCCCGGATCGGCGCATGCCCATGCGGCGTGACCGACCTTTTCCCACAGGTCGCGCGCCTTGACGGTGCGGGCGACCTTGCCGTCGGTGCGGTTGATCAGTTCCCAATCGGCGTCCTTTTCGACAGCGGTCAGGAACGCATTGGTGACGCGGATCGAGTTATTCGAGTTCTGGCCTGAAACCGAGCTGTAGGCTTCCGAATCCCAGTCCGTATCGTAGGTCGGGAATTCGATGCTGTCATGGCCCTGCTTGGCATAATCCAGAACGCGTTTGATGTAAGTCTCTGGGATCGCTACTTTTTTCGCTTCCCGCACTGCCTTTTTCAACGCGTCGTTCGCGTTTGGATCATAAGCATCATCTGCAGAGCCGTCCCACGAACGAATGGCCTCGAAAATGCCGTTCAGCATCTTTTCGTGCATCTTCGATCCGGCAACGATCGAGGCCACTTTCTGCTCTTCGATCACCTTCCATTCGATGAATTGCTCGATGTCCGGGTGATCCGCATCGACGATCACCATCTTTGCTGCTCGACGGGTTGTCCCGCCTGATTTGATCGCGCCAGCCGCGCGGTCGCCGATCTTGAGAAAGCCCATTAGGCCCGAAGATTTGCCGCCGCCCGACAGCGCCTCGCCCTCTGCGCGCAGATGGCTGAAGTTGGTCCCGGTACCCGAGCCGTATTTAAACAGGCGCGCCTCGCGCACCCACAGATCCATGATGCCGCCTTCGTTCACCAGATCATCATCAACGGACTGGATGAAACACGCGTGTGGCTGCGGATGCTCGTACGCGGATTTCGATTTGGTCAGCTTGCCGGTTTTGTAATCGACATAGTGGTGCCCCTGCGCCGGTCCGTCGATTCCATAGGCCCAATGCAGACCTGTGTTGAACCACTGAGGGCTGTTCGGTGCGGCGCGCTGGGTCGCCAGCATATAGCGCATCTCATCAAAATAGGCACGCGCGTCTTCTTCATCCGAGAAGTATCCGCCCTTCCAGCCCCAATAGGCCCATGCGCCCGCCAGACGATCGAACACCTGCTTGGACGAGGTTTCTCCGTCAAATTCAGCGCCTTCGGCAGGGACCGAACGCCACAGGAATTCTGGAACGTCTTTTTCTTTGACCTTCTTCAGCTTGCTGGGAACACCTGCCTTGCGGAAGTATTTCTGAGCGATCACGTCGCTTGCCACCTGCGACCAGCTTGCGGGTACTTCAATGTTATCCAGGCGGAACACAATCGTTCCATCCGGGTTACGGATTTCAGACGTTGCAGACACGAAATCAAGGTCCGAGTAGGCATCCTGATCTGGTTTGGTGAATTTTCTGTCAATCTTCATGTCCGCAGCCCTGGTTAAATTCCGCCCAATTTTCAGTTCCCGGCACCAAATGTTGTGTTGCAGGGTGCCGCCCACAACGCCCAGAGTTTTACGGACAAGGGCGTCCTTCGCTGTCAAAGACAGCGGAAAAACCGCAAAAACGGCGCACTTAAATTAGATGTGCTTTCCGACCCTCGCCTGCTGCCTCTTCCGGCTTCAACACCAGATATTGTGGCAATCTCTTCGGCTCATACAATTTGGCGTATGAACACATATAAGGTCAACGCCCTTTTTCCGCCTTTTTTGAAATCTTTTTTGTTGACCTGACGACGTTTCAGGAGTGTGACCCAACGGTGCGCGATTCCTCCACAGGATCATCCACGGCAAATTTTCGCCGAAACCACAAAGTCTCAAATCGAATTCCCGTTTTTACCAGCATAGTTATCTGCATTTGATCAACCAATGCGACAACGTCTAGGCTGATCGGGAATCATCTGGTTCTGTTCTGAGGCGTTCGAATTTGATCGCGGCCCGTTCGTTCAATTGTGAAAAGGTCCAAAGGTATGAAGCTGTTCACCTTTATCCCGTTCTTGGCCTGTATCGTGGCCTGCGCACCACAAGATGTGCCCGATGCGTCACGCAGCGCCCAGTTCGAAACGTATCCGCAAAGACTGTTTGATATTTTTGAGACCAGTTGTTCCGGCCCGGGGGAATCTTTTGAAAGAACCAGCGGCCAAACATTTGAATGCCGCGAGTTTCTGCCCGCAGAGGCATCCGCCTATTTGATTCTGAATTACGGCGGCAATCCTCAGGACCTGCCACAAAGCGTTATGCGCCTGACATCAAGCAAGAACGCTGACGGTTACCGCATAGATGCAAACGTGTTCTTCAAAGTCCCGCAGAGAACCGGTTCTGTGGTCGAAGTGCCATTGGACAGCGCCGAGCTGGATCAGTCGATCAGCCGGCTGTTCCAAGCAATGGGCGGATCGCCCTCATGATTGAGTGGAAGTGGTCGGGGCGGCAGGATTCGAACCTACGACCCCCTGTACCCAAAACAGGTGCGCTACCAGACTGCGCCACGCCCCGGACCGTGCGCCTTCCTAACGATGCCAATCTGATTTGAAAAGCCCTAACAGGGCCAAATTGCAGGACCTGACGAAAAAATTTCGTGCTGCATCTGTGTGCCGGGCGTAATGGAATAGCGCGCCGACAATCCGGCGTTGATTTCCAGCACTGCAAAAACGGAATCTCCGCCTTCGATTGGGGTCAGATCGCCAGGAATCGCCCCCTCATGCACGTGCGTTACCAAGCCGGTGCGATCCAGAAAAATCATGTCCAGGGGAATCAAAGTGTTCTTCATCCAGAACGCGACACGTTGAGGCGGGTCAAACACAAACAGCATTCCGGATCGATTCGGGAGCGTTTCGCGAAACATCAACCCTTGGGAGCGTTCCTGAGGTGTGACGGCAAGTTCGACGTCAAAACGCACCGTTGCGTTGTCATTTCGCAAGGTAACACGATCAGCGCTGCACGCTGCAAACGCCCCACCCGTCCAAAGCACTAGGAACAGGGGCAGAAGCGTCAGAAACCGTTTCATGAAAACGTCAGCCGTCCAGTGCGGCTTCCCAGGCCAACACCTGAGCCGCCATCCGGCCCCGTTTGCCATCGATCACACGCATTGCCAGCGCTTCGCCCGGTTGCAGATCAGCAAGACCGGAACGGCGCAGCACTTCGATATGAAGAAAAACGTCTTCGCCACGGCCAAAGACGTTGGCAAAACCAAAGCCTTTACCCTTGTCGAACCACTTTACGCGCGCGGCTTCCAATGGTGCCTCGGCGATCGTCACGGGATCCAACTCGGCAAAATCGGCCAGCATCATCGAGTCGGTCCGCGCCGGTGGATCAATCGCCACCACTTCGACGGCCTGAACGCCCCGATCCGTGCGGTGCGTCATAATCTCGATCCCTGCGCCATCTGCGACCGAGCTCTGGCCAAAGTTACGCAAGACGTTCACGTGCAACAGGATATCCGGGCCGCCATCGTCGGACACAACAAATCCGTACCCCTTGGCAGGGTCGAACCATTTCACGTGTCCACGAACGCGATACATGTTGTTCATATCTTCTGGCACGGTATTCCCATCGCGAGTTTTAGCCGTTCGTTAAGGGTTTGTTGTTTATGGGAATGACAGGTAAATTCAAGCCGAAAAAATTGTTTATTTTCTGCCTGTTGCATTTCACGACACGTGAACGTCATGGATTCAACCTTTCCACATGCCATGCCAATCCCGGCTCTGCGCGTTTCCATCTGAACCGATCATGTAGACGGAATGCCCCGTCGGCCCAGAATTCAATTTCAGTTGGCGTCAATCTATACCCGCCCCAAAACGGTGGGCGGGGGGGATTCGGACCCAGCTTAGCAGTCACCTTGGCCACCTCAGCCATCAAGGCTGTACGGCTTGATAGGGGTTGAGATTGCTTCGACGCCCAGGCCCCCAAACGGCTCTTCAGCGACCTCGATGCGTAATATTCATCCGCCTGAGGCCCATTTTCGCGGGTGATTGTACCACGAACACGCAATTGTCGCCGCAAAGATTTCCAATGCATGACAAATGCAGCTTTTTCGGCTGCATCCAGTTCGGCCGCTTTTGCGCTTTCGTAGTTCGTATAGAACACAAACGAATCTGCTTCGATCTCCTTCAGCAGCACCATACGCGCATTTGGCATTCCATCTGGGTCGACGGTCGCCAGCGCAATCGCATTCGGGTCATTTAATTCTGTCTTTTCAGCCTCACTCAACCACCGACCCGCTATTTCAAACGGATCGGAGCCAGCAAAGATGCCATCACGCTCGGTCATTTCCATCCCCTGGAAAGTGTTAACGACGAACCTAAGGCGAGAACCCGCTGCGGGCAAGAGCGCACGGCCTTGATGCAACGCTACCAATGGCATAAACCAACTCAACACATCGCGAAGACAGGCGGAGAACCACACATGTCAAATCAGTTGATGGCCGGCAAACGCGGCCTCATCATGGGACTGGCCAATGACAAATCAATCGCATGGGGAATCGCCCGCGCCTTGTCCGAAGCCGGGGCCGAGCTTGCTTTTTCCTACCAGGGCGACGCTTTGAAAAAGCGCGTCGACCCGCTTGCAGCGCAATTGGGTAGCGAAATCGTCCTGCCATGTGACGTGAGCGATGAGGTATCCGTTGATGCGCTGTTCACTGCGCTGGAAGAGAAATGGGGCAAACTAGACTTTATCGTTCATGCCATCGGCTTTTCCGACAAGAACGAACTGCGCGGTCGCTATGTCGATACCAGCCGGGCGAATTTCAAGCTGACGATGGACGTGTCGGTTTATTCCTTCACCGCCGTGATGCAACGCGCCGAAAAAATGATGGGCGAAGGCGGCAGTGCGATCACCCTGACCTATTATGGCGCCGAACAGGTCATGCCCCATTATAATGTAATGGGCGTCGCCAAAGCCGCACTTGAGGCATCGGTCAAATATCTGGCTGAGGATCTGGGCAAGGACGGCATCCGCGTCAACTCGATCTCCGCCGGTCCGATCAAGACCCTGGCCGCCAGCGGCATCGGCGATTTCCGCTATATCATGAAGTGGAACGAATATAACTCGCCCCTGCGCCGCAACGTGACCATCGACGATGTGGGCAAGTCAGCACTCTACCTGCTGTCTGATCTGTCCAGCGGCGTGACCGGAGAAAATCTGCACGTGGATTCGGGTTATCACATTGTCGGCATGAAGGCCGTCGATGCACCTGACGTGGAAAAGGGCTAGGATCATGAGCGCCAAAGACCGCCTGCCCCACGAAAAAGGATTTCACATCAGCTGGGACCAGATCCATCGCGATTCGCGCGCGTTGGCCTGGCGTCTTGATGGACAAGGCCCAGACGATGGTGCCTGGCGCGCCGTTGTAGCCATTACGCGCGGTGGCATGGCCCCTGCGATGATTGTGAGCCGAGAGCTGGACATCCGCACGGTCGACACGATCAGCGTGCGGTCGTACCACCATCAGGAACAAGGCGAAGCCGAAGTTCTGAAAGCCCCCGACGCTGATCTGATGGGCGATGGCACCGGCGTACTGATCATCGATGACTTGGTAGACAGCGGTAAAACGCTGGAGTTGGTCCGCAAAATGTACCCCAACGCACATTTTGCCACAGTCTATGCCAAACCCAAGGGCCGTCCGATGGTGGACACCTTCATCACCGAGGTCAGCCAGGATACGTGGATCTTCTTTCCCTGGGACATGGCACTTCAATATGTCGAGCCATATCGCGGTACCGACTGATCCCTTCTTCTGTTTAAAAATACCTCGGAGCGCGAGGCAGAGCCTCGCATATAGACCGGTACGCCATGACCCAGACCCGCACCAGCGCCACTTTCCCTCCTCCGGTGATGGAGGCGCGCCGTTGGGTTGAAGGTGTCACCTTCCCAGCTGACCGCCTGTTGATCAATGTCAGCCAGGCCGCGCCGGTCGACCCGCCTCCACTTGCTCTGCGTCAGGCCATGGCCGATTTTGCCGTGCAGGAAGACAGCGCGCATTTATATGGGCCGGTATTGGGGAACGACGACCTGCGCACTGAACTGGCAGCACAGATCAGCGCGCATTACGCAGCACAGGTTGATCCGGCTCAGACCGCAATCACTTCGGGCTGCAATCAGGCCTTTTCGGCTGTGATCTCGGCAATCACTGACGAGGCGGATGAAGTGATTCTGCCAACGCCATGGTATTTCAATCATAAAATGTGGTTGGACATGGCTGGGGTGAAGGCCGTTGACCTGCCAACAGGAGATGACCTTCTGCCTGATCCGGATCGTGCGCGCGCACTGATCACCAAAAAAACGCGCGCCATTGCCCTGGTCACGCCCAACAACCCCGGTGGTGTTGAATACCCGACTGATCTGGTCCGGGCCTTCTATGACCTGGCGCGTAACACCGGAATTCGCCTCATCGTCGATGAGACATATCGCGATTTCGATAGCCGCAGCGCTCCACCACACGATCTGTTCCAGCAGCCTAACTGGGATGAGACCTTGGTCCATCTCTATTCATTTTCCAAAGCTTACCGCCTGACAGGCCACCGGGTCGGGGCCATAGCGACAAGCCGCGTGCTTTTGGCGGAAGTCGAGAAATTCCTCGACACCGTTGCCATTTGCCCCGGTCAGATCGGTCAGTTCGCAGCCCTTTGGGGGATGCAGAACCTGTCACAATGGCTGGCAGGTGAGCGGGACGAGATTCTGGACCGCAGAGCCGCAATCAAGGACGGTATGCCTGCCCTGGAAGCCAAGGGCTGGCGTCTTTTGGGGCTTGGCGCCTATTTCGCCTATCTTGACCATCCATTCGATATGGCTTCGGATGAACTGGCCCGCCGTCTGGTGGCAGAAGCAGGCGTGCTGCTGTTGCCTGGCACCATGTTCATGCCCGCTAACGACCCCGCCGGAAAACGGCAAGTCCGTGTAGCATTCGCCAATCTGGACCGTGCGGGATTGGGCCAATTGTTCGACCGGTTGCAGGGCCTGTCCTTCTAAGCTTGCCCCTCGGCTGTGTGCGTCGTATTCAGGGCCGCAACCGACAGGGCAGAACGCTGCCGCAATAACAAGAGGGCACCATGGCCGCAGGCGCTAAAAGTCTTTCGAAAACCTTTGTCTGGATTCTGATGGGCCTGCTGATGCTGGGCCTCGCAGGCTTCGGTGCCACCAATCTCAGCGGAACGGTTCGAACCGTTGCACAAGTGGGTGATGAAAGCATCTCGGTCGATGAGTATGTGCGGGAACTGCAGCGAGAAATCCGCGCCGTGGAAGCGCAGACCGGCCAACCGATGCAAATGTCGCAGGCGCGTGATCTGGGATTGGATCAGAACGCGCTTGCCCGCCTGACCGCGCTGGCGGCTCTGGACAACGAAGTTGGGCAACTTGGAATTTCCATCGGCGACGAAAACCTGCAGCAAGAGATTGTAGCGATCCCAGCGTTTCAGGGCGTCGACGGCAGTTTCGACCGGGAAGCCTATCGCTTTCAACTTGAACAGATCGGCATGACCGACTCTGAGTTTGAAACGGATCTGCGCAAGGAATCTGCACGCACAATTGTGCAAGGCGCGATCATGGGCGGGGTCGAGATGCCAGCGACTCTGACAGAGACGATGACCGACTATATTGGCGCGCGACGCAGCTTTACTGTGGCCACGGTCGGGACCGAGGCATTGGAAAACCCAATTGCTGAACCAAACGACGCGCAGATTCAGACTTACTATGATGAGAACGGCGACCTGTTCACCCTGCCCCGGACCAAGCAACTGACATACGCGATCCTGTCGCCTGCGATGCTGATCGACACCGTCGAGGTGGATCAAGACGCCCTGCAGAAACTCTATGAAGACCGCTCAGAGGAGTACAACCAGCCGGAACGGCGCTTGGTTGAGCGCCTGAACTTCCCGGATGAGCAAGCCGCAAGCGAAGCAAAGGCCCAGCTTGAGGTTGGCGGTACTACATTTGAGCAACTGGTTCGTGAACGCGATCTTGAGCTCAACGACATCGATCTCGGCGACGTGACCCGCGAGGATCTGGGCGAGGCAGCGGATGCAGTATTTGCAGCAGATCTCGATACTGTTGTTGGCCCCCTGCCTTCGGTCTTTGGCCCAGCCTTGTTCCGGATTAACGGCTCTCTGGCAGCCAACAATGTGCCTTTCGAAGAAGCTGAACCGGCCTTGCGCGAAGAGCTTGCAGCCGAACGCGCCCGCCGCCTGATCGAGGCGCAGTCCGAAGATATCAATGACATGCTGGCTGGCGGTGCCACACTGGAAGAACTGGCGGATGAGACCGAAATGGAGCTGGGTCAGATCGACTGGACCCGCGAGAGTTCGGACGAAATCGCCGCCTATGACGGGTTCCGCGTCGCAGCCGAAGCGGTGCAGGAAGGTGACTTCCCCGAAATCGCATTCCTCGAAGATGGGTCGATCTTTGCCCTGCGCCTGAATGAGGTGCTGCCGCGCCGCCCCGAGCCGCTGGACAGCGCACGTGATCGAGTGGCCGCCGCATGGCTTCAGGCCGAAACCAACAAAGCGCTGGAAGATCGGGCGAATGCAGTTCTGACGCAATTGGCAACAGATGGTGACTTTACGACCACCGGCCTGCCCTTCCGCGTTGAAAATGCCCTGACACGCACGGCGTTTCTGGATGACGTTCCAGCAGATTTCATGAACGAGGTGTTCCAGATGGAACCCGGCGAACTGCGTGTCATCGGTGGAAACGGCGCAGCACTGCTGGTGCGCTTGGATGAGGTTCTTCCGCCCGCAGACACAGACGAACTGCGCCAACTGCGTCAAGCCCTGTCCGCGCAGATGAATCAGGCCTTGTCACAGAATATTTTCAACGCCTATGTGCGCGATGCACAGACACGCGCGCGTCCGGTCGTAGACCAACAGGCGCTGAATGCCGTGCAATCGAGCTTTTAAACGAGACCGATATGGCCCTGACACCCGAATTCGACACCTTCGCGCGGCCTTATGAAGCGGGCGAAAATCAGGTGGTTTACACACGGCTTGCCGCTGATCTGGACACCCCTGTGTCGCTGATGCTCAAGCTGACGGGCGCACAGAAAGATGCGTTCATTCTGGAATCCGTGACGGGCGGCGAAGTTCGTGGTCGTTACTCGATCATTGGTATGAAGCCCGACCTGATCTGGCGGTGTCGCGGTGAAGCATCCGAACTCAACCGCTCTGCCCGGTTCGATTCCGAGGCGTTCTCGACGCAAGACGGCAACCCGATGGACAACCTCCGCGCTTTGCTGGCCGAAAGTCGCATCGACCTGCCGGATGACCTGCCTCAGGCTGCAGCGGGGCTGTTCGGGTATTTGGGCTATGACATGGTGCGGCTGGTGGAATACCTCCCGGACGTGAATCCGGACCCTCTGGACCTGCCCGATGCGATCATGTTGCGTCCTTCGGTCATCGCTGTGCTGGATGGCGTAAAAGGTGAAGTGACCGTTGTATCACCGGCTTGGGCCAGTGACGGTCAATCCGCCAAGGCTGCCTATGCACAAGCTGCTGAGCGCGTTATGGATGCAGTTCGCGATCTGGAGCGTGCCATGCCTGCGGAAACCCGCGATTTGGGTGATGCACGTGAAATCGCACCCCCTGTGTCGAACTTTACCAAGTCCGGCTATATGGAGGCGGTTGAAAAGGCCAAGGAATACATCCGCGCAGGTGATATTTTCCAGGTTGTCCCAGCGCAGCGCTGGACGCAGGAGTTTCCGCTGCCGCCCTTTGCGCTCTATCGGTCGTTGCGGCGCACCAACCCGTCGCCTTTCATGTTCTATTTCAACTTCGGCGGCTTTCAGGTCGTGGGTGCAAGCCCTGAAATTCTGGTGCGCGTGTTCGGCAGTGAAGTCACCATTCGCCCCATTGCTGGCACCCGCCCCCGAGGCGCGACACCGGAAGAAGACAAGGCAAACGAACTGGATCTGCTGGCCGACAAGAAAGAGCTGGCCGAGCACCTGATGCTGCTGGACCTGGGCCGCAACGATACAGGGCGCGTTTCCAAAATCGGCACCGTGCGCCCGACCGAAGAGTTCATCATCGAACGCTACAGCCACGTCATGCATATTGTATCTAACGTGGTGGGTGAACTGGCCGAAGACAAAGACGCGCTGGATGCGTTTTTTGCCGGAATGCCTGCGGGCACCGTCTCGGGCGCGCCCAAAGTGCGCGCGATGGAGATCATCGACGAGTTGGAGCCGGAAAAACGCGGCGTCTATGGCGGCGGCGTAGGCTATTTCAGCGCGGGGGGCGACATGGATATGTGTATCGCGCTGCGCACTGCCATCGTGAAAGATCAAAAGCTGTATATTCAAGCCGGTGGCGGTGTTGTTTACGACAGCGACCCCGAGGCCGAGTTCATGGAAACCGTTCATAAATCCAATGCAATCCGGCGCGCTGCGGCAGATGCTGCACGTTTCACCGGAAGCGGAAACAGCTAAACGAAAAAGGGCGGCAGATCATAAGATCGCCGCCCTTTTTTAACACTAGTTTTCGCAGATTACTGAACCTGTCTCATCATGACCGCCGAAATCGGAGCCATGGCAACGCGGCTACCCCGGTCTTCCAAGCCCCAAAGCAGCAGGGCTGAAATCGTTTCCGGGCGTACCCGACCCAGCATGACCACAGCACCTTCCTGCCCGGCGCGGAACGCAGCCTGATCCAGGAAACGCCGCATGACTTTAGGGTCCTGACGTGCACCGTCGATGTCGCGGAACACAACACCCGACGGCGTGCCATTGCGGGCTGCCAGCTTCTGCACAGTGTTCAACCCATTGTCCTGCGTGATCAGGCCACGACCTGTTCCGGCAGCAATTTCAGCAACCTGATCGGCCAGTTTCCGATTGCCATGAATGCCGCTGTCCACCCCTTCCAGAATGCCAACGGTTTCGGGCAGAGTGTCAAGCCAGACGGACAGCGAAACCTCAGCGTCTTGCGCAGTTGCAGCTTCGGGCAAATCAGCCAGAGCCATGACTTCGAACCCGGCCGCGCGGTGCCGCGCCATCTTTTCTGCAGCATCTGGATCAGACGGGTTCACGGCAAAACTGATCGGATAGGGAAAATCCTGAAGCGCCTCAGCCCCAAATGCGCCCTCGTCATCGATCAGGATGATGGACATCAGCGGTTTGGCTTCAGGGTTTTCGAATTTGGCCGCATAGCGTTCGATCGGCTTGCCCGCCGGTTTTGGCTCTTCCGCCGAGGCTTCATCGGCCACAGGTTCATCATCGCGTTCGGTTAGTGGAATGATACGTTTACCGATCGTTGAACTTGCGCTTGCTTCCTGGTCACCGCCAATCTGCGGCAGCGCAGCGATACGCGGCAGCTTGCGCGGCAGAACGTCCTCATCCCCTTCCACGGCGATTGGGCTGCTTTCAAACGGGTTTTCCTCGTCTGTGTCCTCAGTTTGCGGCAACGGATCTTCTTCCGGCTGAAGAAGAGCAACCTCGGTCGTCTCGGGTTCTACAGGAGGGGTCGGCGTATCGTCGATCACGGCTGGCCCCGCCTCGTCCTGCGGAGCCGAAGGCGCCAGGCTGGGTTCTGGCGGCGCTGCAGGAGCTTCGGTCACAACTGAAACTTCGGTCGCAACAGCGGCCTCGGGTTGGTCCACCGCCTCAGCTGCTGCGCCCACCTCCGGTTGCGTGTCCGAGGATGATTCAAGCCCGGACAAATCAGCCAGATCTTCGGTTGAGTCATCGGCGGCTTCCAGCCCATGCGGAGCCAATTCCACCACATCGGCATCGGATACGGCCTCGGTCACCTCAGTCGGTGCTTCAGGTGTTTCAGAAATTACCGGAGCCGGTGCTTCGGTGACAACAACCGGCGTATTGACCATCGGTGTCTTGAGCGACACGAACACACCCAAGATCAAAACAACGATCGCCCCGGCGACCATTCCCCCGAAAAATCCGCCCATATTTCCTGCCTTTCGCCTCTTTTCTCTGCCTCGTCCAGCTCTGCGCCATCTGATGTGGCGCTCGGCCAATTGGACGCGTCAGAAACGGTATGTCCTCTTGACGCTGCCGCTCAAGCCTGAGCATGTATGTGCGGACATTATACCGTGGCCCGGGGCTGCATCGCCAGCCTGAAATGCCCAAGCGAAGATAAGTGCCCATATGCTGCTGCTGATCGACAACTACGACTCGTTTACCTACAATTTGGTACATTATTTAGGCGAACTTGGTGCCGAAATGGTCATTCGCCGAAATGATGCGCTGGATGTGCAGGAAGCGATGGCCATGAACCCCGCCGGTATCCTGCTAAGCCCCGGCCCCTGCGACCCGGATCAGGCTGGCATTTGCCTTGCGCTGACTGAAGCCGCCGCAGAAACCAAAACACCTTTGCTGGGGGTTTGCCTTGGACACCAGACCATCGGTCAGGTTTTTGGCGGTAAGGTCATCCGATGCCACGAGATTGTTCATGGTAAAATGGGAACGATGAATCACACAGGCAAGGGTCTGTTTGCGGGGCTGCCTTCTCCGTTTGAGGCAACGCGGTACCATTCATTGATCGTGGAACGCGAAACCCTGCCAGACTGTCTTGAGATCACGGCTGAATTGGAAGACGGCACCATAATGGGGTTGCAACACAAGGAACTGCCCATTCATGGCGTCCAGTTCCACCCGGAATCCATTGCCTCCGAGCACGGCCACGCCCTGCTCAAGAACTTCCTGCAAGAACTGAAAGTCCCCGCATGAGCGACGCGCTGAAACCGCTGATCGGAGCCGCCGCCGATCGCCCTTTGACTCGTGACGAAGCTGAAAAAGCCTTTGCCATCCTGTTTGATGGCGAAGCCACGCCCAGCCAGATCGGTGGGCTTTTGATGGCCATGCGCACACGCGGTGAAACCGTCGATGAATACGCCGCTGCCGCCGCTGTGATGCGGGCAAAATGCAACGCTGTAACCGCCCCGGCAGGCGCGATAGACATCGTGGGCACAGGCGGCGACGGCAAAGGGACGCTGAACATCTCGACCGCGACGGCTTTTGTGGTTGCGGGCGCCGGTGTCACCGTTGCCAAGCATGGCAACCGGAACCTCAGCTCGAAATCAGGAGCTGCTGATGCCCTTGGCCAAATGGGGATCAACGTCATGGTTGGACCCCAAGTCGTTGAAAATGCTTTGAAAGAGGTTGGAATTGGGTTCATGATGGCCCCGATGCATCATCCGGCCATTGCTCATGTCATGCCATCTCGCCAGGAGTTGGGCACACGCACGATCTTTAACATTCTTGGCCCTCTGACGAACCCTGCTGGTGTCAAACGGCAATTGACCGGCGCGTTCAGTCGTGACCTGATCCGGCCAATGGCCGAAACGCTTGGCTTGCTTGGATCAGACCGCGCGTGGCTGGTGCATGGCTCGGACGGGACGGACGAACTCACGATCACCGGCATCAGCTGGGTCGCCGCTTTGGAAGATGACACGATCAAAGAGGTCGAGCTGCACCCCGAAGATGCGGGTCTGCCCGTGCATCCATTCGAAGACATCATCGGCGGCACACCGGAAGAAAACGCTGTCGCTTTCCGCGCCCTGCTGGACGGAGCCCCATCCGCGTATCGTGACGCTGTACTGCTGAACTCGGCCGCCGCTTTGGTTGTCGCCGAAGCCGCGAACGACCTGCGCGAAGGTGTCGCCATGGCCGCCGAGAGCATCGACAGCGGCAAAGCCAAAGAAAAAATCGCCGCTCTGGCACGCAAGACACAGGAAGCCGAATGACCGAGACCGTACTGGACAAAATCAAAGCCTACAAACTAGAAGAGGTCGCGGCCGACAAAGCGCAGAAGTCTTTGGAAACACTGGAAAGTGAGGCACGGGCTGCATCGGAAACCCGTGGCTTTGCCGAAGCTTTGCAGTCCGCCTCGCGGCAAGGCTATGGCCTGATTGCCGAGGTCAAGAAAGCCAGCCCGTCCAAGGGTCTGATCCGTCCGGATTTCGACCCGCCTGTACTGGCCAAAGCCTATGAGGATGGTGGTGCTGCGTGTTTGTCCGTGCTGACCGACACCCCAAGCTTTCAGGGTGCAAAGGAATATCTGACGCAGGCCCGCGAGGCGACTTCCCTGCCCGCTTTGCGCAAGGATTTCATGTACGACCCCTATCAGGTGGTCGAAGCCCGCGCGCTTGGCGCAGATTGCATTCTGATCATCATGGCATCCGTCAGCGATGATCAGGCGGCGGAACTGGAACAAACTGCTTTCGATTGGGGTATGGATGTTCTGATCGAAGTGCATGACGAAACGGAACTGGAACGCGCAGCACAGCTGAAAAGCCCGTTGATCGGCATCAACAACCGCAATCTCAAGACCTTCGAGACCACTTTGGACACCACGCGGCACCTGTCCAAGCTGGTGCCGGCAGACCGCACCATCGTTTGTGAAAGTGGCCTTGGAACACAAGACGACCTGAGGGAGATCGCCCGCTACGGTGCCCGTTGCTTCCTGATCGGCGAAAGCCTGATGCGTCAGGACGATGTTGAGGCCGCCACGCGTCATATCCTATCCAACCCTCTGATCCCCGGAGTGATGTGATGCCGCTGACTCATTTTGACGCTCAAGGTCAGGCGCATATGGTTGATGTGTCGGACAAGGACGTGACCGACCGTGTCGCTGTCGCTGCCGGTCATATCAAGATGGCAGCGGAAACCTTTGAAATCATTTCTGAAGGCCGCGCGAAAAAGGGCGACGTTCTGGGCATCGCCCGTCTGGCGGGCATCATGGGGGCCAAGAAGACACCTGATCTGATCCCGTTGTGTCATCCTCTTCCAGTCACCAAAGTCGCAGTTGAACTGACGCTTGATCCTGATCTACCGGGTGTTCAGATCGAGGCCACGGTCAAGACCTCGGGACAGACCGGCGTTGAGATGGAAGCCCTGACCGCAGTCTCAACTGCGGCTTTGACAGTGTATGACATGACAAAGGCCGTCGATAAGGCGATGGAGATTGGCGGAATCCGCGTTCTCTTGAAAGATGGTGGTAAATCAGGGCGTTACGAGGCGAAATGATCACAGTCGAAGAGGCGCGCGCCCTGCTGTTCGATTTGGTGGGGGTTTTACCTTCGGAAGAGGTTCCTCTGGCACAGTCCGCCGGGCGTGTATTGGCGCAGGATGTTGTAGCGGGGCGGAACCAACCTCCCTTCGCGGCATCGTCGATGGATGGGTATGCAGTGAAGGCCGCCGAAGTTGAGCTGCACGCTATGTTCAAGGTGGTCGGCGAATCCGCGGCCGGCCATCGGTTTGAGGGCCAGGTCGGTCCCGGTCAAGCGGTGCGCATTTTCACCGGTGCGCCAGTGCCCGAGGGCGCGGATTTTGTGGTCATTCAGGAAGATACCGACCGACGTGGCGACCTGATCACGATTACCGACGAACCCGGTTCCAAAACCAATATCCGCCCTGCTGGCGTGGATTTTGAAATCGGTACCTCCATTTCAGCACCCCGTTTGATCCGGCCCGAGGATGTGGCCCTGATGGCTGCAATGAACACCCCACGCGTCACGGTTGCGCGCAAACCGGTGATTGCCCTGATCTCCACCGGCGACGAACTGGTGATGCCCGGAGAAGAGCCGGGCCCAGATCAAATCATCGCCTCGAACACATTCGGGTTGCAGGCTCTGCTTGAGGGATTGGGAGCAAAGGTGCGCGTTCTGCCCATTGCGCACGACACCGTTTCCTCGCTTGAAACTGCATTTGGCCTGGCACAAGGGGCCGATCTTGTCGTCACAATCGGCGGCGCGTCGGTTGGCGATTATGACCTTGTCTCGGATGTCTCTCAGGGATTGGGCATGGAACGGTCATTCTACAAGATCCGAATGCGCCCCGGAAAACCACTGATGGCCGGACGTATCGGTGAAACAGCTATGGTTGGGTTGCCCGGTAACCCGGTCAGCGCCATGGTGTGCGGTTATCTGTTTCTGGCGCCGATGGTACGCCGGATGCTGGGCCTGGACCACGTGGTGCCGCCTTTCCTTACAGCGCAACTTACGGAACCCTTGCCGGAAAACGGGCCGCGAGAGCATTACATGCGCGCGGTGCTAAGCGACACGGGCATTGCGGCCTGCGCCGATCAGGACAGCTCGCTTCTCAGCGTTCTGGCGCAGGCCAATGCGCTTTTGGTCCGACAACCGCACGATCCAGCCCGTGAAATCGGGGAAACGGTTCAGTACCTGCCGATCTGAGATGTTCTCAAATCCGTTGACACAAAACGTGAACATGCGTAGAACAAAAGAAAACGCATGAGCGACGAGGTGTGAGCTATGCTGACCAAGAAGCAATTGGATTTGCTGGAATTCATCCACAAACGCGTGCAGGCGGACGGTGTTCCGCCCAGTTTCGACGAAATGAAGGCCGCGCTTGATCTGCGGTCGAAATCCGGCATCCACAGGTTGATTACCGCGCTGGAAGAACGCGGGTTTATCCGCCGCCTTGCCCATCGCGCCCGCGCGATTGAGATCGTGAAACTTCCCGAAAGCCTAGGTGGCGAACCCACAGCCGGGTTTACGCCGCGGGTTATCGAAGGTGACAAACCGGAAGGCCGCCGCCCTGCGAATGTGGAACCCGTGTCAGTCGACGCGCTGGAACTGCCGGTCATGGGTCGGATTGCGGCTGGTGTTCCCATTGAGGCCATCAGCCATGTCTCGCACCATGTTGCTGTCCCCGGCCCCATGGTCTCCGGCAAGGGCGAACATTATGCGTTGGAAGTTCGTGGAGATTCGATGATCGACGCGGGAATCAACGACGGTGATGTGGTGGTGATCCGGGAAACGTCGACAGCAGATAATGGCGACATTGTGGTTGCCTTGGTCGAGGATCAGGAAGCGACATTGAAGCGTTATTTCCGCCGGGGCAACGCCATCGCGCTTGAAGCTGCCAATCCGGTCTACGAGACGCGTGTCCTGCCCGAAGAAAAGGTAAAGGTGCAAGGTCGCCTTGTGGGCCTGATCCGGACCTACTGATCCCGCTTGGACCGAAGGTCCCCGGGCGCGTTCGGGGACCAAAGCCTTTGCCCTGTCAGCGCGGCACTTGATATCAGCTTTCCGTCCAGAACAGACAGGCTGCCGGTTTCGTACAAGCGATCGGGGTCAAAAATCCCGCACGGCCCTTTCAAATTCAGAGCCACGGCAGAGACGATGATCTGGTTTGCCTTGCATTCGTCAAACCCGTTTGCAGCCCTTTTGCCGGTCAGGTGGATAATCTCCCGATCTTTCAACAGGTAGCGCTGGATCGTGTTCGCCTCGGGCCACCTGAGCGCAGCCTGTGACTGATCGACACCATCCCCGTCATTCTCAAGCCAAACGGTTGCAACAAACCCGCTGCCTTTGCTTTTGCTAAGCGCGCGGCCTTGTTCGGTCATCACGCCCACCAACCCTCCGGTTTCAGCAATCAGGGCGTCGGGACGCTGTCCCGCAGTCCAAAGCAAAAAAGCAGCCGCAAGCGGGCCCATCCCGACCCACCGCGCGTGTCCCTGCCACAAGGCAATCCACAAGGCACCCAAGGCAATGAGAGGCAGGACGTACCACGGCGGGCTGACCACAAAGCCTTGTGCGCCATCCATCTGCGAAACCCAATGCGACACTGTCAAAATCCACTGCAACGCCCAGCCCATTACCGTCAGGGGTATCGCCTCAAGCCCCAGAGGCGCCAATAGCGCAGCAACCACAGCCGCTGGGACGACAAACAAACCCATGACCGGAACAGAAAGCAGGTTCGCCAAAAGGCCATAGTGCGACATGGTATTGAAATGCGCTGCCCCAATCGGAGCCGTCGCAAGACCGGCAATGGCCGAAGACATGAGCACGCCAACCACCGGTTTAAGCCATTTTGGTCCGGGCTTGGGGCCGACTTCGCGCAGCGCCCCGAACACGGCGACCAAAGCAGTCGTGGCCGCAAATGACATCTGGAACCCTGGGCTCAGGAGCGATTCCGGCCTGAGAAGCAGAACGATCACCGCCGCAACCGCCACGGCGCGCAGCGAAATCACCCGGCGGTCAATCAGCACCGCGCCCAACATGACCGTAACCATGACAAACGCGCGCTCGGTTGCAACGTTACCACCAGAGAGCATCAGATAGATAGTCGCCGCAGCCAGCGCACATACCGCAGCCACCTTTCGAACAGGCAACCGCAGTGCAAGCGGCGGAAACAGCGACAAACCAACGCGACAGGCCACAAACACAAAGCCCGTCAACAACCCCATATGCAGCCCCGAGATCGCCAGCAGATGCGCTAGGTTCGAAGCGCGCAGAGACGATAGCGTATCTTGCCCCATACCACTGCGATCACCGGTTGTGACTGCTGCAGCAAAGCCACCGATTTCGCCAGGCAGTATCTCTTTCACGCGCCTCGATATGGCCATGCGGATGGCGGTTACCCGAACGCCCTCGATCCCGGCCGAGGCTGGTGCGATGGTCAGAACAGGGACGCGTGTGTACCCCACCGCGCCTAAACTCTGGAACCAGGCATGGCGGCGAAAATCGAACCCACCGGGTTCCACCGGCCCCTGTGGCGGAGACAGATGCGCCGTCGTCATAATCCTCTGCCCTGGTGCAATAGGTCCGGTTGAGGCATGAACGGAAAGACGGACGCGCTGCGGCCTTCGCTCTTGCGATACGTCCCCTATGCGTACCTGATCAAGCGTCAACCGCAACGCATCCGAGGCAGACCGGTCCATGGCGACGACCCTCCCCTCGATCGGGCCATAATATCGCCATGACAGAACCGGCTCTGCCACCATATGGGCGCGAGCACCTGCCAGGCAGAAACCAGCAGCGATCAGCCCCCCCCGATGGCCAACGAACCCACCCCCGGCGCAAGCCAGCGGCGCACAGTGATGAGAACCACGCAAAGGCCGGCCAGACCAGCATAGTCCCGCAATTCAGGCTCAGCCCGAATGCCGAAATACAGACCGATCCCGGTCGCAAGCAAGACCGGCGTCCACGGGAACAGATACCCCGTTTGGCACAGCAGCGCGGCCTCGACCCGTGCAAGAACACGCATGGTTGCCCCCGTCCTTCGGGCTCGTTAGACAGGCGTCAAACTATGCCAGATACGGTTACCAAAAGGTTAATCCCCATCATGTCCGACCAGGTCGTCACCCGTTTTGCCCCTTCACCCACCGGTTTTCTGCACATCGGTGGCGCACGCACCGCGCTGTTCAATTGGCTCTATGCTCGGGGTCGTGGCGGCAAATTTCTGTTGCGAATTGAAGACACCGACCGTGAACGCTCGACCTCTGAGGCGACTGCCGCAATCCTGCAGGGTATGGCATGGCTGGGTCTGGACCATGACGGCGACGTAATCAGCCAGTTCGAAGGGGCGGCCCGCCACGCCGAGGTTGCGCATCAACTGCTGGCCGAAAGCAAGGCGTACAAATGCTTCTCGACCCAGGAAGAAATTGCTGCCTTCCGTGAACAAGCACGGGCCGAAGGGAAATCGACCTTGTTCCGCAGCCCGTGGCGCGACGCTAATCCGGCAACACATCCCGATGCGCCATTTGTCATTCGCATCAAAGCGCCACAAGACGGTGCGACCGTGATCCGCGATCAGGTTCAAGGCGATGTCACCATCCGCAATGATCAGCTGGACGATATGATCCTGCTGCGTTCGGACGGCACACCCGTCTACATGCTGGCGGTGGTGGTCGACGATCACGACATGGGCGTCACCCACGTTATTCGCGGCGACGATCACCTGAACAACGCCGCGCGTCAGATGATGATCTATGAGGCAATGGGCTGGGACGTTCCGGTCTGGGCACATATCCCTCTGATTCACGGACCCGACGGCAAGAAATTGTCGAAACGTCATGGCGCACTGGGCGCGCAGGAATATCAGGCCATGGGCTATCCCGCGGCTGGAATGCGCAATTACCTGGCGCGTTTGGGCTGGAGTCACGGTGATGACGAATTCTTCACGGATGCGCAGGCAAAAGAGTGGTTCGATCTGGACGGAATCGGCAAAAGCCCGGCCCGTTTCGATCTTAAAAAGCTGGAAAACCTCTGCGGGCAGCATATTGCAATCTCAGACGATGCTGCGTTGCGGCAAGAAATTGAGGATTACCTTGCGGCAGCAGACCTTCCTGCTCTCACTCCGACACAATCTGGTGATCTGGAACGTGCGATGTATTGCCTCAAGGATCGGGCGCGTACTTTCCCGGAACTCCTTGAAAAAGCGCATTTTGCGCTGACCCAGCGCCCAATTGTCCCGGATGAAAAGGCAGCAAAGGCGCTGGCATCTGTATCCGATGGTATACTGTCGGAATTGACGCCGCAGCTGCAAAATGTTAGCTGGTCACGGAACGAGCTGGAGGAGGCCCTGAATTCCTTTGCCGAGTCAAAGGAGCTCAAGTTCGGCAAGCTGGCAGGTCCGCTACGGGCTGCGCTGGCAGGTCGGGCCGTCACACCTTCGGTTTTTGACATGATGCTGGTGCTGGGGCGGGATGAAACCCTGGCGCGGCTTTCTGAGGCAGCGAAATAAACCCAATCTTCATAAACGGGTAACGCTGCTCCGCTAACACCCGGATTGCGCGTCCGCGCGCAGTCGTTGCCCGTATCGCTGGCGGTCTGTCCGGCGTGCGCATGAATGAAGAAGGGACAACTATGACTGACAGCAACAAAACAGCCACTCTGACTGTTCACGGCAAAGAATACGAGTTGCCAGTTCATTCCCCTACCGCCGGGCCTGATGTTGTCGATATTCGTAAGCTTTACGGACAGGCTGGGGTCTTCACCTATGACCCGGGCTTTACATCGACCGCCAGCTGCGACAGCACCATCACCTATATCGACGGCGAAAAAGGCGAGCTGCTACACCGGGGCTATCCGATCGACCAACTAGCCGAGAAATCGCACTTCCTCGAGGTTTGCTATTTGCTGCTCTACGGAGAATTGCCAGCGGCAAAAGATCTGGAGAAGTTCGAAACAACGATCACCCGTCACACCATGCTGCACGAGCAGATGCAGTATTTCTATCGCGGTTTCCGCCGCGACGCGCACCCGATGGCCATCATGGTCGGTGTTGTCGGTGCAATGTCAGCCTTCTATCACGACTCGACCGACATTTCGGACCCGCAGCAACGTGAAATCGCATCGCATCGCCTGATCGCCAAGATGCCGACGATTGCGGCCTGGGCCTATAAGTATCACACCGGTCAGCCCTTCGTGTATCCGCGCAACGATCTGGACTATGCGTCCAACTTCCTGCGCATGTGTTTCAGCGTTCCCGCCGAAGAATATGAGGTGAACCCGATCCTCAGCCGCGCGATGGACCGTATCTTTACCCTACACGCCGATCACGAGCAGAACGCTTCGACCTCGACCGTGCGTCTGGCTTCGTCTTCTGGCGCGAACCCGTTCGCCTGTATTGCCGCAGGTATCGCTTGCCTTTGGGGTCCGGCGCACGGCGGTGCGAACCAGGCATGCCTAGAGATGCTGGAAGAGATCGGCACTGTGGATCGTATCCCCGAATACATCGCGCGCGCCAAAGACAAGAACGATCCGTTCCGCCTGATGGGCTTTGGTCACCGTGTCTATAAGAACTTTGACCCGCGCGCCAAAGTGATGAAGCAATCGGCCGACGAAGTGCTGGATCTGTTGGGCGTTGAAAACAACCCGAAACTGCAGGTTGCAAAGGAACTGGAGCGCGAAGCGCTGGAAGATCCGTATTTCGCCGAGAAGAAACTGTTCCCGAACGTGGACTTCTATTCGGGCATCATCCTCGAAGCGATGGGCTTCCCGACGTCCATGTTCACGCCGATCTTTGCCCTGTCGCGCACCGTGGGCTGGGTCAGCCAGTGGAAAGAGATGATTGCCGATCCTCAGAACAAGATCGGGCGTCCGCGCCAGTTGTATCTGGGCGAAACGCTTCGGGATTACGTGGATATCGAAAACCGCTGATACATCAAACTTCCCAGACGTTTTTAAGGCCCCGTTTTAACGGGGCCTTTTTCATCGAGCACTACGCACCTGCACAACCCGTTGCTTTCGCAACAAAAACCTTCGGCCAAACCAGATGTGCTATTTGGGCTTCAGAACAAGCTCATTTGGTCACCCGGTTGCGGTGGAATAGCAAACAGATCGCAGCGAAGGGGCGCAGATTTAACAGAAAGCCCCAACCGTTTGCAGGCTGTCGAAAACCTTTGGGCAATAATCCCGGCGTATTCGCCCTCGCCCCGCATTCTGTGCCCCCAACGCGGGTCATAGTCCCGCCCACCGTGCATGTCGCGCAGCTTGGACATCACTTTTTCTGCCCGTGCCGGTTGGTGTTCGGCCAACCAATCCTGCCACAACTGCGACACCTCGCGTGGCAATCGCAGCATGATCCAACTGGCGGCATCTGCTCCGGCCGCCTGCCCCGCCTCAAGCAGGTTCTCAAGTTCATGATCCGTCAGCCCGGGCACAATCGGAGATGTCATCACACGCACCGGAACCCCGGCCTCGGTCAGTGTGCGGATCATGCGCAGACGCCGCTGCGGTGACGGTGCACGAGGTTCCATCCGACGCGACAAAGCGGGATCCAAAGTGGTCAGCGAGATCCCGACGCGCACCAATCCACGGCTGGCCATTTCAGTCAGAATGTCCAGATCCCGCTCGATCAGAGCGCCCTTGGTGACAATTGCAACCGGATGGTTGAACTCGTGCAACACCTTAAGGCAGGACCTTGTAATCAGGCGATCTTTCTCGATCGGCTGATACGGGTCCGTGTTTGTTCCTATAGCCAGCGGCGCGACCTTATAAGACTTGGACGACAATTCTTTGCGCAGAACACAGCTCATGTTGGGACGCGCCGTCAGGCGGGTTTCGAAATCCAGCCCGGCAGACAGACCCAGATAGGCATGACTGGGCCGGGCAAAACAATAGACACAGCCATGTTCGCACCCCCGATACGGATTGATGGAACGGTCAAACGGCAAATCCGGAGACCGATTATACGTAATCGCACTACGCGCTACCTCATCCCGTGTTTCGGTGCGCAGCAGCGGTAAGGTTTCGTCACTGTCCCATCCGTCATCGACAACGACGGTGGCGAAGCGCTCGAACCGTCCGGCGGTGTTTGTACGTGTTCCTCTGGCTTTTACGGTGGGCACAGCATTCACTTCAGCAATTTGTTCGCGTTATGTTCTCATCGGAACATACGGCCGACACAAGCCCTGCGCAAGTCATCCCTGCGTCAGTCCAAATAGGATCGATCAAGCGGAGTGCACGATAATCATGCAGATTTTTCATTCGAGCCGCGCGTTTTTTTGACATATAGGTCGGTCCCGAAACGACCGACGTCGCAATCGTCACAGTCAGAATGCGACGTTTTGGCCAAAACGGAAAAAATGCCACCACGGGCCGATGGCCCGCCCAGCACAGGGAATACCCCATGTCCGACGAAGAAGACATCATCCTGTCCGAACTGAACGACGACGAACTTGTCGAGCAGATGTTCGACGATCTCTACGATGGTCTGAAAGAAGAGATCGAAGAAGGAACCAACATCCTGCTGGAGCGTGGATGGACCCCCTATGACATTCTGACCAAAGCTCTGGTCGGTGGCATGACCATTGTGGGCCATGACTTCCGCGACGGCATCCTGTTTGTGCCCGAAGTTCTGCTGGCCGCCAACGCCATGAAGGGCGGTATGGCGATCCTGAAGCCGCTGCTGGCCGAAACCGGCGCACCACGCGTGGGCAAGATGGTGATCGGCACCGTTAAGGGCGACATCCACGACATCGGCAAGAACCTTGTGTCGATGATGATGGAAGGCGCTGGGTTTGAAGTTGTCGATATCGGTATCAACAACCCGGTCGAAAACTACCTGGAAGCACTGGAAACCGAGCAGCCCGACATTCTGGGCATGTCCGCCCTGCTGACCACCACAATGCCTTACATGAAAGTGGTCATCGACACCCTGGTCGAACAAGGTGTGCGTGACGACTATATCGTTCTGGTTGGCGGTGCCCCGCTGAACGAAGAGTTTGGCAAAGCCATCGGCGCAGACGCTTACTGCCGTGACGCGGCTGTTGCTGTGGAAACTGCGAAGGACTTTGTAGGCCGCAAGCACAACCAATTGGCTGGCTAAACCGACTGAAATTTCACTCAAAGGGCTGCCCGAACAGGGCAGCCCTTTTTCGTTTCAAACCAATGACATGAAAATCTGGAACACTAGGAAGCGACGTTTCTCAAGAAGCCGTCGGCACAAACCTCAGGCTACAAAAGCAAACTGAGGACGTCGGCAGCCTGCCTTCAGAGGTCGGAACAAGACTTGCTCATTGTTGATATTCATCCTCTTCTAGGGGCAGATTCAAAGGACGCCATACCATGCAAAAAGACGCCCTGCCCGATGATGCCAGTCTGACAACCAAAGGTTATTCCAGCGCCGAGTCGGGCCGTATTCTTCTGATCGCGTGCGGGGCTTTGGCCCGAGAGATTCTGGATATCAAAACACGTAATCACTGGGACCATATGGAATTAACGTGTCTGCCCGCGATTCTGCATGTTCACCCGGAACGGATCACACAGGCCGTAGAAGATGCTGTGGCCAAACACCGGGACAAATTCGACAAAATCTATGTGGTCTACGCTGACTGTGGAACCGGCGGCCTTTTACAACAAGCCTGCGAAAAACTTGGGGTCGAAATGGTGAAAGGTCCCCATTGTTACTCGTTCTTCGAAGGCAACCAAGCCTTTGAGGCGCGCGGCGAGGACGAGACTACGGCCTTCTATCTGACGGACTTTTTGGCCCGGCAGTTCGACGCTTTTGTCTGGAAGCCTTTGGGGCTGGATCGTCACCCAGAGCTGCGTGACATGTATTTTGGCAACTACACAAAGCTGATCTATCAGGCCCAGATCGATAACCCGGACCTGACCGCGCGCGCCCGTGAATGTGCGGACCGTATGGGATTAGAGTTCGAACGCCGTTTCACCGGCTATGGCGATCTGGAAGCCACTTTGACAGATTGGGCAAACCGTCCGGCTTGACCTTAAGCGTTTTCCTGCGCGACCTGACGGATACGTTCGATCATGGCGCGCAGGCCGTTTGATCGCTGTGCCGACAGATGATCATTCAATCCCAAACGCGCCAGTTCAGCCCCGGCATCGACCTTGGGCACTTCCGCCACGGGCAATCCATTGTACAAAGACCGCAGGACGGCAATCAGCCCCCGCACGATCAGTGCGTCGCTGTCGCCGTCAAATTTGAACACGCCCCCTTCGATCATGGGATGCAGCCAAACCTGACTGGCACACCCATTTACTTTGGTGGCAGGAACTTTGAACGCGTCATCCAGCGGATCCATCGCTTTGCCTTGTTCGATGACATGGCGATACCGGTCTTCCCAGTCCTCCAGAAACTCGAAATCTTCGACAATGTCCTCAAAGGCGGGCGTGGCCATGGCGCGGCGATCCTTTTGGTTGCGATACCACCAGTGACCTATGCCGACGACCACCTGCTGTCCAGCCCCGCAGTGGCTTTTCAAGGCGAGGAAATTGCGCTAACCCATTGCTTGAATTCGTGTGAAAAGCTGTGGGTCTATGCAAAAATCTCTGTCCGTTCTTATCATCGCCACGCTGACCCTGACTGCATGCAGCGGCTGGCGTGATTCTCGGGTGAACCCGTCGAATTGGTTTGGCTCCAGCAGATCGGTTAAAACTGAAACACCGCCGGACCCTAACGCAGCTGATGCTTTGGTGCCTCAGCAAAGACAAGGCACGGGCCTGTTTTCGCGCCCGAATATCGCGGACTCCAGCATTCGGATCGGTCAGATAGACGAACTGCGCATCGATGCCACTCCCACCGGAGCGATCATTTATGCTACGGGAACGGCCGTCCGTCAGGGTGCCTACAATGCGCGCCTGGTTCGTGTGAACTCGGAAGAAAACGAGAAGAACGGCACAATGGAATTTGAGTTCCTGGTGAACTATCCCAGCGCACAAACACTGCAAGGGTCCGAACGTACCCGCATGGTGTCGGACGCAGTCAACGTCAGCCGTCAGGATCTTGAAGGTATTCGACTGGTTCGCGTGGTCGGGCAGCAGAACGCGTTGGAATCGCGGCGACGCTAAGCGCCGCTAAAGCGAGACCACCTTGACCGCCTGCCCCTTGGCGGCCAGCGCGATCTTGCCTTCACAAAGTTTCAGCGCGTCTTCACCAAAGACTTCAAACCGCCAGCCTGCCATGGCGGGCAAGTCGCGTTCACCGGCGGCGATCTGATCCAGTTCAGAGCTTGTGGCGATCAGTTTGGCAGCTACGCCGGAACTTTCTGTTTTGGATTTTAGAAGAACGCGCAGCAAGTCGGCCAATGCCGGATTGACCTTCAGCTTGTCCCGCGACGTGTCGACCTTAGGCAGCTTATCTGCAGGGCAATTCACCCCACGTTTTACAGCGGCCAAAATACCTTCGGCAATCGCGCCCTTTCGTGCCTCGCGCAGCAACAGCCGCGATCCACCCAGATCCGAGGGCGTTTTGGGTTTGGTTGACGCCAGTTCAATCAGCGCATCGTCCTTGAAAACCCGGTTCCGAGGAACGTTGTTTTCCTGCGCGTAAGCTTCGCGAAACTGGGCCAGTTCCCGCACCACAGCCAGAAACTTGGCCGAATTTGTCCGCGTCTTGACCCGTTTCCAGGCCTCTTCCGGGCGAATGTCATAGGTGGCAGGCTGCGTCAGCGTGCGCAGTTCTTCCCCTACCCAATGGCTGCGCATGGTCTTTTCAAGTTCAGCTGCCAGGTGTTCGTAAATCTTGCGAAGATGGGTGACATCAGCCAACGCATAGGTTTTCTGCGCGTCTGTCAACGGACGCCGAGACCAGTCCGTGAACCGAGAAGTCTTGTCGACTCCCTGCTTGCAGATCTTGCGCACTAATGTCTCGTAACCCACCTGTTCACCAAAGCCGCAAACCATTGCCGCGACTTGTGTGTCAAACAGAGGGTTAGGAAACACCCCGGCCTCGACCCAGAAGATCTCCAGATCCTGACGGGCAGCATGGAAGACCTTGACCACGTCTTCATTGCGAAACAGCTCATAAAGCGGTTCCAGCGACAAATCATCAGCAAGCGGATCCACCAGAACCGCGCTGTCTTCGTCTTCGGAAGGGACCGCCAATTGCACGAGGCAGAGTTTGGAGTAATACGTCCGCTCGCGCAGGAATTCGGTGTCGACAGTGATATAAGGATAGCCTGCAGCGGCCTTACAGAAGTCGGCCAGCTCTTGCGTCGTCGTCAGGGTTTTCATGCGCCGTACTAGTATCGCTCTTGGTTTTTGTGACTGCCCGTTTTTCTACGTCCCGAGCGTTACCGTCGACCATAGGCCGATTATCGGGCAGGTGTAAATCACCCAGAGCGGGTTCAGGGCAACAGGACGGGCGACCTGTTGCCTTCAGCGTAACGGCGCAACACTTCGGGGTAGAGCACATGCTCCTGAACCAGCACTCGCGCAGCAAGTAAATCCGGGGTATCGCCCCGCTCGACAGGCACCCGTGCCTGCCCCAAAATCGGGCCATCATCCAGCGCTGCTGTTACTTCATGAACCGAGCAGCCATGTTCGGAGTCACCCGCCTCAATGGCGCGGGCATGGGTGTGTAAACCTTTGTATTTCGGCAGCAAAGAGGGGTGGATGTTCAGCATCCGCCCCTGAAACCTGGACACAAAATCCCCCGTCAGCACGCGCATGAAACCTGCCAAGCATACAATGTCCGGCTGTGCCTCTTGCAAGGGCTTCAAAAGCTCGGCCTCAAACGCGGCGCGGTCCCCCTTGAACGGGCGGTGATCAACCACTGCGATCGGAATGCCACGGTCCGCAGCTTTTTTCAGCCCGCCTGCCTGTGCATCGTTGGACAGCACCAAACAAGGCCGCGCCGGATGATCACCGGTCATACTGTCGACCAGCGACACCATGTTCGACCCACCGCCGGAAATCAGAATCGCGACGCGCTTGTGGCTCACAGCAATTTGCCCGAATAGGCAACGCCGGGCGTCTTGGTCACGGTGCCGATCCGCGCAACTGCTTCACCGGCGTCGGACAGCAAGGTCGACAACTCATCCGCCTTGTCTGCCTGGCACACCACAATCAGGCCGATGCCGCAGTTGAAGGTCTTGAGCATTTCGGCTTCGACGATGCCACCGGTTTCCGCCATCCAGCTGAAGACGGGTGGCAATTGCCAGCTGTCCAGATGGATCTCGGCCCCCAACCCCTCGGGCAACACCCGCGGCAAGTTTTCGGTCAGACCACCGCCTGTGATATGGGCCAGCGCGTGAACGCCACCGGCGCGGACCGCAGCCAAAGCTGGTTTGACATACAGGCGCGTGGGCGTCAGCAGGGCCTCACCCAACGATCCTTCACCGAAAGGCGACGGCGCGTCCCAGCCCAGCCCTGACAGTTCGACCAGTTTGCGCACAAGAGAATAGCCATTGGAATGCACACCGTTCGAGGCCAGACCCAGCAGCACGTCACCCGACTGAACACCCGCGGGCAAATCCGCACCACGTTCCATCGCACCAACCGAGAACCCGGCCAGATCAAAGTCACCATCGGGATACATGCCCGGCATCTCAGCCGTCTCGCCCCCGATCAGCGCACAACCGGATTGCGCGCACCCCTCGGCAATGCCTTCGATGATCCGCGCTGCCGTGTCAGTGTCCAGCTTGCCAGTCGCAAAATAATCCAGGAAGAACAGAGGCTCGGCCCCCTGACAGATCAGGTCATTGACGCACATGGCCACCAGATCGATGCCGACCCCATCCACAACACCGGTATCAATCGCAATCCGAAGTTTGGTGCCCACGCCATCTGTTGCGCCCACCAGAATCGGGTCCTGATACCCGGCGGCCTTCAGATCGAACAACGCACCAAAGCCACCCAACCCGCTCATCACGCCGGGGCGGTTGGTCCGCTTGGCGGCGGGCTTGATCCGATCGACCAGAGCGTTGCCCGCGTCAATATCCACGCCTGCATCGGCATAGGTGATTCCGTTCTTACCCGCTGTCATGGTCGGTCCCTCATGAATGCTTTGCGGGCGGGTTAGTCGATTGTGCAACATGTTGCAACGGTCAGGCTTGACGCGGGCGTTCACCGTGATAGGCAAGACGCCGTGGCGGGCCTGTAGCTCAATTGGTTAGAGCAGAGCGCTCATAACGCTTTGGTTGCGGGTTCAAGTCCTGCCGGGCCTACCAAATAACCGCCTAACGCTTTGACAAAAAAGATAAACGTTTCGCCATTGGGCCAATTGGCGTGCCGAACCCAGCGAAGTCGAAATGTCTGACCTGTTTGTACTGCGATACAAAACGTAGAACATGCCAAAGCTCTTTAGACCGGTAGAATTAATACTCCAGAAACTCTTCTACGCTGTCAGCCAGCCACCAAGGGCTTTGTGTTTCGTAGAACGTATGTGTCCCAGCAGAATTTGGCAGGTTTCTGACGGTCACAAGGTAGTCTTTAAAATCGATCGGAACGGACCAATGTGAGGCGTCATACAGCATGGCCAAGTATTCATCCGCAGTTGGTTCGTAATACTCCTGATCCGGATCTGGCGGGCCATAGACTTTTGCGAACTCGGCTTGGAAGTAATCCAGAACGTAAGAACAATAGATCACCTGATTTGCTCGGACCTGAACCGGAATAGGTGCGAACTCGTCTGCGTCTTCCTGGACAAAGTGCTTCAGCTCAAACGCCATCCCCTGAATCACTTCTTCCTGCATCCAATTGCTGCAGGTATCACCAAGCGCAATGAAGCTTGCCATGCGTTCGAATTTTCGATCTTCGGCTTCCCGTGCGAATTGCGTGATCGGAACAAGCGCAAACAATGAAGTGACAGTAACAACGACTTTCTCAATATTGCTAAGAGCTGCTTTAATCATTTTCTCTGAACCCCACGTCGTTTGAAAACTGGGGTTAGAATGACATGCTTATACAAAATCACAAAATTGCATGCATTTAATTAGCAAGAGAATTTTGGCTACCGACCGATTATTATATCCGCACAAAGCCCGCCCAAACGCTCGCTTTTTGCCAGCCGCAAGGTTCCACCATGAGCACGGGCAATATCCGCCACGATCGCCAATCCCAGCCCTACGCCGCTGCCTTTGTTCTGATTGCGCGCCGGGTCAAGTCGGGTGAAAGGCTTGACCGCTTCGGTACGTTCCTCGACTGGAATACCGGGACCATCATCTTCGACACGGATACGCATAGACTTGGGATTCAGCGTCAAGCTGACGTCAGCGCGTGATCCATAACGCACCGCATTTCCGATCAGGTTCTCAACGGCCCTGCGAATGGCCATGGGGCGCAACATAACTGTCCCCTGCCCCTCAACCCCAATTAAATCGGCCTGATGCCCGGCGCGCTTAGCATCCTCGACGATCTGGCGAATAAACACGTCGGGCTGCACCTCCTCGGGGGACCCTTCCGCAGCGCCACGTGTGAAATCCAGAAAAGCGTCCAGCAAAGACTGCATTTCTGTCACGTCCTGCTGCAAAGGTGCGGCCTCATCCTCGGGCAGCATGGACAGTCCGAGCTTCAGACGGGTCAGCGGCGTGCGCAGGTCATGGCTGACACCAGAAAGCATCAAGGTTCGTTGTTCGATCTGACGTTCGATCCGGGCGCGCATGTCCAGGAACGCATTCCCGGCCGCGCGTACTTCGATTGCACCACCGGGGGTGTACGGCACGACCCGCCCCCGACCAAACGCCTGCGCAGCATCGGCCAATCGCGTGATCGGCCGCAATTGGTTGCGCATGTAAAGAAAGGAAATCGTGGTCATGATCACCGCGAAAAACACCATCGTCACGATCAACTGGTGCGGCGCAACCGGTGACAACCTGCGCCGATCAAAGGTCAGTTGCAACACGCCAAGGTGCGTTTGCATATAGACCCGCGCCTCGCGGCTGGTTGGCAGAGCAACGGCAACCAGATCGGGCAAATTCGCCTGAAGGTCAGCCTGAACTTGCGGTGCAATGAAATCATACCAACGCCGCGCCCCTATCATCGGTTCTTCGTTCACGCCCAGAAAACGCGCCTGCATTTCAAGGGCTTGCAAATCGGGGCGCATCGCGGCCACAGCCTCTTGCTGGGTTTCAGCATCTGCGATCATCGTGGTGATCAGGGTCACTTCGCGCGAGGCGGCGCTTGTCATCTGCCCGGTGACGTCTTCCAGGTGTTTCTGAATAAACGCAATGCCCACCACAAGCAGCAACACGATCACCGGCAAAACCAGAATCAAGGCGGCGCGGGCGTAAAGGCTGCGAGGCAGATAGGGTTTGAGCCATTGCGAAGACATGGGCTAAACCTAGCGGGCCGCCCGGATAAGAGGAAGAGCGCAGAATGCAGGCACCTGACGATTTCAATCCAACCGCAGGTATTGCGGTCGATCTGCAACCGGGGCTGCGGCGCATTCTGGCCCCGAATCCGTCGCCCATGACTTACCGTGGTACCAACACTTATTTTCTTGGGGATCGAGACATCGCTGTGATCGACCCCGGCCCTGAAAACGAGGCGCATCTGAACGCGATTCTCGATGCTTTGAAGCCGGGGCAAAAGATAAGCCATATTTTCGTGACGCACACGCATCTGGATCATTCCCCCCTTGCTGCGCCCCTATCACAAAGGTCAGGCGCTCCGATCTATGCCTTTGGCGGGCCAGAGGCGGGACGAAGCGACGTCATGACCGATTTGGTCGCGCAAGGTATGACCGGAGGTGGCGAAGGTATCGACTCGGCGTTTCGCCCGGATGTGGAAGTCGAAGACGGTGAGGTCATTGCTGGTGACGGTTGGCAGTTGGAGGTCATTCACACCCCCGGCCATCTGGGAAATCACATCGCTCTGGGCTGGCAGAACACCTGTTTCACGGCAGACCACGTGATGGGTTGGGCCAGTTCGTTAGTCTCACCCCCGGACGGAGATTTGACGGATTTCATGGCGGCCTGCCGCCGCCTGCGTGCCCGGAGCTGGTCGGTATTCCACGCAGGGCACGGGGCACCAATTACAAACCCCGCCGAGCGTCTGGACTGGTTGATCCAGCATCGGCTAACCCGCGAGGCTCAGATTCTGTCCGCGTTGGAACAGGCAGACGGCACAGCCCGACAACTGGCCGAGCGCATCTATACCGACACACCCGCTGCCCTGTTGCCTGCTGCCGAGCGGAACGTCTTTGCGCACCTTGTTGATCTGCTTGGAAAAAACAAAGTTCTCCCACGTGGAGAAATGTCTGTAACAGCCAAGTTTCATCGCGTCGGCTGAAACGTAGAAAAATTTTTGCGCTTGGCGCGCTTCCCCTCTGGACGCCGGAAATCCGGGTTGCTATACGCGCCTCAGTTCCGGCGTAGCTCAGCGGTAGAGCAGTTGACTGTTAATCAATTGGTCGTAGGT